>NZ_JBNCAQ010000059.1:0-32985 GCF_049808595.1 Streptomyces aurantiaciflavus | reverse complement strand
GGAATTCTGTTCAGATAACTGGCGAGGCGTTCGAGGATTTCGTCCGCGGTCTTCGTCCAGACGTAGGGCTTGGGATCGGTGTTCCACATGGCGATCCAGCTGCGGATGTCCTTCTCCAGCGCGTGGACGGTCTTGTGGACGCCTCGTCGTATCTGCTTGTTGGTCAGCTCCGCGAACCACCGCTCGACCAGGTTCAGCCATGACGAGCCGGTGGGTGTGAAGTGCAGGTGGAAGCGGGGGTGGGCCAGGAGCCAGGTCTTGATGGCCGGGGTCTTGTGGGTGGCGTAGTTGTCCAGCACGAGGTGCACGTCCAGGCCCTGCGGTATCTCTCGGTCCAGCTTGATGAGGAACTTCTTGAACTCCTCGGCCCGGTGCCGGCGGTGGAGGGAGCCGATGACTTTCCCCGTGGCCACCTCCAGGGCCGCGAACAGCGTCGTGGTTCCCGCCCGCACGTAGTCGTGAGTGACCCGTTGGGGAACACCCGGCATCATCGGCAGCACCGGCTGGGAGCGGTCCAGTGCCTGGATCTGCGACTTCTCGTCCACGCAGAACACCAGGGCCCGCTCGGGCGGGTCCAGATACAGGCCGACGACGTCGTGGACCTTGTCGACGAAGTACGGGTCGGTCGACAGCTTGAACGTCTCCGAGCGGTGTGGCTGCAGGCCGAAGGCTCGCCAGATCCGCGAGACGGTCGACTGCGACATGCCCAACTCCTTGGCCATCGCCCTCGTCGACCAGTGCGTGGCGTTCTTCGGCGTGCTCTCCAGCGTTTTGGTGACCACCGCGGCGACCTGTTCGTCGGTCACCGTCCTGGGCCCGCCCGAGCGCGGCATGTCGCCCAGGCCCGCGATCCGGTGCTCGACGAACCGCGCCCGCCACCTGCCCACCGCATGCGGTGTCGAGCCGAGTTGCGCTGCCACGTCCTTGTTGGACGCGCCGGTAGAGCAGGCCAGGATGATCCGGCAGCGCAGAGCCCACGCCTGCGGCGTGGAACGGCGCCGCACCCATCCCTCCAGCGCAGCCCGTTCCTCATCCGACAGGATCAACTCGGCCTTCGGCCGCCCAGTACGCGCCACCCCACAACCCTACACATCTGAACAGAATTCCTGACTCAGGAGACTAGCTGCTCCTGCGCACCCCCGCCGACACCGCGATCCGTCCGACCGCCCAGAACACCGCGAGCGTCGCCAGGGCCAGGCCTGCGACCAGGGTGGCGCCGCCCACGACCTTCTCGTAGTCGCGCTGGTAGAGGCCGTCGACGATGTAGCGGCCGAGGCCGCCGAGGCTGACGTATGCGGCGATGGTCGCCGTGGAGACGATCTGGATGGCGCCGGAGCGCAGGCCGCTGAGGACCAGCGGGAGCGCGGCGGGGAGTTCGACCTGGAAGAGGATGCCGGCCTCGCTCATGCCCATGCCCCGGGCGGCGTCCACCGGCGCCGGGTCGACGGAGCGCATCGCCTCGTAGGTGGTGACCAGGATCGGCGGGACGGCGAGGACGACGAGCGGGGTCATCACGTTCACCAGGCCGAACCCCAGGAGCAGGGTCATCAGCACCAGCAGACCGAAGGTGGGCAGCGCCCGCCCGGCGACGGCGATCAGGGCGAGGGCGTTCCCGCCGCGCCCGTAGTGGCCGGTGACGAGCCCGACCGGCAGGGCGATCGCGGCGGCGATGGCGAGCGCCTCCAGCGTGTACTGGATGTGCTCCCCCACGCGCGTGGGGATGCCGTCGTAGCCCTGCCAGTGGGAGCCGTCGCCGAAGAAGGCGCTGATGAAGTGGAGCAGGTTCACCGGGCTGCGTCCTCCAGGGCTGCGGCGGCCGGGTCGGGCCGGCCGGCCTTCGGTGTCTTGCCCGCCCGGCGCGGCATCCACGGCGTCAGCACCATGCGTACGACGACCAGCAGGCCGTCGGCGAGGATCGCCAGGGCGGCCATGCTGAGGACGGCGTTGACCGCGAGTTCGGGCCGGTTGTAGATGTTCGCGTCGTTGATCAGGTTGCCGAGGGCGCCCTGGTTGCCGATGAGGGCGCCGATGCTGACCAGGCTGATGCTGGAGACGGTCGCCACGCGCAGCCCGGCGATGATCGCGGGCACCGAGATGGGCAACTGGACCTGGACGTAACGGCGTACGGGTCCGAAGCCCATGGCCGTGGCGGCGGCGAGGGTCTCCTGCGGAACCGAGCGGACGGCGTCGACGATCGCGGGGACCAGGACGACGAGGCTGTAGACGGTGAGCGGGATCATCACCGTGAGCTCGGTCTGGCCGGTGTAGTCGATGAGGAGGACGAAGAACGCCAGCGAGGGGACGGCGTACAGCACGGTCGTCACCCACAGCACCGGCGGGTACAGCCAGCGGAAGCGCACGCACAGCTGGGCGACCGGCAGCGAGATCACCAGCCCGGCCAGCACCGGCAGCAGGGCCTCGCGCAGATGGAGCCCGACCAGGCCGAGCCAACTGTGCTGGAGGTCGCTGGGGATGTCGAAGAAGCCGTCGAAGAAGTCGCTCATCCGGCGACCTTCGTGGTCTCGCCGGGCCTGCTTCCCCCGGTGTGGGCGCCCCGGATCGCCTCGCCGATGGTCTGCTGGGAGACCACGCCGGTCACCCGTCCGTCGGCGTCGACGGCGACCGCCCAGCCGGTGGGCGAGAGGACGGCGCAGTCCAGCGCGGCCCGCAGTGAGTCCCGTCCGGCCACGAACGGTCGCCCGCAGGGCAGGAGTTCCGCCGGATCGATGCTCCCGGAGGTCAGGTGCTGCGGCTCGCCCCAGCCGAGGGGCCTGCCCTCGACGTCGGTGACGAGGAGGTAAGGGGCGTCGGCGGCGGCCCCGCGGGCGGCGATCTTCTCGGCGCTCGCGTCGATCGCGACGATCGGCGCGGTGAGCAGGTCCAGGCCGGCGGCGGAGAAGAAGGACAGCCGGCGGATGCCGCGGTCGGCGCCGAGGAAGTCCTCGACGAACGCGTCGGCGGGGTCGGAGAGCAGTTCGGCGGGCGGCGCGAACTGGGCGAGCCGGCCGCCGGTGCGCAGGACGGCGACCATCGTGCCGAGCTTGACGGCCTCGTCGATGTCGTGGGTGACGAAGACGATGGTCTTGCCCAGCTCGTCCTGGATCCGCAGGAGTTCGTCCTGAAGTCCCTTGCGGACGACGGGGTCGACGGCCGAGAACGGCTCGTCCATCAGCAGCACGGGCGGATCGGCGGCGAGCGCCCGCGCGACACCGACGCGCTGCTGCTGGCCACCGGAGAGCTGGTAGGGGTAGCGCTGGGCGAGCGAGGCGTCGAGACCGACCCGTTCCATCAACTCCCGTGCTCTGGCACGGGCCTTGTCCTTGCTCCAGCCGAGCAGCCGCGGCACGGTGGCGATGTTGTCGACGATCGTGCGGTGCTGGAAGAGACCGGCGTTCTGGATGACGTACCCCATGGACCGGCGCAGGGTGTTGACCGGCTGCTGCTGGATGTCCTCGCCGTCGAGGAGGATCCGGCCCTCGCTGGGCTCGACCATCCGGTTGATCATGCGCAGGGTCGTCGTCTTGCCGCATCCCGAGGGGCCGACGAGGACGGTGATCGAACGGTCCGGGATCTCGAGGGAGAGCCGGTCGACCGCCACCGTGCCGTCCGGGTACCGCTTGGTGACTGAATCTATCCGTATCAAAGCGCCGAATACCCTTCGGGTCTGGCAAATTCCGCCCGCTTCCGACCACGCGAGTTCGGGCGTTGCGGTTCGGGCCGTTGCGTGGAGAGTCTAGACCGCTTGTGTTGCGGGGGCTTTGACGGCCGAGGGCGTTCTCCACCCGGCCTTCACCAGATCAGAAGCCCTCCGCCGATCCGCTGGGCGTGGCGCGCGCTCGCCTCGATGCAGTCCAGCCGCCCCGCGATGTGGACGGAGTGGTACTCGACCGTCCGGTCGGGGGTGCACGTCTCCCGGGCGAGGTCCGTCAAGTGGCCGCGCACCAGGGCGAGTTCCTCCAGGAAGGCGGGTATCTCGTCGGGGGCGACCACATCGCCGTTGTCGACGCTGACCAGGGCCGGGAGGAACCGGGCGCCGATCCGGCGGATCGACGGCGACCCCCACACCGTGGTACGCCACGCCTCCGGCCCGGCCAGGTCCATGCCGTCGGGCCGGCCGTCCTTCTCCCCGACCAGGATGTCGATCCCGCCGTCCTCGCGTACGAGGAAGACCTCACTCGTCAGACTCATGACCGCAGTCGACCATGCCCGTCCGCCGCCGGTCGAAGCGATTTCCTCCCCGGTCACCCCCCTGTACCTGTGGACACCCTGTGAGTCCACTGATTCTCACCCTCCCCTCAGGTCCGGCTCAGGGATCCCCCAGACACGGCCCCGATCGTCACCACCATCAACGCCCATCTGGAGGACGCGTCATGACGACCCTCGCCCCGCCGCCCGCGCCCGTCCGGGAGGACGACCCCCGCCACCGGGCCGCGCCGCCCGCCGCGGCCGGCGGATTCGCCGCCCGTACGCGGAGGCTGTTCACCGGCGCCCCGGACGACCCGCGCTGGGCCCGCCCCGCCCTGTGGGCGATCCTGGTCCTCGCCACCGGCCTGTACGCCTGGAACCTCACCTCCATCACCGGGAACACCTTCTACAACGCGGCCGTCTACAGCGGCACGCGGAGCTGGAAGGCGTTCTTCTTCGGTGCGCTGGACGCCGGCAGCTTCATCACCGTCGACAAACCACCGTTCGCGCTGTGGGTGATGGGCCTGTCCGCCCGTGTGTTCGGGTACGGCACCTGGCAGTTGACGCTTCCGATGGTCGCGGTGGGCGTGGGCTCGGTGGCGCTGCTGTACCGGATGGTCAAGCGGGACTTCGGGGCCGTGGCCGGCACGATCGCCGCGCTCGCGCTCACCCTCACGCCCATCACGGTCGCCATCGACCGGGACACCAACCCCGACCCGATCCTCGTCCTCCTGATGCTGCTCGGCGCCGCCGCGCTGATGAAGGCCGTGCGCACCGGCACGGCGATGCCGCTGGTGTGGTCCGGTGTCGCGATCGGCTTCGCGTTCAACACGAAGATGATGCAGGCGTACGTCGTCCTGCCCGCGTTCTTCCTGGTCTACCTGTGGGCCGCGCGCACCACCCTGGGCCGGCGGATCCGCAACCTCGCCGTCGGCACGGTCGCCCTGGTGGTCTCCAGTGCCTGGTGGATGGTGGTCGTCGATCTGATCCCGGCCTCCTCCCGCCCCTACATCGGCGGCTCGACCGACAACACGGTGTGGGACCTGGTGATCGGCTACAACGGCTTCGGCCGGATCTTCGGGGCGAGTTCGTCGGTGGGCTCGCAGGGCAACGGCGCGAGCTTCGGCGGCGAGGCGGGCCTGTACCGGATGTTCAACGAGATCATGGGCGGCCAGATCTCCTGGCTGATCCCGTTCGCGGTGATCGCGTCGGCGGCCGGCCTCGTCCTGCGCGGCCGGGCGCCCCGCACGGACGGGAAGCGTGCGGCTCTGCTGCTGTGGGGCGGCTGGTTCGTCCTGCACTACCTGACCTTCGCCCTCGCCGAGGGCACCTTCCACCCGTACTACGTCACCGCCATGGCGCCCGGCATCGCGGCCCTGGCCGGTGCGGGCGGGGTGATGCTGCACCGCGCCTTCCAGGAGGGCCCGGCCGTCAGGTGGGGGTGGGTGCTGCCGGCGGCGGTCGCGGCGAGCACGGTCTGGGCGGTCGTCCTGCTCCAGCGGGTGTCCGGCTCCGGGACGCTGTTCACGGCCGCCGAGGTCGTGGCCGGGGTCGCCGGCGCGGCCGCGGTGACCGGGCTGCTGGTCGGGCGGTTCATGAAGCGGCGGCGGCTGGTCGGCCTCGCCTCGCTCGCGGCGGTCGTCGCCCTGCTGGCCGGTCCGGCCGCGTACTCGGTCTCGGCGGCCACCTCCGGCACCAACGGCACCAATCCGACGGCCGGTCCGAACACCGGCGGCGGGATGGGCGGTGGCGGCGGCATGGGAGGCGGTCAGCGCCCCAGCGGCAGCCCCGGCTCCGGCACGAGCAGCGGCGACGGGAGCGGCTCCGACCGCCAGTCCATGGGGCAGCCCCCGTCCGGCAGCGGCTCCTCGTCCTCGGCGTCCTCGGCGTCCTCGGCGTCCTCGGCGTCCTCCACGTCGTCCACCGGCGGTGGCGGCGGCGGTGGTACGGGCGGCGACACACAGGTGTCCTCCGAGATGATCACGTACCTGAAGAAGAACCAGGACGGCGCCACCTGGCTCGTGGCGGTGGCCACCGACCAGACCGCGTCCTCGATCATCCTGGAGTCGGGTGAGCCGGTCATCTCGATGGGCGGCTGGTCCGGCACCGACGAAGCGATGACCCTCGCCAAACTGAAGAGCCTGGTGAAGGCGGGCAAGCTGCACTACATCGTCATCAGCGACAGCGGCCGGGGCACCTCGAACACCGAGATCGCGACCTGGGTCGAGGCGAACGGCACGGCCGTGAGCGACTACAGCGGCCTCTACCGCCTGGACGCCTCCGACGTCGGCTGACATCCCCGTACGACACCGGCAGACGAATGAAAGGCGGGCCACCGGATCTCACCGGCGGCCCGCCTTCGCGCGGCTCACCTTTCGACGGCGGCCGCCTCGTGCGGCTCACCTTTGGGCCGGCCGAGTCGGGTGGTGCGTGGGCACGGTCCGGGGGTCCAGGGCACTGAGCCCCCTGGCGGGGTCGAAGGCACGGAGCCCCTGCGGACGGGAAGGGAAGGGGCGGCGGGTGCGGGGGCGGGGAAACACCCACGCGACCACGGCCGCGGTCCATCCCAGGACCCACACGACCACGCCCAGCACCCCCGCCCCCACGCTCACGCGGCCGCCGCCCCCTCCCCCACCCCGGGAAACCCGGCCGTCCGCAGGACACGCCGCTCCGCGTCCACCACGTACACCTCGCACCCCGGCAATCCGGCCGCCCACTCGACCCCCTCCGCCCCCATCGCGAAGGCGGCCGTCGCCACGGCATCCGCCTCCGTCAGCGTCGCGGCGACGACGGTCACGCTCAGCAGCTCCGTCGCCGGAGCCCCCGTCCGCCCGTCGATGATGTGGTCGCCGCGCTCATAGCGCGCGGAGGTCGCGACCGCCCCGTCGGTCAGCTCCAGCACCGTGCACAGCTGGTCGGCGATCTCGGGGTGCCGTACGCCGACCCGCCAGGGCCCGCCGCCGGTGACCACGTCACCACCGGCGTTGAGGCAGAACCGCCGGGCGCCGGCCGCGGCCAGCAGCTCCGCCGCCCGCTGCACCGACCAGCCCTTCACGATCGCGCAGGGATCGAACCCCCGCCCGGGCAGCCGCACGTCGAAGGCGCCGCCGGTCGCGACGCAGTACCGCTCGCAGAGGCCGAGGACCTCGACGAGATCCGCGCTCAGCTCGTCCGCCGACAGCTCGCCCCGGCCGTACCGGGACACCTCGCTGCGGGCCTTGAACGGGCTGAACCGTTGGTCGACCTCGCGCAGCCAGGCGAAGACGGCGTCCCCGGTCTCCTCGCCGATGTGCGGGTCGTCGACCCGCAGGGAGACCGGGAACCCCATGACGTGTTCGACGCGGTGCACGTCAGGCGCCCTTCGCGTCGATGGCGGCCTGCAGGGACTCCTTGTAGCCGTCGCTGGTGATCGTCGCCCCGGACACCGTGTCGATGTCCGCGCTCTGCGCCTTCAGCGTCTCGGCGATCAACTTCGGCACAGCCGCCGTCGTCTGCGGGTGGTCCGGCTGCTTCAGCAGCCTGACGGCCGTGATCCTGTCGGCCCCGAAGGTCACCTCGACCTGCACGTCCCCCTTCTCGGTGTTCACGGTCGAACCCGCGACGACCCGGGAGGCAGCGGCCGCCGAGGCGGACGGGGAGGCCGAGGCGGCCGACGCCTGGGCGTCGATCGCGGCCTGCAGGGACTCCTTGTAGCCGTCGCTGGTGATCGTCGCCCCGGACACCGTGTCGATGTCCGCGCTCTGCGCCTTCAGCGTCTCGGCGATCAACTTCGGCACAGCGGCCGTCGTCTGCGGGTGGTCCGGCTGCTTCAGCAGCCTCACGGCCGTGATCTTCCCGGCCCCGAAGGTCACCTCGACCTGGACGTCCCCCTTCTCGGTGGTGACGACCGTGCCCTTGACGGTGGTGGCTCCGGACGAGGAGGTGGCCGGCGTCGACGCGGGCGCGGCGGCCTCGGTCGTCGACGTCCCCGTGGACGGCTCGTAGCGCCAGACCGGGATGAGGCCCGCGACGCTCAGGACCAGAACAGGCAGTGCTCGCTTCACGTCGTCTCTCTCATCCCGCCAGGCTGAAACGCTCGAAGTGGATCTGCGTCCTGGGCACGTTCAGCTCGCGCAGGCTGCCCAGCACCGCGTTCATCATCGGGGGCGGTCCGCACAGGAACACGTCCCGGTCGGCGATGTCCGGCACCAGCCGGGCCAGTTCGCGCGGGGCCAGCTTGTCGGGGACCGGCGGACCGGTCACCAGGTGCAGCTCGGCGCCCTTGGCGTGGGCGAGGTCGCGCAGCTCGTCGTAGAGGACCGCGTCTTGGTCGGAGGCGACCCGGTAGATGACGACCGCGTGGCCGTGCAGCTCCTCCAGCAGGGCCCGGATGGGGGTGACGCCGACGCCGCCGGCGACGAGGACGGCCTCCGGCCGGGTGCGGTGCATCGCGGTGAAGGCGCCGTAGGGGCCTTCGGCGAAGACGCGGGTGCCGGGCTTGACGTGGCGCAGGGCGGCGGAGCCGTCGCCGGCGGCCTTGGCGGTCAGACGCAGGGTGCGGCCGTCGGGCGCGGCCGACAGGGAGAAGGGGTTGGCCTGCCACCAGCGGTCCCTGGTGAGGAACCGCCACAGGAAGAACTGGCCCGCGCGGGCCGGCAGCCGGTCCAGGTCGCGTCCGGTGACGTACACGGAGACGACGTTGTCCGACTCGGGGACGACCGCCTCGACGCGCAGCTGGTGGCGCCAGTTCCGCCAGAGCGGCAGGACGAGCCGGCCCACGAACACCGAGCCGAGGGCTACGGCCCACAGCGCGTACCAGTAGCTCGTCGCGGCGGGCGACGCGGTGAACGTCGTACCGACCGCGACCTGGTGCGTGAAGGCCAGCACCACGGCGACATAGGTGTACAGGTGGATGAAGTGCCAGGTCTCGTAGGCCAGCCGGCGGCGGGCCCAGCGGGCGGAGACGCCGCCGACGACCAGGACGACGCCCATCGCCACGACCGCGCGGAACACTCCCTCGGCGGTTTCGGCGAGGTCGACGAGCTGGCTGACCGGGTCCATCGAGGACGACTCGGCGTAGCCGAAGGTGATGAACACCACGTGCCCGACCAGCGTCCACAGCAGGCCGAAGCCGGTCCAGCGGTGCCAGTTGGTCAGCCGGTCCATGCCGATGCGGCGGTCCAGCCAGGGCAGCCGGGCGACCAGCAGCAGCTGGAAAGCCATCAGCAGGGCGGCGTAGAGGCCGGTGAAGCGGCCGATCACCACCAGCGCGTTGGAGGCGAAGCCCGCCTGCACGGCGAACAGGGTCACGACGGCCGCGTTCGCGGCCAGCACGGCGTACAGGCCGGTGCGGGCCACTACTTTCGGACGTATCCCGGTGGGGGCCGCGGGAGGCGATTGGACGGTCGTCACGGACGGAAACTCCTAGATCGGGTCCTCAGGACACCGAGCTTCGCTGGCGGAACCTGTCGAACTCCTGTCGTACAACTTTCAAGATCTTATCGATCCTTCCGCGCGTGAGACGCGGACTCTCCCGCGGCGGGGTGCGTGACGCACTATGTGCGGGTGGAAAAAGTACGACTCCTCGTCGTGGACGACGACCCGCCGATCGCCGATCTCGTGGCGACGGTCGCCCGCTACGAGGGCTGGGACGCGATCACCGCGAACTCGGGTGAGGAGGCGCTGCGGCGTGCCGCCGAGTTCCGGCCCGACATCGTGGTGCTCGATCTCATGCTGCCCGATGTCGACGGTTTCGGCGTCCTGGACCGGCTGCGCCGTTCGGGGACGATGGTGCCGGTGGTGTTCCTCACCGCCCGCGACGGGGTCGCCGACCGGGTGGCGGGACTGACCCGGGGCGGTGACGACTACCTGGTCAAGCCGTTCGCGGTGGAGGAGCTGATGGCCCGGCTGCGGACCGTGCTGCGGCGCAGCGCGGGCCCCGCCTTCCAGCGCTCGGTCCTCCAGGTGGGTGATCTCACGATGGACGAGGACACCCGTGAGGTGCGGCGCGGCGACAAGCTCCTGACGCTCACGCCGACGGAGTACGAGGTGCTGCGCTATCTGATGCGCAAGTCCCCGACCGTGCTCACCAAGGCGCAGATCCTGGACCACGTCTGGGAGTACGGCTTCGGCGGCCGTTCCAACGTCGTCGAGCTGGTCGTCAGCCGGCTGCGCCGCAAGCTCGACGAGCCCGACGACGGCAGGGTGCCGCTGATCCACACCGTGCGGGGCTTCGGGTACGTGATCCGGCAGGCGGCCGAGTGAGCCGAGCGATCGGGCGCCTGCGGGGGACGTACGGCAGGCTCCGGCTGGGCACCAGGCTCGCGCTGGGGCTGGGCGCGCTGGCGCTGGTGGTGTTCGCCGTCGTCGGCACGGCCCTGACGACGTACATGCGGGACTATCTGTCGGTCCAGCTCGACACGCAGCTGGCGCAGGCCCAGATCGCGCAGTCCAAGAGCATCGCGGAGTACGGCACGCTCTCGGGCAAGAAGTACTACAGCTGGTTCTACGCCGTGTACGACGTGTCGGACGGCACCGCCGAGCTGCGCAGACCCGAGGACCCCGCCGACCTGCCGAAGGACGTCGACGACTTCACTTCCCTGGCCCGGGCGCAGGCCGGCACCCACGAGGAGCTCCTGCGGACCGAGCACCTCAAGGGCGCGGGCGTGTACCGGCTGCGCGCCTGCGAGGTGGAGCCCGGTGTGGTCCTGGTCAGCGCGGCGCCCATGGACGGGATCGACGACACCGTCGGTCAGCTGATCACGATCCAGGTCGTCACCTTCGGGCTCGCGCTGCTGGCCCTCGTGGTGTTCGGGCGGGGGATGCTGCGGCGTGGCCTGAAGCCGCTGAGCGACATGGCGCACACCGCGCGCGGCATCACCTCGCACGACCTCACGGACTCGGCACGACTGCCGGTGCGGCACGACGTGCGCGGCGGCGGTCCCGAGGTGGAGGAGCTGCGCACCGCGTTCAACACCATGCTGGAGCACATCGACGACTCGCTCGCGGTGCGGGCGGAGGCCGAGCAGCGGCTGCGGCGTTTCGTCGCGGACGCCTCGCACGAGCTCCGTACACCCCTGATGTCGGTGCGCGGCTACGCGGACCTCTTCCAGTACGCGGCCGCCAACGCACCCGAGGAACGCGACAGGCACCTGGCGCGGCTGCGCGCGGAAGCCGCCCGGATGGGCTTCCTCCTCGACGACCTGCTGCTGCTCGCCCGCCTGGACGCGGCGGAGGTCGAGACACCGCTGCGGATGGAGGACACCGATCTGGTGGAGCTGGTCGAGCAGGCGGCCGACGCCTTCCGCGCGACCCGGGCCGGCCATCCGCTGACAGTGGCGCCGGGCCCGGAGTCGGTCCGGCTGCGGCTGGATCCGCAGCGCGTCCGGCAGGTCCTGGACAACCTCCTCACCAACGCGGCCGTGCACACCCCGCCCGGTACCCCGGTGTCCGTCGCGGTGTCGGTCACCCCGGACTCGGCGCAGGTCCGCGTCGCCGACAAGGGTCCCGGCGTCCCGCCCGGTGACCGGGAGCGGGTCTTCGACCGCTTCTACCGCGTCGACAAGGCCCGCAGCCGCGACCGCGGCGGCAGCGGCCTGGGCCTGGCAGTGGCCCGCTCCCTGGTGCAGGCCCACGGCGGCGCCCTCACCCTCGACGACACCGCCACCACGACGATCTTCGTCCTGACCCTCCCCCTGGACCCGGCCGGGCGCCGGTAACCGTCCCGACAGCCAGGGGCCTCGGGCCCCCGCCACCCCCGCCCGGGGACGACCCGGCCCCGGCACGGCGCCGGCGAAGCCGAGCCGGGCGGCGCGCCCCGTCCGCCACCAGGACCACGGCCGCGACCGCCGTCGGCGGCCCGCACTCGGGCGGGCCCGGTACCCGGCGGCGCCGTTCGTCCGCGCCGTGGCGGCGACCTCGGGGCGACCTGGATCTTTGAGCCGTTCGGCGCATGGGTACGTCCCGTCCGTGCCTTATGTACTGGAGAACGCGAGCGCCGCCGCCGACCCGTGGAAGGGCGTCGACGCCGACGCGCTGACCGAGGCGGTGCGGGCGCAGGAGCGACGCCCCGTCCCCGGCGTCGAGGACATGGGAACCTACCTCGCCGCCCAGGTGTCAGACGCCTCCCACCGTGATGTGATCGGCCCCCTGCTCGACGGCGGCGGCGCGAGCGGCGTCGTCGTCCGGCGCGGCACGCTGCTGGCGTCCTGGGGCGATCCGACGCGGGCGGAGATGGCGTACAGCGCGACGAAGAGCGTGCTGTCGCTGGTCGCCGGGATCGCGTACGACGACGGGCTGCTGCGCCTCGACGCGCCGGTGGCCGCCTCGGTCGGCCTGCCGGAGTTCGCCGACGCCCACGGGCGGGCGGTGACCTGGCGGCATCTGCTGGACCAGACGAGCCAGTGGGAGGGCGTCCTGTGGGGGAAGCCCACCTGGGTCGACGCCCAGAGCACCCGTGAGGGCACCGAGTCCCCGGGCGGCCCGCCGGGCGAGGGCTGGGCCTACAACGACGTCCGTGTGAACCTCACCGCCCTCGCCCTGACGGCCCTCACCGCCCGCTCCCTGCCCGACCTGCTCCGCGAACGCGTGATGGGCCCCCTCGACGCGTCCAGGTCCTGGTCCTGGCACGGCTACGACACCTCGTACGTGGAGGTGGCCGGCGTCCGCCTCCCCGTGGTGTCCGGCGGGGCCCACTGGGGCGGCGGCCTGTGGATCAGCGCCCTCGACCTGGCCCGTGTCGGCCAACTGTGCCTGCGCGGCGGCACCTGGAACGGCAAGGAGGTGATCTCGGCCCGCTGGATCGAGGAACTGTGGACCCCGTGCCGGGTGAAGCCGCAGTACGGCCTGTCCTGGTGGCTGAACGACACCGGCGCGGTCTGGCCCTCGGCTCCCGTCACGGGCCGCTGCGCCCGCGGCAACGGCGGCGCCCACCTGCTGTGGGTGGACCCGGCCCGCGACCTGGTGATCTGCTCGCGCTGGGGCGCGGAGCCGGAGCGGCTGCTGGCGGAGGTCTCGGCGGCGGTGCCGGAGGTGCGCTGAGGCACGGACGGGCCGACGGGGGGCGAGGCAGGCGCGCTATGACGGCCGGGGGCGAGGCAGGCGCGCGGTGACGGCCGGGGGGCGACGGCGCAGGGTGACAGGCACGGCGACGGCCGGGGGGCGACGGCGCGGGGCGACAGGCACGGCGGCGGATGAGCGGCGACGGTGGCGGGCAGACATCCCTCAGTCCCACAGCACCGCGTCGCCCCTCCGCCCGCACCCCGTCGGCTACCGGACACCACGCCGTCACACCGGAGGGGAAGTTTCTCCCCCGTCCCCTCCCCTGCCCCGCCCTTGATCCGTCACCCCGCCCGGCGGCGGTGACGCGGAAGGACGACGTGCGCCGTGTCCCTGCTGCCGCTCGACGGTCCCGCCCCGCTCCCCCACGCGGACGACCGCCACCCCCAGTCCTCCCCCGACCGCACCCCGGCCTCCCCCGGCCGCCGTTCCCTGAACTGCGCCGCCGCCCGCCGCGCCCTGACCCTGCTCCCGCTCCTCCTGCTCGCGGTCTGGGCGGCGATCGACTGGCATGCCGTCCGCGAGGGCGTGGCCCTCCTCGCCACCGCCGACCCCTGGTGGCTGCTGGCCGGGCTGGTCTTCACCGGCCTCGGCTGGGTCGCCGCGGCCTGCGTCCGCCAGGGCGCCATCCCCGAGCGGCTGCCCAGGGGCCTGCTGCTGGCCTCCCAGGTCGCGGCGGGCGCCGCGAACCACCTGCTGCCGGCGAGCATCGGCGCCCACGCCGTCACGGTCCGCTTCCTCCAGCGCCAGGGCATCCCGCTCCCCCGGGCCACGGCCTCGATCGCCCTGTACTCCCTGGTCAGGGCCCTGGCGAAGCCCCCGGTGGTCCTGATCTGCCTCCTGGCGACCCCCACCGCCGTACCTCCCGCCGAACTCCTGCCCGACCGGCGCACCCTGGTCCTGGTCGCCACGGGCATCCTCCTCGCCCCGGCGGCGGCAGCCGTCGTCCTCGCCCTGGTACGCCCCCTGCGCCGCCCGGCCCTCGACCTCGTCCGCACGGCCCTCACCGACGCACGCCGGCTGCACACCCGACCGAGCCGCTTCCTCCCCCTGTGGTGCGGAGCCGCGGCCGCCCCACTGCTCCAGGCCTGCGTGGTCGCCTCGGTCGGCACGGCCCTGGGGGTGCCGCTCTCCTGGCCCCAGCTGGTCTTCGCGTTCCTCGCCGCGAGCACGGCGGCGGGCGCCGTCCCCGCCCCGGGCGGCATCGGGCCGATCGACGCGGCCCTGATCCTCGCCCTGGCGGGTTACGGCACGCCCCTCTCCCTGGCCACGGCCACGGTCATCGGCTATCGCGTCCTGACCGTCTGGCTGCCCCTGCTGCCGGGGATGCTGGTGCTGTCGGCGCTGGTGCAGCGGAAGGCGCTGTGAGCCGGCGTCAGCCCTCGGCGGGCGTCAGCCGCAGCGAGACGCTGTTGATGCAGTACCGCTGGTCCGTCGGGGTCGGATACCCCTCACCCTCGAACACGTGCCCGAGGTGGGACCCGCACCGGGCGCAGCGGACCTCGGTCCGCACCATCCCGTGCGAGCGGTCCTCGACCAGCTCGACGGCGTCGCTGTCCTTCGGGTCGAAGAAGGACGGCCAGCCGCAGTGGGACTCGAACTTGGTCGCGGAGGTGAACAGTTCGGCGCCGCAGGCCCGGCAGGAGTACACGCCCTTCGTCTTGGTGTCGGTGTACTCACCGGTGAAGGCGGGCTCCGTCGCGGCCTGGCGCAGCACGGCGTACTCGGCCGGGGTCAGCTCCGCCCGCCACTGCTCGTCGGGCTTTTCGACGTCGTACGACATGAAGGCCAACTCCTGACTTCGGTTACTTCTGTGCGAGACGGTCCAGGATCCTCGGGCCCAGGTCGGTGACATCGCCCGCGCCCATGGTGAGAACGAGATCACCGGGGCCGGCCATTCCCGCGATCACGGCGGGCACCTCGTCCTTGTCGTGGACCGGCGTCACGTCCGCGCCGGCCGCCCGGGCCGCGTCGATGATCAGCTCGCTGGTCACCCCGGGGATCGGGTCCTCGCGGGCCGGGTAGATGTCGAGGACGACCGAGGCGTCGGCCAGGGCCAGCGACTCCCCCATCTCCTTGCCCAGCTCCTGCGTCCGGGAGAACAGGTGGGGCTGGAAGACGACCAGGATTCGCGCCTCGCCCGCCGCCGCGCGCATCGCCTCCAGGTCCGCCGTCATCTCCGTCGGGTGGTGCGCGTAGGAGTCGATGACCTGGACGCCCGCCTCCTCGCCCTTCAGCTGCAGGCGCCGCTTGACGCCGGTGTACGCGGCCAGCGCCGGCGCCAGCCCGGCCGCCGGAACGCCCAGCGCCACGCCCGCCGCCAGCGCGGCGACCGCGTTGTGCGCGTAGTGACGGCCCGGGACGGAGACGGTGAAGGTGAGCTCCTGGCCGTCCAGGAGGACGGTCACCTCGCTCTTCAGCCCCTGCGGCACCACGGAGAGAACGCGTACGTCGGCGTCCTCCGCCTCGCCGTACGTCACCACCCGCACGCCCTGGATCCGCCGCGTCAGCTCCCGCGCGCCCTCGTGGTCGGCGGAGATCACCAGCGTGCCGCCGGGCACGATCCTGCGGGCGAACGTCTCGAAGGACTCGTAGATCTCCTCCATCGACGCGTAGTTGGCGTGGTGGTCCAGCTCGACGTTGAGGACGATGGCCACCTCGGGCGCGTACTTGTGGAAGCTGCGGTCCGATTCGTCCGCCTCGGCGACGAAGATCTCGCCCTCGCCGTGCAGGGCGTTGGAACCGGGCGCGTCCAGGTCGCCGCCGATCGCGTACGAGGGGTTCAGCCCCAGCTCGCTCAGGGACACCGCGAGCATGGACGTCGTGGTCGTCTTGCCGTGCGTACCGGCGACCGCGATCGGCCGCAGCCCGTCCATCAGCCGGGCGAGCGCGTCCGACCGGTGCACCACCGGGATGCCCAGCTCCGCCGCGCGGGCCAGCTCCGGGTTGTCCGCGCGGATCGCCGACGACACGACGACACACGTGGCGTCGTCGGCGAGATGCTCCGCGGCGTGCCCGATGTGCACGGTGGCCCCGAGCGCCCGCAGCGCCTCGGCGGTCGCCGACTCCTTGGCGTCGCTGCCGGCCACCTTGGCCCCGCGCTGGGCGAGGATCTTCGCGATCCCGGACATCCCGGCGCCCCCGATGCCGATGAAGTGCGGTCGGTCCATGGCGGAAGGAAGGCCGGGTGCCATGCGTTTCTCTCCCAGGGGTGCGTACGACGGTGAGGGCTCCACCTTATTGCGCGGGGCGGCACCGGCCGACCCAGGGGCGCGAGGCCGTACGGATGCGGCCCGGCGCGGTGGCGGGGTCTACGCCTTGCTGTGGGAGAACAGCTTGAGCACCGGCACCCCCACCTTGTGCCGGGCCCGCGAGGCCCAGTCCCGGTGGAAGAACTCCTCCACGTAGTGCGGGTCGGTCAGGACGATCACCTCGTCGGCGTCCACCTCGTCTACGACTCCTCTGAGCGCGTCCAGCGGATGGTCCTCCACCAACCGCCCCTCGGCCGCGCCACCCGCGGAGCGCAGCGCCGCGAGGGACACCTCCAGCGCTCTCTCCCCGACGCTCTTGGCCTCCTCGCCCTCGGGGGTCTCCCCCTCGCGGACGGCCTCGTCCAGCTCACCGAGGGCGATGTCGTCGATGGCCCGCAGCAACCGGTCCGCCTGGTCGCCGCGCGGCTGCAGCAGCACATGGAAGGAGACCGGCTCGTCCCCGTGCAAGGTGGTGACGAACTCCACGTCCGCAGACGTCAGGGCCTTCTCGATCATCAACACGCTTGTGAACACAGCGCCCTCTCCTTCGAGGACCCCCGTGGCCCTCAAGCATCCGTCCCCGCGCGCGCACGGGGTCTGCGGTCCTAGTGTGCCCACCCGAAGCAAACCGGAACGGCACATTCCACCGAATTCGGGACTCCAGGTGTCCTGCCCCGGATGCCCCGGAATCAGCGCGTCACACCCGTCGACTCCGGCCCGATCAGTCCCTTGCGTACCTCCCGTACAGGAACCCGCCCTCCTCCAGCAGGGACACCAGCGCGAACCGGTGCGGAACGGCGACCGACGGCCCGCCCGCGATGCGCTGCGCGTCCCCCGCGGTGAGCAGCGGCGAGACGGTCAGGCACAGCTCGTCGAGCACGCCGGCGGCCACGAGCTGCCCGAGCAGTCGCGGGCCGCCCTCGGTCAGCAGCCGGGTGTGCCCGAGCCCGGCGAGGGCGCGTACGGCCCGCGCGGGCTCCACACCCATGCCGTCACCGGCGATCACCACCCGGGCGCCGGCCTTCTCCGCGGTCGCGATCCGATCGGGGGCGGCCGCGGCGCCGGTCAGGATCAGGGTGGGCACGAGCGGCGAGGTGAACAGCGGGAGCGAGTAGTCCAGGTCCAGGCTCGCGCTGACGATCGCGATCGCCGGCGCGGGCCCCTGCCCGGCCGCCTCCCGCCGCTGTGCGAACTCGGCACGCGCGCGTGCGGGCCGGTACCCCTCCTGCCGCACGGTCTCCGCACCGACGAGCACCACATCGGCGAGCATCCGGAGGGTGCCGAAGATCCGCATGTCGGTGGCGTTGGAGATGGGCTTGGAGCGCCCTTCGTGCTGGGCGGCGCCGTCGAGCGTGGAGACCATGTTGGCCCGCAGCCAGGGTGTGGGCTCGCCGGGGCCGGGTTCGGGGTAGGCGTAGGCCTCGGCGAGCTCGTCGAGGCTCCACTCACGGCCCTCCGCCGCCGCACCCGTCTCGTCGGGGGTTTCTGCCACTGTCTGGTCGGTCACAGGGAACAGCCGTCGCATGCCACGCAGTCTGGCACGGCCCCCGGGACCTGCCCCCGGTCCGGCCGGTCTCGCGGGGTCCGACACGCATCTCGGCGGCGTCGTCGCCGGGTGCCGCCCTCCCCCATGCTCGACCACTCCCCCACTCGCGGCCTCCCCCGAGCGGGAGGAACCCCACCGACCCCCGCCGCCCATTGCCGACTCCCCACGCACCACTCCCCCACTCTCGGCCTCACCCGAGCGGGAGGGACCCCCTGCGCGGGGGCACCGCCATCGCCTCCGCTCGCCGGCACTGTGAGGAAGCCGTGCGCCCCGGTCCGGCCCGACCCGCCGGGCAGGCCCTAGCATGGGTAAGCGTGTCGTCTTCCCACCCCGCCCCCGCCTCCGGCCTCGTTCCGATGGTCGACGCGGCCCCGCTGTCCCTGTGCGCCCGTGAGCCGTACGTCCCCGCGGACCGGCTGGTCGCCGAGATGGTGCCGCCGCCGCGGTTCGACTCGGTCCGCTTCAGTACGTACATACCGGACCCGAAGCAGCCCAGCCAGACCGAGGCGGTGGGGGTCCTGGAGGGCTTCGCGACGGGGCTCGGCGGGGCGCGTGCCGCCGGTGCCGCCAAGCGGGGGTTCTTCGGCTTCGGCAGGGCGAAGGCGCCCAAGGCCCCGGCCGGTCCGCGCGGGGTCTACCTCGACGGCGGTTACGGCGTCGGCAAGACCCATCTGCTGGCCTCCCTGTGGCACGCCACCCCGGCCGAGCCCGCGCTCAAGGCGTTCGGCACCTTCGTGGAGCTGACCAACCTGGTCGGCGCCCTCGGTTTCCAGCAGACCGTGCAGACCCTCTCCGGGCACCGCCTGCTGTGCATCGACGAGTTCGAGCTGGACGACCCCGGTGACACCGTTCTCGTGTCGACCCTGCTGGGCAAGCTGGTCGACGCGGGCGTGGCGCTCGCCGCCACGTCCAACACCCTGCCGGGCAAGCTCGGCGAGGGCCGCTTCGCGGCGGCCGACTTCCTGCGCGAGATCCAGGGTCTGTCCGCACACTTCCGCACCCTGCGCATCGACGGCGAGGACTACCGCCACCGCGGCCTGCCCGAGGCGCCGGCGCCGTACTCCGACGAACAGGTGACGAAGGCGGCGTACGCCACCGAGGGCGCCTCGCTCGACGACTTCCCGCGGCTGCTGGAGCACCTGGCCAAGGTCCACCCCAGCCGATACGGCGCCCTGACCGACGGCCTGAAGGCGGTGTGCCTCACCGACGTGCGGCCGGTTCCCGACCAGTCGACGGCCCTGCGCCTCGTCGTCCTCGCCGACCGGCTCTACGACCGCGAGGTGCCGGTGCTGGCCTCCGGGCTCCCCTTCGACCAGCTGTTCAGCGAGGAGATGCTGAAGGGCGGGTACCGCAAGAAGTACTTCCGGGCGATCTCCCGCCTGACCGCACTGGCCCGCGACGGCAAACGACTCGTCGAGGCGGACTGACGATCCCGATCATCGACCGGTCCTGATAACCGATCAGATCCCCCGGGTCAAGGGGCGGTTCACGCCAACCACCCGGCACGCTTCGGCCTCTCTTCAGCTCGAAACGTTAAGTTAACCCTGCAAACAACTTTGCAGGGTTAAGGTCGTTCTTGACCATCCGTTGACCAACCGTTGGTCCGGACTAGAGGCGCGAACGATCGGAAGGGGGGCGCATGTTGCGAGGTACGACGGTACGGGCCCTGGTAGCGGTCCTCGCCGCCGCTCTGCTCGCCCTTCCCTTCTTCGCACCCTCCGAGTGCTTCGCATCCGCGTACACGGCCCGTCAGGTCGAGGCCAATGCTCAGCCCGGAATCAAGCTCTCCGGCAAGGCGCTCCGCGACGAGATCGCCGTGTCCCGCCACTGCGTCCCCGCCGGGGACCCGACCGGTCCCCTGCGCGCCCGCGACCGGCACCGCGCCGCCGACTGCGCCCCCGCATGGCCCGAACGCCCGTCGCCGGCCCAGACCCGCACGGACGCGCCCCCACACCTCGCGCGCGGCGCGTTCGCCCTGTCGAGACCCCCGGCAGCGCACTCACCGGCCACACTCCAGGTCTTCCGCTGCTGACAGCAGAGCAGTCCCCCCACCTCTGTCGTGTAAGCCCGACGCGCCGTTCGGCGCGCCAGGAGGAGTCACCACATCATGCAGCCCCTCATCGACAACGCCCGCCTGCACGGACAGCGCCCTGAGGAGTTCGCCGAGCTGGCCCAAGGCCAGTCGCCGCAGGTCCTGTTCATCACCTGCTCCGATTCCAGGGTCGTCCCGGCCCTGATCACGGGCGCCCGGCCCGGCGAGCTCTTCGAGCTGCGCACCGCGGGCAACATCGTCCCCCCGTACGTCTCCGAGCACCCCACCAGTGAGGCGGCCACCATCGAGTACGCCGTGGAGGTCCTCGGCGTCAGCGACGTCGTGGTCTGCGGCCACTCGCACTGCGGCGCCGTCGGCGCCCTGGTCCGCGGCGACGACCTGACGGCCGTGCCGGCCGTGCGGGACTGGCTCACCCGGGCCGAGCCGCGCCCCGCGGGCGCCGCCGAGGACCCGGCCGTGGCCGAGGGCGTGCAGAACCACGTGCTGGCCCAGGTCCTGCGGCTGCGCTCGTACCCGTTCATCGACAAGAAGCTGTCGAGCGGTCAGCTGACCCTGCACGCCTGGTACTACGAGGTGCACACCGGGTCGGTGCTGACCCACGACGTGTCCTCCGACGTCTTCCGCGCGCTGTGAGGGCCGTCATGGGCAACCGCGCCGCCTACCCCCATCTCAAGCAGGACTTCGCCGCCTCGCTCGTCGTCTTCCTGGTCGCGCTCCCGCTGTGCGTGGGCGTGGCCGTGGCGTCCGGCGTGCCGGCCGAACTCGGGCTCGTCACCGGCATCGTCGGCGGCATCGTCACCGGTCTGATGCGGGGCAGCAGCCTGCAGGTGTCCGGTCCCGCGGCCGGTCTGACCGTGCTGGTCTTCGAGGCGGTGCAGGAGTTCGGGCTGCCCGCGCTCGGTGTGATCGTGCTCGCCACCGGCGTGCTGCAGATCGCGATGGGCGCCCTGAAGCTGGGGCGCTACTTCCGGGCCATCTCGGTCTCCGTCGTCGAGGGCATGCTGGCCGGAATCGGCCTGGTGCTGATCGCCGGTCAGCTGTATTCAGTGATCGGCACCAAGGCGCCGGACTCCGGCCTGGCGAAGATCGCCGGGCTGCCGGAGGCTCTCGTGGACGCCGTCGACAGCACCGAGGCGCTCGCCTCCCTCGCTCTCGGCGCCGGCACCGTCGCCGTTCTCGTGCTGTGGAAGCGGATGCCGGCGAAGGTACGCGCGGTGCCCGGCCCGCTCGCCGCGGTCGGCCTCGCGACGCTGGCCGCACTGCTGCTGAACCTGCCCGTGGCCACGGTCGAGGTGCAGGGCCTGCTCGGCTCGATCCAGCCGCCGTCCCTGGACGCCTTCGGCGAGCTGGCGAGCGTCGGTCTGCTCGGCACGATCGTCGCCTTCACGCTGATCGCGTCCGCCGAGTCGCTGTTCAGCGCGGCGGCGGTGGACCGGCTGCACGACGGGCCGCGCACCGAGTACGACAAGGAACTGGTGGCGCAGGGCGCGGGCAACGCCGTGTGCGGGGTGCTCGGCGCGCTGCCGATGACCGCGGTGATCGTGCGCAGCTCGGCCAACGTCCAGGCGGGCGCCCGTACCAAGGCGTCCCGGGTGCTGCACGGCGTCTGGCTGCTGCTGTTCGCGGCCCTGCTGCCGAACCTGCTGGCGTACATACCCCTCCCGGCCCTCGCCGGGATCCTGGTGCACGCCGGTGCCAAGCTCGTCCCGGTCCGCGCGCTCGTGTCGCTGTGGCGCGAACACCGCGGCGAGGCGCTGATCCTGGTCGTCACCGCCGTGTCGATCGTCGCGGTCAGCATGTTCGAGGGCGTCCTGATCGGTCTGGCGCTCGCCGTCGTCAAGACGGCGTGGGAGGCCTCGCACATCCGGCTGGAGGTCATCGACAAGGGCGCCGGACCCGTCCAGGTGTACCTGTCGGGCAACGCGACCTTCCTCCGGCTGCCGAAGATCCTCGACAGTCTGGAGGCCCTGCCGCAGGACCGCCCGGTCGAGCTGGACCTCTCCGGCCTGCACCACCTCGACCACGCCTGCCGTACGGCGCTGGAGACGTGGGCCGAGCGGCACAGCGCGGTCGGCACCGAGCCGGTGAAGGTCACCGAGGCCCGCGTGGAGACGGCCACCGCGGCCTAGGCACCGCGACCGCGGCCTGATCAGCCGGACAGGCGAGCCTTGCTCGCCGAGCACACCTGCCCGCCGTCGGGCCCCTGGGACATCGCGCATGGCCCCGGACCCGGCGGCGGGCATATCGTTGCAGGAGCAGACTGTCCGGACTTTCCGAGCCCTCCGAAGCGGTCCGGACCCGGGCCTCTGACGGAGGAGGTCGCCATGCTCGAGGATCTGCTGGCGGCGGCAGCGGCGGTCGGTGCCGCGGGGTTCGTGTACGTCGCGGCGGCCGCGCGGGTGGTCAAGCAGTACGAGCGCGGGGTAGTCTTCCGGCTCGGGCGGATCCGCAGCCCCGTACGGTCGCCGGGCTTCACGATGGTGATCCCCGCCGTGGACCGGCTGCGCAAGGTCAACATGCAGATCGTGACCATGCCCATTCCGGCCCAGGAGGGCATCACCCGCGACAACGTGACCGTGCGGGTGGACGCGGTCGTGTACTTCCGCGTCGTGGACGCGCCGGCGGCGATCGTCAACGTCGAGGACTACCGCTTCGCCGTCTCACAGATGGCCCAGACCTCGCTGCGGTCGATCATCGGCAAGAGCGAGCTGGACGACCTGCTGTCCAACCGGGAGAAGCTCAACGAGGGCCTGGAGCTGATGATCGACAGCCCGGCCGTCGGCTGGGGCGTGCAGATCGACCGCGTCGAGATCAAGGACGTGTCCCTGCCGGACACGATGAAGCGCTCCATGGCCCGCCAGGCCGAGGCCGACCGTGAGCGGCGGGCCCGGATCATCAACGCGGACGCCGAGCTGCAGGCGTCGAAGAAGCTGGCCGAGGCGGCGCAGCAGATGGCCGACACGCCGTCCGCGCTCCAGCTGCGGCTGCTGCAGACGGTGATGGCGGTGGCGGCGGAGAAGAACTCCACGCTGGTGCTGCCCATCCCGGTCGAGCTGCTGCGTTTCCTGGAGAAGGGCCCGCAGCAGTCCCTGCCCGAGACCGCGCCACCGGCCGAGCAGACCACTGTCCCGCAACCGCCCGAACAGACCACTGTCCGGTGACGCGTGCTCCGCGCGTGGTTCCAGGGGCGCACGGCGAGTGATAGACACAGCGGGGTCACAGTTCCTGTCCGCCAGCAGGAAGGTCACCCCATGTCAGAGATCCGTGGCGCGGCGACGCGCCGTCAGGTCCTCGCCCGCACCGGTGCCCTGGGAGTGGGCATCGCGTTCTCCGGCGCGCTGTCCGAGCTCTTCACCGGCACGGCCGCCGCGCACGACCTCGGTCACACCGGCTACGGCCCCCTCGTGCCCGACCCGCACGGCCTGCTCGACCTGCCGAAGGGCTTCCGCTACCGGGTCCTCTCCCGCGAGGGCGACCCGCTGCGCTCCGGCGAGGGCCCGGTCCCCTCGAACCACGACGGCATGACGGCCCTCCCCGGCCGCCACGGCCACGTCCACCTGGTCCGCAACCACGAGAACCGCCACGACGCGAAGATTCCCGTCCCCACCGTCGAGGGCCTGACCTACGACCCGGCCGGCAAGGGCGGCTGTACGGCCCTGACGCTGGACTCGGACAACACGGTCCGGCGGGAGCGGGTCGCGATCGCCGGTACGGCCGTCAACTGCGCGGGCGGACCCACCCCCTGGCACACCTGGCTGACCTGCGAGGAGACCGAGGACCGGGCCGGCACCAACGGCTACACCAAGGACCACGGCTTCATCTTCGAGGTCGACCCGTCCGACCCGCGCCGTACCGGCGCCGTCCCGCTGACCGCGATGGGCCGCTTCCAGCACGAGGCGATCGCCGTCGACCCGCACACCGGGATCGTCTACGAGACGGAGGACGCGTTCCTCAAGCCCTTCGGCCTCTTCTACCGCTTCCTGCCCAGCAAGCCGCTGGGCGGCGTGGGCTCGCTGCGCGCGGGCGGCCGGCTCCAGGCGATGCGCGTGCCGGGCGTGGCGGACCTGTCGTCGGTCCAGGAGACGGGCGCTGCCTTCGACGGCATCGAGTGGGTCGACGTACCGGACCCGCTCGCGGTCCGGACCCCGGTCCGGCTCCAGGACTTCGGCCCGAAGGGCATCACGCACGCCCAGAAGCTGGAGGGCTGCTACTGGGGCGGGCGGTGCGTGTACTTCGTGTCGTCGTTCGCGCGCGGCGCGGACGGCTCGGCGGCCGACCACTACGGGCAGATCTGGCGCTACGACCCGGCGCGGCGCCGTCTGACCCTGGTGATCGTCTTCGGCCCGGACACGGACGTCCAGCTGCCCGGCGAGTCCCCCGACAACATCTGCCTCGCCCCCGGGGGCGGTCTCATGGTCTGCGAGGACGGCAACGGCGCCCAGCACGTCTTCGGCGTGACCCGGGGCGGCGAGGTGTACGCGATGGCCCGCGGCCGGCAGAACATTGGCACCGCCGAGGAGCCGGAGTGGGGCGAGTTCGCCGGCGTCACCTTCTCCCCCGACGGCCGGACGATGTACGTCAACTGCTACAAGCCCGGGACGACGTTCGCGGTGACGGGACCCTGGGGCCGTCAGTCCCCGCCGCGGGGCGTGTAAGGGGGCAGCGCGGCCGGGTCCAGGTCCGCGTCCGGCCAGCGGCGGCGCAGCAGGGCGGCCGTGCGGTGGGCCCAGCCGGCCAGGTGGGGCAGGGCGCGGTGGGCGTCGGCGGTGCGGGCGGCCGCCTCCAGGGTGGCGACGAGCTGCGGCCTGCTGGGGTCGCCGGGCGGGCGCGCGTCCAGGCGCGGTAACCGTTCGAGACGGACCAGCGCGAACGCCAGACAGGCCGCGGCCAGCCCGAAGCCGTACCGCCGGTCGTCCGCGGCCTGCGGCACACCCGCCGCCAGGGCCGTGCGGTGGACGTCGGCGAGCCCGGACGCGACGGGGTCGCCGACGGACATCCAGGCCGGCCCGGGCACGTACAGGCCCACCGCGTCGTGCAGGGCGTGGGTGTAGCCGGCGAACTCGAAGTCGATGAGGCGCGGGTCGGCCGGTCCGGTCGGGTGCACGAGCGCGTTGTTGGCCTCGGCGTCGTCGTTGCTGAGCACGAGGAAGGGGCCCGGCTCGCACAACTCGGCGAGTGCGTGGGTCAGTTCGGCGGCGGCCGGTCCGGTGATCGGGGCCCCGAAGGCGTCCGCGTGGCCGTGGGCCTCCTCCCGCAGGGGTGCGTACCGGCCGCGCCGGTCGGCCGCCCGGTCCACGGGGCCGAGCGCGGCCCGCCGCGCGTAGTAGGCGCCGTCGTGGCCGGCGGTCGCCGCGCCCAGCTCGCCGCGGGCCCGCGCGAACGCGGCCAGCCGCTCGGCGTGGGCGGCGGCGCCGTCCCGGCGCAGCAGCCCGTCCAGCGCGACGCGCGGCGCCAGGTCCTCCAGGACAACAAGCCCCGCGTCCGGGTCGGCGGCGAGGACACGCGGGGCGAGGGCGAGCCCGAGGTCGTCGGCGAGGAAGCGGAGCGCGGCGACCTCGGTGCGCAGGCGCCCGCCCGGCGTACGGCCCGGCACCGGCTGGTCGCGGGCCCACTTGACCACGACGTCCCGGGGCACGCCGGCGGGCCCGTCGAGACGCGCTCGGGCGACGGTCCAGGGGGCGAGCCGGGACCAGGAGGAGACGGTGACGGGGGCGCCGTGACAGTCCGTCAGGAGGGCCTCGGTGAGGGCTGCTCGGCGGGAGGGGAAGCTGCGGGGACCGGCCACCCTTCGCACCCTAGGGCGTGTTTCGAAAGTAGCGTCGTCTGCCCGAAGGGCAGGCCCGGCGGCGTCTGGTGCGTGCGATCGCAAGGCGGAGGGTCGCCCCGATACTGGTTGTATCGGGGCGAGCCCGACAACGCGGCGAGCGTGCGTGCCAGGCGTCGCCGGGCAGACGGGACTTTCGAAACACGCCCCAGGTGAAGGCCCGGGCGGGTGACAGAACGGCGGACGCGCATGCCTGCGCGGGGAACCGCCGGCTCATCTTTCATATCTTCATACGATGATCGCTCCCGTACGCCGCCTCGCCGCCCTCTGTGCCCTGGCCGCCGCGCTCGCCGCCTGCGGCACGGACCAGGCACCCCGGGCCGCCCGCCCGGCCCCCGCTCATCCCTCACCCGCGCAGTCCCGCCCGGCCCCCGCCCAGCCCTCGCCCACGCCGTCCCGGCCGCCCACGCTGGCCCCCGGCCCGGCCGGCCTGACACCCGTCTTCTCGCACGCCCCCCGCACCGGCGACAAAGCCGTCGCCCTCACCTTCGACGCGGACATGACCGCCGACCAGGGGGCGCGGGCGGCGGCGGGCGAGCGGTTCGACAACCCGGAACTGATCGCGACGCTGCGGGCGCTGAAGGTGCCGGCCACCGTGTTCATGACGGGCCGGTGGGCCGAGGAGTACCCGGCGGAGGCCCGCGCGATCGGACGCGACCCGCTGTTCGAGGTCGCCAACCACTCCTACAGCCACTACGCCTTCACCGACGACTGCTACGGCCTGCCGACCATGCCCGAGGACCGGATGCGGGCGGACGTGGAACGGGCGTACGCGGCCTTCCGCGAGGCCGGGGTGCCGGACGCCAGGCCCTACTTCCGCTTCCCCGGCGGCTGCTACGACCGGCGGGCGCTGCGGGCGGTGAGCGGCGCCGGGGTGACCGCGGTGCAGTGGGACGTGGTGAGCGGGGACGCCTTCGCGACCGACGCGGACGCCGTGGCCCGGGACGTGCTGGACGGGGTGAGACCGGGCTCGGTGGTCGTCATGCACTGCACGCGCAGCGCCGCCCCCGCCACCGAGAGTGCGGTGCGCGTGATCGTGCCCGAGCTGCGCCGCCGCGGCTACCGGTTCGTGCAGGTGTCCGAGCTGATCGGGGCCGCGAACGGCCGGCGGTGAGCGGCGGGCCCTCTCGTACGCTGGAGGCATGAGCGAGGACGACGGCGACATCGGCTACTGCCTGATCGACGCGACCCGGCCGCCCAAGGCCGACGGACCGCCGTATGCGGACTGCGTGCTGTGCCGGGAGCCCACGGATTACCCGGAGTCGTACAAGGGGATCACGCTGTGCCCCGTCTGTATGGGGGTCCCCCCGCTCGAGCGAAGTCGAGAGTGGGGGAGGCAGGAGGCGCAGCGCACGGCGTGCTCGGGCTGAGCGGGCGGCTCAGGGCGACCTGCGGGCGGTGAGCGCGCAGGCCACGGCCGTCGCCGCGGCCGTGACGAGTGCCGCGGCGGCCAGGGGCAGCAGCGGCGGGTGAACCGTCGCGGACCGCGAGCCGGTGACCAGGCCGCTGACCGCCGCCTGCGCCGGGGAACCCGTCACCACCAGTGCCAGCAGCGCGGCGAGCAACAGCGTCGGGACCGCTCGACCCGGCGAGCGCAGCACCGGCCAGGCGGTGAGCGCGCCGACGGCCGTACCGAGCAGGGCGCAGGTCAGGGTGGCGAGCAGTCCGGCGGCGGAGGCCTGCGGGAGGGGGATCCGTTGCTGATGGTCGGCGCTCACGGGGTCGCTGATCAGGGCGACGACCGCCGTCGTGGCCGTACCGAGCAGGCCCGCCGCCCCCAGCGCGACCAGCACGGCGGCCAGGTGCGCCCGCACCGGCCCGGCCGCCGCGGCGACGACGGTGCGGGCGGCCGGGGGCTCGTTGGTCACACAGATCCGCACCAGCCAGGCCGCGACGGGAAGCAGGGCGGCCGCCGCGTAGCCGAGCGAGTCCAGCACGGGCTGGCCGCTCTGGACGCCGACGCCGAGGAAGACGGCGTGCAGGAGGACCGGCGGCAGCCAGCGCTGGGAGCGGACGAGCAGGGCGGCCTGGTAGCGCAGGAGAGCGGTCATGAACTGCCTTCACGGTCGAGCGGCTCGGACGCCGCGGCGACGCTCACCACGTGCCACGGCGGGCGGGCGGTGAGCAGGGCACGCAGCAGGACGTCGGAGTGGGAGGCGGGGACGGTGAGGCGGTGGGTGCCGGGGGCCGGTTCCTCGGCCTCGACGGCCAGGCGGCGCGCCTCCGCCGGCAGCGGCCCGGCGGGCGGACCCTGCACCTCGACGACCACGCGCGGCCCGGCGGGGACGGCGGGTGGTTCCGTACGGCGGTGGAGGGTGCCGTCGCTCACCGTGCAGGTGGCGTCGGCCGTGCCGGCGAGACGGCGGGGGTCGTGGTCGACGAAGACGACGGCGGCGCCGGCGGCCGTACGCTCGGCGACCGCCCGGTCCAGTTCGGCCCGCGCGTCGGTGTCCAGGCCGGTCCAGGCCTCGTCCAGGACGAGGAGTTCCGGGTCGGCGAGGAATGCCTGGGCCACGGCGACCTTCTGGCTGCTGCCCTTGGACAGGCGGGACAACGGCGTGCGCGTGTAGGGGGTGGCGCCGAAGCGGTCCAGCCAGTCACCCGCGGCACGCTCGGCGGCGGCACGGGTGAGGCCGTGGACGGTGCCGAGGTGAGTGAGGTAGCCGACCGCGGTGAAGGGGAGGGCGGCGGGGAAGCGTTCGGGGACGTAGGCGGTCCGGGGACGGCCGGTGACCCGGCCCGTGGTCGGAGCGTCGATGCGGGCGAGGAGACGGAGAAGGGTGGATTTGCCCGTGCCGTTGGCGCCCTGGACGCGGGTGAGGGTCCCGGGGGTGAGATGCAGGTTCACGTCGCGGAGGACCCAGGGGCCGCGGACGCCGTAGCGGCGGCCCACGTCGTCCAGACGTAATGCGCGTTCCATGGGCAGCATCTTCTCGTACGGGAGTCCAGTACCCTGCGCCGCGTGAGTGAGAGTCCCTTTCAGACCGAGCCGAACCCTCGTGACCGGGCCCCGCAGTTCGTGCTGCCCCTCGTCGTGCGGCTGGAGAAGACCGAGCCGCCCGCCCGTACCGACGCTCTCGAGACCGCTGCCCGCGCCGTGCTCGTCATGCTGAGCGATCCGCGCTCCGTCGGGGACGGGGAGTGGGCGCAGGCCGTGCGGGACTGGCAGGACGCCCGGATCCGGAAGGTCGTGCGGCGGGCTCGGGGGGCCGAGTGGCGGCGGGCCGGGGCGTTGCCGGGGATCACCGTGACCGGGAAGGCCGCGGAGGTGCGGGTGTTCCCGCCGGTGCCGTTGGACGGGTGGCCGAAGGACCTCGCGAAGCTGCAGGTGTCGGGGACCGACCTCGACGATCCCGAGACGCCGGCGGAGGCGGACCCGGGGGTGCCGGTGCTGTGGATGAGCCCGGAGGTGGAGATGTCGGCGGGCAAGGCGATGGCGCAGGCCGGGCACGGTGCGCAGCTCGCCTGGTGGGAGCTGTCGGACCAGGAGCGTGCGGCGTGGTGCGAGGCGGGCTTTCCGCTGGCCGTGCGGACGGCGGCGCCCGAGCGGTGGCGGGAGCTGACGGGGAGCGGGCTGCCGCTGGTGCGGGACGCGGGGTTCACCGAGATCGCGCCGGGGTCCTGCACGGTGGTCGCGGACCATCCGGCCCTGCGGGCCCGGTGACCGCACCCCGCGCCGAACCTCAAATGTTGCTCTGAAGGAGGGCGGCGGACGGTTCGGGCCCGGATGGCGGGGTCATATCCCCGTCACCACGGCGGGGGCCTGGGCGGAGGAGGGGACCATGACGCGACTCGGGACGGGAATCGGCTGGCGGCCGGAGATCGCGGACGCCGTGGAACGGATGCCGGGCATCGACTGGGTCGAGGTCGTCGCCGAGAACGTCTGCCCGGGGCACCTCCCCGACTCCCTGCTGCGGCTGCGCGAGCGCGGCGTCACCGTCGTCCCGCACGGCGTGTCGCTCGGGCTCGGCGGCGCGGACCGCCCCGACGCGGGGCGGCTGACGGCGCTCGCCGAGCGGGCCGAGGCGCTGGGTTCCCCGCTGGTCACCGAACACATCGCGTTCGTCCGCGCGGGCGGGCCGCTGACGGCCTCCCCGGCCCTGGAGGCCGGGCACCTGCTGCCCGTACCGCGCACCCGCGACGCCCTCGACGTGCTGTGCGAGAACGTGCGCATCGCGCAGGAGGCGCTGCCGGTGCCGCTCGCCGTGGAGAACATCGCCGCGCTCATCGCCTGGCCCGGCGAGGAGCTGACGGAGGGCCAGTTCCTGTACGAGCTGGCCGACCGCACCGGCGTACGGCTGCTGATCGACGTGGCCAACCTGCACACCAACCACGTCAACCGCGGCGAGGACCCGGCCAAGGCGCTCGCCGAGCTGCCGCTGGAAGCCATCGCCTACGTCCATGTCGCGGGCGGCTTCGAGCGCGACGGCGTCTGGCACGACAGCCACGCCCACCCGGTGCCCCGCCCGGTCCTCGACATCCTGACCGACCTCGCGTCCCGTGTCTCGCCGCCCGGGGTGCTGCTGGAGCGCGACGAGAACTTCCCCGAACCGGCCGATCTGGAGCGGGAGTTGGCGTCGATCCGGGACGCGGTGCGGGAGGGCGCCCGGATCCGGACCGTCTCGGAGACCTCGGGCGCCTCCGGCACCGCGGACTCGGACGGGACCGCTCCCGTGCGGTCCCACGTCCCCGTCGGAGCCCCGGAGGCGGTGCGCCAGCGCCTCGGCCTCGCGCAGGCCGCCCTGCTGTCGGCCCTGGTCGCCGGGACCCCCGCCCCCGAGGGTTTCGACCGGGTGCGCCTCGGTGTCCAGGCCCGGTCCCTGGCCGCCAAGCGGGCGGACGTGGTGGCGAAGGTCGCCCCGGAACTGCCGTCGATCCTCGGCAGCGGCTACCGGTCCGCTTTCCTCGCGTACGCCCAGGGGCACCCGATGCGCGGGGGGTACCGGCAGGACGCACTGGACTTCGCGGAGCGGCTGCTGCTGGGCGGGCAGTTGGAGGAGGGCCGGGTCCGGCGCGAGCTGCGCCGGTGGTGGCTGGACCGCTCGGGCCCCGCCCCGAGGCCGCGGTCGCGCTGGGCGCGGGTGGGGCGGGCGCTGGCCCGGCGGTGAGCGCCCGGCCCCGTCCGGCCGCGGACAGTCGTACCGACCGGGCGGCATCCCGAATGTGCCGGGGTTAACACCCGAGTAGCAGCAGGTCGCCCGGTGCCTCTTTCACCCCTGTTTCGCCCCTTATGCCGCCTACCGACAGCCCTCTGTTCGTCCCGGATGTCCGCCATCCAACCCTTCGCCCCTCTACGACAGTTGGCGTAGCGGCCGCAGTAATATGCCAATCCCGCACCCGAAGCACACTGGCGTGCGGTGCCGCAAGCAGGAGGCACCATGCGACCGCGACCCCCGATCAGGGGCAGAGGCATCTTCACTGGCACCGGGCTCATCATCACGGGCCTGGCGGCGACCCTCGTGGCACTGCTCTACCCGATCTGGTCGTACGAGGACGGGCCCGCGACGGACGCGGACGTCCTGAACGCGCAGACCGTGGCGACGCAGTACGGTCCGCTGTCCGCGCTCGACCGGGACTTCGTCACCAAGGTGCGGCTGGCCGGACTGTGGGAGCTGCCGGCCGGTCAGCAGGCGCAGCAGAAGGGCACCACCGAGGCCGTACGGGCGGCGGGGCGGCATCTCGTCGAGGGGCACACCTTCCTCGACGAGCGGGTGCGCAGCGTCGCCGCGCAACTCGGGCTCGCGCTGCCCAACGAGCCCACCGACCAGCAGAAGGGCTGGCTGGAGGAGCTGAACGCGGCTCAGGGCGTGGACTACGACCGGAAGTTCGCCAACATCCTGCGGGTGGCGCACGGCCGGGTGTTCTCCGTGGTCGCACAGGTGCGGGCCGGCACCCAGAACGCGCTGGTACGGCAGCTCGCCGACGACGCCAACACCACCGTCCTGGACCACATCACGGTCCTGGAAGCCACCGGATACGTCGACTTCGACGCGCTGGCCCGGCAGTTGGCGGTCGGCAGCAGCGCGCCGCCGGCCAACTCGCCCTCCCCGCCGTGGTCGGTGGCCGACCCCGGCCAGGTCGTGCCGGTCACGCCGTCGCCGTACCCGAGCTACACGCTCCCGCCGGCCGCGACCGGTCCGCCACCGCAGGAGGGTTCCTGAGGACCGGCCGGCCGGGACGAAGCGAAGCGGAACGTCACATACCCACAACGCTCGGTCCGGATTGTGAACAAGGCATGGCGTTTCCCTGTGTGTCTGGCATAGAAAAACGGCATGTTCTGGGTCCTTCTCCTGCTGCTGGCCTGGGCCGTCGCCGGCGCGGCGTGCACACGGCTGTGCCTGGCCGCCGTCCGTGCGGCGGCCGTCGACACGGACGCGGGCCAGGGACATGATCTGACGCTCTACGAGGCGGCGTTCCTCTCCGGCGGCCCGGGCCGGGTCGCCGACCTCACCCTGGTGTCCATGGCACGGCAGCGGCGGCTGCTGCTCGCCCACACCGGCTGGGCCACCGTCGTGGACCCGCGCGGCCGTGACGAGATCGAACGGTCGGTCATAGGGGCCATCGGGCCCGAGGGCCAGTCGCGGATCGCGCCCGTGCGGGCCGCCGCTGCCGCGGCGGACGCGGTGCGCGGCCTCGCCGACCGCCTGGTCAACGCCGGTCTCGCCGTGCCGGACGGTGCGCGTACGACGGTCGCGGCCGGGGTGCGGCAGGTGCGGGGCGCCGCGCTGACCGTGCTCACGCTGGGCGCCGTCGCGCTGCTGATGCCCGCCCCCTCGGACATGCCGCGCACCCTGGTCGCCCTCTGGTTCGCGCTGCCCCTCGCACTCACCCTGAGCTGCCTGGCCATCGCCCGGGTCGAGGTCCATCCGTACTCGCGCTGGGCCTCCCCGGCGGGACAGCGGCTGCTGGGCACACTGGCCCGGCACGCCGACCGTGACGGCGGCGACGACCGCACGTACCTGACCTCCGTGGCGGTACGCGGGATCCGGGCCGTCGGCGAACCGGACCTGCGGGCGGCCTTCGCACACCGCGAGCCGCACGGACGCGACTGAGGACGGCCGCGGTACCGAGCCCCCGCGGCATCGCGGCG
>NZ_JBNCAQ010000058.1:0-38083 GCF_049808595.1 Streptomyces aurantiaciflavus | reverse complement strand
CCGGCACCAGGCGCCCCCGGCAGCAACCACCCCCACTCCCCCTACGCCCCCTCAGAACCACCCCCGTTCCCGTGCCAACAACGCCGCCTGGAACCGATTCGTCGCCTGCAGCCGCGCCATCAGCGAAGCGACATGTTTGCGATAGGTCCGCACGGAGATCCCCAGATCCCGCGCCCCGCTCTCGTCCTTGTCAGCCGCGTACAAGGTCCGCAGAATGCGCCGCTCGATCTCGCTGAGCAACTCGTCGTCCTGCGTGGGCAACTCCTGCGCCATCGCCCACATCCGGTCGAAGAGGGTGACGAGGGTCGCGACGAGCCCCGGCTCGCGGGTGAGCAGCGCGCCCTTGGAGGTGTCGGCCGGATCGATGGGTGTGAGAGCGGCCGACCGATCGCAGATGATCATGCGTTCCAGGGGCTGGTGGGAGATCCGTATCTCCGCCCCCTTCGCCGCGAGCTCGCGCAGATAGGACAGCGTGGTCGGGTCGTCCAGCGCGGGCGCGGCCATGAGCGTCCGCATCCGCACGCCCCGCCGCAGGATCCGCAGATCGATCGGCCGGGAGAAGTCCGCCGACTCGGGCGTGATGATGCCGACGGGATTGGTCGTCAGACTCTCGGTGCGGGCGAAGAACGTGAGCTCGTCGATGACGGCCCGTACGGCCTCCATGCCCTCGATCTGCTGCACGGTCGGCGCCTCCGACGGCACGGACGGCAGCGCGGTCACCGCCTCCCGCTCCGCGCGCAGCGAGTCCACGATGCCGTCGGCCTCGGCGGCGTCCTCCAACTCCCCCCGCAGCCGGTCGAGTCGGCGCTCGATGAGCCGCTCCACGGCCCGCGCGGGCGGTACGGGCCGCACCGCCCCGGTGTGGGTGCGGGTGGCGATCCCCAGCTCGACGAGCTGGTCGGCGGTCTCCGGGGAGACGTCGGCGACGGCCTGGTCAGGGTCCGTCGCGCCGTCCCGCAGGAGCCGGCGGTAGGCGGCTTCCTCCTCTCTGCCGACACCGAGGAATTGAAGACTTGGTTGCGTCATGGTCCCCCCTGCGCACGACCTGTTCTTGATCTCGCCACCAAGAGATACCTCGGGTCACCTCCGTGGCGCCACGCTCGTGTTTCGCCGGTCGGTTGCCTCGTCGCGTGCAGGAAACGGCACGAGCGGGGCGCAGCAAGTTGCACGATCTGCGTCTCGTTTGGAGGTGGGCGGAACGGCAGAGTTGTTCTCGCAAGGAGGCAAGACCGCAAGGAACAGACCACTTGCGGAGAGAAACAGAAGCATCCGTATTTCAGGGGGAAAATCATGAACCGCTCTGTCGCCGGCACCCAGGCCGCCACCCGCCTCGTCCGCACCGGTGTCCGCGCCGCCGCGACGCTGCTCGCCGCCGGTGCCCTGGCCCTGACGGCCCAGGGCACCGCGCAGGCCGCCGAGCCCCGGCCCGCGGCGCACCACCAGACGGCGCCGGCCTCCGCCGGCCTGCCGAAGCTGCCGACGCTCCCCGGCGTCCCGGCGCTTCCCCACCTGCCCTCGCTCCCCGGCGGCGTCCTGGACCCGATCGTCGACGCCCTCAAGGACAACCACGACTGGGGCGTCGCGCCGCGCGACTAGGCTCCCGCCACCGACCGGGACCACACCGACGCCGGCGGGCCCCTGACCAAGGCCCGCCGCCAGTCCCCCAGCACCACCTCACCGCGCCACTTCACCGCGCCACTTCACCGCGCCACCTCCCAGCACTACCTCCCAGCACCACCGCACCGCACCACCGCACCGCACCCCACCCGCCCAGGACCTCCCCTGCCCCCAAACGAGAGAGATATATGCCGCTATGACGGACTATTCGGTTCTTATCCCGTTCGTGCCGCGCCGCCTGGAGCAGACGCTGCCGTTCGCGGGCCTGGTGAACTGGACGCCCGCCGTGCGGCTCTGGCAGGGACAGTCGATGCTCCTGGAGCCCCACCAGACCTTCGTCGGGGCGGCCGGGGCCGGGTTCCGCGTCCCGGTGGGCTTCGGGGTGACCCTGATGCCGCTGCGGCACCCCTTCGAGGCCGCCAACCAGGCCCGCTCGGTGGCGCTGGCCACCGGTCACCCCGTGATCGCCGGCTTCGGGCCGGGCGCCCCGGCCTTCCAGGAGAACATGCTGGGAGCGCCGTATCCGAAGCCGCTGGCCACCGCCCGTCAGTACGTGACGGCCGTGCGCCGGCTGCTCGACGGGGAGCTGGTGCGGATGAACGGCCCGGAGTACACCTTCCAGGCCCAGCTCGCCCCGGCCGCCGCCCCCCGCGTGGACGTCGGACTCGGTGTCCTGCGGCCGGGCATGGCACGGCTCGCCGGCGAGGTCGCCGACACCGTCATCACCTGGCTGACCCCGCCCTCCTACCTGCGCGAGGTGCTGCTGCCCGCGGTCGAGGAGGGCATGGCCCGGGCCGGTCGCACCGACCGTCCGCGCGTCGTCGCCATGGTCCCGGTCGGCCTCCAGCGGGAGGGCACCGCGCCGGAACGGCTCGCGCTGGCCAGTAACTACGCCCATCTGCAGGCCCCGCACTACCTGGACATGCTCCGGCGGGCCGGCGTGCGGGCCGACGGCCAGGACGTGCACGCCGTCGCACGCGCCGCGGTCGACGTGGGCGCCTTCGTCACCGGCGACCTCGACACGGTCGTCAAACGGCTCGACGAGTACCGGCAGGCCGGCGTCGACGAGATCGTCCTCAACACCACCGGCGTCCACAAGATGTTCGGCGCGCAGGAGGCGATCGGCGACCTCACGGAGATCCTCCGCACCGCCGTCTAGCCCTCCCCCGGCCCTTCCCACACCACCACAGGACAAGCAGGACAAGACAGCCATGGACACACCCACGCGCAGACGCGCGAAGGACCACATCATGTCGTGGGGTGCCGGCGGCCGCCGCCCGGCCTCCGTCCCCGAGGGCTCCGTCGCCACGATCGTCCTCGCCGACGCCCGCCACCTCGACGCCGTCACCGCCTCCGGCCTGACCGGCCCGGGCACGCTCGTCTTCGTCCCCGGCACGGGGGAGGCGAGCGGGAACACGATCCCCTACGGCGGCTCCCTCGCCGACCCGGGCGCGGACTTCGCCCTGGGCGAGGACTTCTACCTGCAGACCCAGGACTACGCCTCCAGCGCGTACATGTCCGTCCTCGGCCCCACCCTGATCCGTGTCTTCGGCCTGGAGGACTTCTCCGCCTTCGTCGCCGACGCCGACCGCGCCCTGCACGAGGGCGTCTTCCCCGAGTTCCTGATCACGCCGGCGGTCCTGCTCGCCGACACGGCCGCGCTCGGCGGCCCCCGCGACGGCGACGGCCCCGCCCTGCGCCTGTACGTCGACGCCGAGGGCCGCGTCTCCACCTCGCCGTCCGGTTCCCCGCTGGGCACGGTCGGCGACGACCTCGCGACCCTCCTCACCCGCTACGAACACGTCAACGCGGCCAGCGAGGCCCCCTGCGCGGTGAGCCTGGGCGGGGCCGTGCCCGAGGAGGCGCGCACCGCGGCCCTGCAGACCCGTCCCTTCCTCGGCCGCTACCTGGCCGCCGTCAGGACGCTGCGGGCGCTGACCGCCCAGGACGTCGGCGGCCTGAAGGTCTCCGGTTTCGGCCACCGTCTGACGAACTCGGCCACCGGCGACGCCGACCTGCGCGACCCCGCGCTGCCCCTGGTCCTGTGGAACACCGAACAGGCCTACGTCGTCGCCGGCGGCCGCGTGTTCGCCGTCGACCACGCCTTCGCCGCCGCCGTCGAACGTCTCCTGACCGACACCGCCGACAGCACCGGCGCCAACGACGCCACCGCACCCCTCCCCGTCCACGTCCGGGACCAGGTCCGCGCCTTCTTCACCGACCGCGGCCTGCCCCTGGACATCCCCACCACCCGCATACCGGCAGGTGCCCGATGACCGTCCTCACCCTCCCGCCCGGCCTCGGCGGCGAGCGCGTCACCGCCCTCGGCGACCGCGCCCGGCTCTGCGGCCTCTACGACACCCTGGGCGCCCCCGTCTACGACGACCTCGCCGCCGCCGACGGCTTCGAGATCGGCGACATCGTGGCCGCCGTCCGCACCGGCGCCGAGGGCCCCGTCCTCGACCTGGCCGCCGGAGCCGGCCGGTTCACCCTCCCGCTGCTGGCCACCGGACGCGAGGTCACCGCCCTCGACCTGTCCGCCGACATGCTCGACCTGCTCAGGACACGCCTGGCCGGCGCCCCGCGTGCGATGCGCGAGCGCTGCACGGTCGTCCAGGGCGACATGTCCGCCTTCGACCTGCGCCGCGACTTCGGCCACATCGTCCTGGGCACCACCTCCCTCTCCCTGCTCGACGCCGAGGGCCGGGCCGGTCTGTACCGGTCGGTGGCCGCCCATCTCGCGCCGGGCGGACAGTTCCTGGTCTCGGTGATGGAACGCGCCGACGACGAGGCGCCGACCGAGGTGCACTCCCGGGTACGGGGTGCGAGCGGCACGTCGTACGACCTGTACGAGTACTGGCCGGCCGGTGCCGCCCACCGGTACGTCACCATCGCGCCCGCCGAGCCCGCCGCCGACGGTCCCGTCACGGTCTGCGTCGACGAGGTCGGCACGATGAGCATCGCCGCCATCGAGGCGGAGCTCGCCGAGGCCGGGCTGACGGTGGCCGGGCGCCGGCCGCTGACCGGCATGGGCGACCGTCATCGCGTGACGCTGCTGAAGGCGGTGGCCGCCCGATGAGCAGCGCCCTGTGGCCCTACCTGATCCCGCCGAGCACGCACGGCAACGACGCCGACTGCGCGGTGAGCGCCCGCGGTCACCGCATCACCTTCGCCGACGGCAGCGAGGTCCTCGACGCCGACAGCGGTCTGTGGAACGTCCAGATCGGCTACGGCAACGAGGCGATCGCCGCCGCCGTCGCCGAGGCCGCCGCGAACGGTTCGTACCTGCACTCCTTCCGCTTCGAGAACACCTACGCCCGCACGGCGGCCGACGACCTGCTCCAGGTGTGCGGGCCCGAGCACTACGGCCGGGTCCTGCTCTCCACCGGCGGAGGCGTCGCCAACGACGCCGCGATGAAGCTCGTACGCCACTACCACGCCCTGCGGGGCCGCCCGCAGCGCAACCTCGTCGTCGCCCTGCGCGGCAGCTTCCACGGGCTGACCTTCGGCGGCTTCGCCCTCACCGGCGAGGACCTCGGCCAGCGCGTCTACGGTGTGGACCAGCGGCTGATCCGCCATGTCACGCCCAACGACGTGGGGGAGCTGAGGGATCTGATCGCCCGCAGCGGGCAGCAGATCGCGGCCGTCGTGGTCGAGCCGGTCCTCGGCACCGGGACCGTCCCGCTGACCGACGACTACCTCGCCGAACTCGTCCGGCTGCGCGACGAGACCGGGTTCCTGCTGGTCGCCGACGAGGTCGCCACCGGCTTCGGCCGCACCGGCACCTTCTTCGCCTCGCAGACCTGGCCCGGCCGGCCCGACGTCCTGCTCTCCTCCAAGGGCCTGACCAACGGCACCTGCCCGGCCTCGGCGGTCGTCTTCTCGCAGGAGATCGCCGACGCCTTCACCGGCCAGGACGCGATCCTCACCCACGCCGAGACCCAGGGCGGCACGTCCGTCCCGTCCGCGGCGATCAGCGCGGCCATCGCCGAGATGCGGCGCCTGGACGCGGTCGTCGCCGGCCGCCGGGTCGCCACCCGCCTCGAAGCGGCCATCGCCGACCTCGTCGAACGGCACCCGCTGGTCACCGGCTCCTCCGGCCGCGGCTGTTTCCACACCCTGCACATCGGCGGCCCCGGCGGGCACCGGCTCTCACCGCCCGGCGTGGCCCACCTGGTCGCCGCGATCCGCAAGGCCGGCGCCATCGTCCACCCCGGCCCCGCGGGCATCCAGCTCGTGCCGTCCCTGACGTACTCCGACGCCGAGGTCGACGAGCTCATGGCCTGCGTCGAGGCAGGGATCGACGCCCTGCTGCCCACGGCCGCACCGGCCGCCCGATAACTCCGAATCCGCCCCGACTCCCCGAGGAAACAGCACCCATGAGCGAGCAGAACACCACGAAGTCCCAGGCCGAGCAGTTCGCCACCGAGGAGTTCTCCACCGACGCCAGCGAGCTGGAGATGCAGGAACTGGAGGCCCTGGAGTCCCCCGGCTTCTGGACCGGCGTCTCGATCGGCACCGCGGTCAGCGTCTCGGTCGTCGTCGCGACCTGAGCCACCGGCCGGCGGACGCCACCGCACCCGTCGTACGCCACCGCCTCCGCACTGCCCCGCCCGCACCACCCCGCCGAACCCCGGCGGCCCGAACCGCCCCCGGCGACCCGGGGGTTCGCACCGGCCGCCCACCCTGCCTCGGCCCCACTTCCGGCAAAGGAATGAGCTGGGCCGAGGCAGGTCACCCCACCGTATCCGACGCAGAGCACAAGGAGCTGCCGTGCCCACCGAGACCACCGCCGCCGCGACCCGCACCCGGCACCGCACCGCGCGGCCGGCGAAGGTCCGCAAGGGAGTGATCCGGCCCGAGTTCGTGCCCCCGGCGCCCCCGCTGCGCGGCATCGACCAGCTGGCCGGCTGGCTGCGGAAGGACGGCACGCGAGCCGTCACCGTCGTCGCCGACCCGGCGGTCGCCGGACAGCCCGTCACCACCGGGATCCTCGACCGGATCGAGAGCGTCGGCATCACCCCGGCCCTGCGCGTCCTGGACGGCCCCACCGGACTGGACGCCGTCGCCCGGGCAGCCGCCCGGCTCGCCCCGGACGAGCTCGTCGTCGGCGTCGGCGGCGGCACCACCCTCGACTTCGCCAAACTGGCCGCCCTGTCCGCCCGCCACCCCGACTTCCCCCGCTACCTCACCGCCCCGCAACGCAGCGGCTTCCTGGTCCTGCCGGCCACGCTCGGCTCCAGTGCCCGCGTCCTCGCCGTCCCCACCACCCTCGGCACGGGCAGCGAACTCGGCACGGTCGCCTGCTTCGAGCGTGACGGCGGCAAACTCCTCGCCACCGGACCCTGTCTGCGGCCCGTCGCGGCCCTGTGGGCACCGGAGGCGACCGAGACCCTGCCCGGCGAGCTGATCGCCGACGGCGTCCTGGAAGCCCTCTTCCGCACGGTCAGCCCGTATGCCGGCGACCCCACCGAACTCCCCGAGCAGGACGCCGAGGTGGAGTCCCTGGCCGCCCGCCTGGTCGTCGCCGGGTACGAAGTCGCCGCGCTGCGCACCGAACACCGGCCCGTACCCGCCGAACTACGGCTGCGGATCGCCAAGTCGAGCGGCGAGAGCCAGATCGGCCGGATCAACATCGGCCGCAGTCCCTACGCCGTGAAGTGCTGGGCGATGGCCAACGAACTGTCCACCACCCTGAACCTGGCCAAGATGCGCACGGTCTCCGCCCTGTGGCCGGTGCTGTGGCGGCACACCCTCGCCGGTGACACCCGGCTGGGCAGCCCCGCCCGTGTCCACCGCCTGTGGACGACCCTGCGCACGGCAGCCCCCTGGCTGTCCGACGACCCGGCCACCGGCCTGCTCCAGCTGATGCGCGACTGGCGCGTCGACCGCGAGGTGCGCGCCGACGCCGGCGCGATCGACCGGGCCACCACGCGCATCATGCGCGGCTGGGGAGCGGGCCTGCCCATCCTCGACGAGTTGAGCGCCGCCGATGTGCGCGCGCTCCTCACCGAGGCCACCGAGCCGGCCTCGGGCGCACCGTCCCCCGCCGCCCGAGGCCCCCAGACCCGCACGGACGCCGCCCGGCGCCCGTGACGGAAACCCACCGAACGCGGTCCCGGACCCTCCGGGACCCGACACCGAGGAGAAGCACATGAGCGAGCACACGAACAACGTCGTCGAGACCGAGCTGCAGGACCTCGCCGTCTCCGAGCTGGAGATGCAGGAGCTGGAGACGCTGGAGGCCCCGGGCTGGGCGACCTCCGCGGGCGTCAGCGTCGGCATCTCGCTGGTCTCCGTCGCCTGGAGCCTCACCTGATCCACACCCCCGTCAACCGTCAACCACCGGCACATTCAGCACCTTCGAGGAGAAACCCATGAGCGAGAACAACGTCGTCGAGACCGAGCTGCAGGCCGTCGCCGCCGACTCGGAGCTGGAGATGCAGGAGCTGGAGGCCATGGAGGCCCCGGGCTGGGCGACCTCCGCGGGCGTCAGCGTCGGCATCTCGGTCGTCTCGGTCGCCTTCAGCCTCACCTGATCCCGGCCCGCACCCCCACCCACACCACCGAAACCTCACGAAGGGAAGCCGTCATGGCCGACATCAAGAAGGACACCCCCGCCGAGACCGCCGTCGAGAACGTCGAGCTGGAGATGCAGGAGCTCGAGGCGCTGGAGGCCCCCGGCTTCTGGACCGGCGTCTCCATCGGCGCCGGCGTCTCCTCCGCCGTCGCCACCTCGATCGCCCTCACCTGATTTCCACCACCGACACCACCCGAACCCAGAGAGAAGGAAACAGACATGGCCGACATCAAGAAGGACACCCCCGCCGAGACCGCCGTCGAGAACGTCGAGCTGGAGATGCAGGAGCTCGAGGCGCTGGAGGCCCCCGGCTTCTGGACCGGCGTCTCCATCGGCGCGGGCGTGTCCTCCGCCGTCGCCACCTCGATCGCCCTCACCTGATCGAGCCCCGCACGAAGGGAACGCGACCCCCAGTGAGCAGCCCTCACTAGGTCTTCGACACGCATCGGCGTGATCGCAGATCCTGCCTCGGCCCTGCTTCCGGCAAAGGAATGAGCTGGGCCGAGGCGGGGGGCGCCCCCCTCAAGAAGACCAACCGACCCGTGAGGAACCCACCGTGAGCGCCACCACCGCATCACCCGCTGCGCCTGCCGCGCACACGCAGCGGCCGAACCGCGCACCGGGCACCGAGATCCACCCGCCCATGGGCGACGGCGGCACCTGGGTGCTGCAGCGTGGCCCGCGCTACATCCGGGTGAGCCCCGATGTCGCCGGTCTCGCCCAGCACTTCGACGGCGAGCGCGACCACGCGGAGCTCGCCCGTCTGATGGGCGGCACCTGGTCCGCCGCCATGGTCGGCTTCGCCGTCCGCCGCCTGGACGAGCTCGGCCTGATCGACGACGGCGAGATGAAGGAGCCCCGCCGCGAGGGCCGCCTCAAGCTGGTCCCGCCCTTCACCTTCCAGTTCACGCTGCTGCGGCCGGGCCGCACGATGCAGTCCCTGCAGCCCCTGTTCGTCCGCCTCGGCAACCGGTACCTCGTCGGCGCCGCCCTGCTGACCGCGCTGGCCGGCCTCGCCGCGCTCGCCGTGCAGAACACGTACGTGCAGGGCTCGCTCTCCGGCCCGCTCTCGCCCCTGACCTACCTGGGCGTCCTCGTCGGGCTGATCGCGGGCACCTCGATCCACGAGCTGGGGCACGCCGCCACCCTGATCCGCTACGGCGGCCGCCCGTCCCGGATCGGGATCATGCTCTTCTACCTGATGCCGGCGTTCTTCTGCGACGTCTCCGACGCCTGGCGCCTGCCCGAGCGCCGCCAGCGCGTCCATGTCGCCCTCGCGGGCCCGGCCGTGCAGACCTTCCTCGCCGGCGCGGCCGCCCTCGCCGCCTGGCCGCTCGCCCCCGGCGGCGCCAAGACCACCCTCGTGTTCTTCGCCCTCGGCAGCTATGTCACGGGCCTGCTGAACCTCCTGCCGTTCATCAAGCTCGACGGCTACATCGCCCTGATGAGCCACGCCGACATCCCCTACCTGCGCGACCGCGCCATCACCGACGCCCGCCGCACGATCGCCCGTCTCCTCTTCGGCGGCCGCTACGAGCGCGAGCTGACCACCCGCTGGACCACCTGGTACGGCCTCGCCTGCATGGTCTTCCCGCTGTACCTGCTGTCCACCGCGCTCCAGCTGTGGATCGACCTGCTCAGGCGCGGCGGCTGGATCGGCGTGAGCCTCGCCGCCTGCGGAGTCTCGTACGGCCTGTACTTCCTGGGCCGCGGGGCGCGCCGGCTGGCCGGTGAGGTGCGTGCCGCCGGAGCCGCCCGTCCGAGGGTGGCCACGGTCACCGGCGCGCTGGCCGCGGCCGTGACGGCGCTGCTCTTCGTGCCCGTCCCGCACACCGTCTCCGCCGCGTACGTCACCCGTGGCGACGGCGTCGAGCTGGTGCTCCTGGACGGCGCGGACACCGACCGGATCGAGCCGGGCCAGCGGGTCACCCTGACCGCCAACGGCCCGGTCCTGCACCCGACGACGGGCACCGCGACCGTGGGCGCCAAGGCGGCCGACGGCACCGCGCCCCTGTCGTCCTTCTTCCCCATAGCCCTCGGCGAGGGGTACGACCTGCCGGTCACCGGCTACCGGCTCACCCTCGACCGCGTACCGGACGAGCCCACGGGAGCCGCGGAGGTGGACACCGGCCGCCTCCCCCTCTGGGAGGTCGCCCACCGCACCTATGTGAGCCCCTTCCTCCCGTAACCCGTCCGAACGCCCACCCACTCTTCCCACCCGAAACGGCCAGGAGACGTACCGTGCTCGACTTCCGCTTCCTCGACTTCTGCCGCGAGGACTCCCTCTTCTACGACGCCCCCGACCACGACGGCGCCACCGACCAGGACTTCCACGCGGGCCGCATCCCAGGACCCGGCTGGACGGTGACCCGCGGAAGAGAGTGGACGTTCTGCACCCCGCCCGACCTCGACGTCCCCGACCAGGGCTGGAAGATCCACGTCTCCGCCTCCCCGGACAACGCCGCCGAGCTGCTGGACACCGTCGCTCCGTACTGCGTCGAGCACGGGCTGATGTACAAGTACATCTCCACCCGCGAGATCCTCGGCCGGCGCGGCTCCAAGTACGGCGACCGCAGCGCCAGCGGCAAGTTCATCACCATCTACCCGCCGAACGAGGAGATCCTGGAGCGCACCCTCGACGAGCTGGAGGAGCTGGTCGGCGGCACGCCCGCCCCGTACATCCTCAGCGACCTGCGCTGGAAGCAGGGCCCGCTGTTCGTGCGCTACGGCGGGTTCGTGCTGAAGATGGCCCGCGCCGAGAACGGCGCCCTGGTCCCCGGCATCCGCAACCCGCGGGGCGAGATGGTCCCGGACGTGCGCCGCCCGGCGTTCCGTCCGCCGGAGTGGGTGACGCTGCCGCCGTTCCTCGCCGAGGCCCACCAGGAGCGCAAGCAGGGCACGCTGAAGAACTTCCCGTTCCGCGTCCACAAGGCGCTGCACTTCTCCAACGGCGGCGGTGTCTACCGGGCCGTCGACCAGCGCACCGGCGCCGAGGTCCTGCTGAAGGAGGCCCGCCCGCTGGCCGGCCTGGACGCCAGCGGCGCCGACGCGATCGCCCGGATGGAGCGCGAGCACTGGGCGCTGACCAAGCTGGCCGGCCTGCCCGCCGTGCCGGCGCTGATCGACTACCGCGACGGCCACGAGCACCGCTTCCTGGCCCGCGAGTTCATCGACGGCGAGGCGCTGATCGACGTACTGCGCCGCCGGCACCCCTTCACCTCCGGCGACAACTCGCCCGAGGCGCGCGCCGCCTACACCACCTGGGCGCTGGACATCCTCGACCAGGTGACGGCGGGCGTGGCCGCCATGCACGAGCGCGGGGTCGTCTTCGGTGACCTGCACCCGGGCAACATCCTGCTCAAGGCCGACAACACGGTCGCGTTCATCGACATGGAGACCTGCACCCCGGTCGAGGACGGCCACCCGCAGGCGATGGGCGCGCTCGGCTTCCACGCCCCGCACCACCTCACCGGCGCGGACTGCGACCTGTTCGCCCTGAACGTGCTGCGGCTGACGATGTTCATGCCGCTGCCGCAGATCGTGCCGTGGGGCGTGGCCAAGGTGCAGACGCTTCTCGACGTCGCCACCGAGCAGTTCGACCTGCCCGAGTCGCTGGTCACCACGATCGCCGAGGGCCTCGGCCCGGACGTGCTGACCTCAGGCCGTGACTTCTCCGTCGCCTGGCCCGCCGTCCCGGACGCGGCCCTGCGCGAGGCCATCGCCCGCTCCATCGTCGAGGCCGCCTCCCCCGAGCGCGACGACCGCCTCTACCCGGGCGACGCCATGCAGTTCCTCACCCCGGGCGGCGGCGCCACCTTCGCCTACGGCGCGGCGGGCGTCCTGTGGGCGCTGGCCCGCGCCGGACAGCGTCCCCCGGCAGAGCACGTCCGCTGGCTCGTCGACCACGCCCGCGACGCGGAAACCGACGGCCCCGGCTTCTACACCGGTCTCGCCGGCGTCGCGTACACGCTGGACCACCTCGGCCACCCGCAGGAGGCCGACGCCCTGATGGAGCGTGCCTTCGCCACGCCGGTCGCGGGCGTCAGCGACTCGCTGTGCAACGGCTGGTCGGGCCTGGGCCTGGTCGCCCTGCACCTGGCCGACCGCCGCGGCGACGGCGCGTACCTCGACATGGCCCGCACCCTCGCCGACCGCATCGGCAGCCCCGAGAGCGCCACGACCGGCCCCAAGCGCGTCGGTCTGGTCTACGGCCGCTCCGGCCACGCCCTGTTCCTGCTGCGCCTGTTCGAGCACACCGGCGAACAGCGCTACCTGGACGCCGCCGAAGCCGAGCTGCGCACCGACCTGGAGACCATCGACCTGACCCAGGAGGACAGCAGGCTGCGCCTGGGCCCCGGTCTGATCGGCAGCGCCGGCATCGCCCTGGTGATCCGCGCGCTCTCCCGGCACCGCCCCGCCGCCGACCTGGACGAGGCGCACCGCCTCCTCCTGCAGACCGTCCACTCCCACTTCGCCAGCTCCTGCGGCCTGTTCACCGGTCGCGCCGGCGCACTGCTGACCCTCACCGGCGACCACCGCGACCCCGAGCAGGTCCGCGCCCACCTCGACGCCCTCGGCTGGGAGGCCATGGCCGCCGAGCCCGGCCGCGTCGACTTCCTCGGCGACCACGGCTACCGGCTGTCGACGGACCTGGCGACGGGTTCGGCGGGGGTGCTGCTGGCCCTGACGGCGATAGCGGAGGACGCCGCGGAGGCACTGCCGTTCGCGACGCCGAACCCGGACGAGCCCGCAGCCGTCGACGGAGGCCGGCCGTGATCGACGTACCCCGGACCCTCGCCCCCACCGCCGGCATCGCCGCCCGCTACTCCCTGCTCCCGCCGCAGCCCGACAACCCCCTGTGGAGCGCCGCCGTGGCCCTCCGCCCCGTCGACGGGTGGGACGAGACCCGCGTCCCCCTCTCCGCCCTCGTCGCCGGCGCCAACGGCCACTCCCGCGCGGACGCCCTGCTGCGCGGCGCGGGCGAGGCGGTCGAGCGGCGCGCCCTGCACCCGGACGACCGCCTGCCCGTCGTCCACGGCACCGCCGAAGCCCTCGGCGCGGACGCCTTCCCGGCCCACGCCCACGCCCTCGCCCACCCGGACGCGGCGACCGCCCACCTCGACTGGTACCCGGCGCAGCGTCTGGGCGACGGCAGGGCGGTGCTGGTCCCGGCGGGCCTGGTCGACTGGCCCACCACCGCACCGGCGTCGCTGTTCGACCCGTCCCCGTCCGGCGCCGCGTCCGGCAGCAGCCGCGACATGGCGCTGCGCTCGGCCCTGGTCGAGATCGTGGAGCGGGACGCCTTCACCACGGCGTGGGGCCGCCGGCTGCGCCTGCCGAGCTACACCGACCCGCTCGAGGCGGTGGCCGGGGCCCCCGACCACCCCACCGGCGAGGCCCTCCGCGCCCTGTGGCGGCGCGCGCTGGACCAGGGCGTCGAGGCGACCTTCGCTTACATCCCCAACGCCGTCCCGGGCCTGTGGTGCGTGGTGGCCTGCCTGGTGGAACCGGACCGCCCCGGCGCGACGGCCACCGTCGGCATGAAGGCCTCCGACCGCCCGTACGACGCCCTGCTCGGCGCCCTCCAGGAGGCCTGGCAGGTCCGCGCCGCCCTGGACGCCACCCGGCAGGCCGGCCCGGTCCACGCGCCGGACCGGGTGGTCACCGAGCACGACCGCATCCAGTACATGCTGACCGGCCGCGCCCACGCCGCCGTACGCGACTGGGTCGCCGGATTCACCCCGGCGCGGGGACCGATGACGGAACGCCGGGTGACCACCGACGACATCACCGTCGCCCTCCTCGCCGACGGCGCCGACCCGCTCGTCGTCGACCTCACCCCCCGCCTGCCCGCCGGCGCCGTGGCGATGGGCTGGCGGGCGGTGAAGGTCGTCCCGGCCGGCTACCAGCACCTCCGCATGGACGAGACCCACGACTGGACCTGGCACGTGCCCCGCGTGACCAGCGCGCCCGAACGCACGGGCTGCCCCGCCCGCCTGGCCGACCACCGGTCCGCCGCCCCCCACCCCCTGCCCTGAGACCCACGCCGAGACGAAGAGGAACACGCACGATGCTGGAACTGGACAACGTGGTACGCCGCTTCGGCGACCGCTGCGTGGTCGACCACGTCTCCTTCCGCGTCGACGAGGGCCGGATGACCGGCTTCGTCGGCGGGAACGGCGCGGGCAAGACCACCACCATGCGCATGATCATGGGCGTCCTGGCCCTGAGCGGCGGCGAGATCCGCTGGAACGGCGCGCCGGTCACGGCCGTCGACCGGCGCGGCTTCGGCTACATGCCCGAGGAGCGCGGCCTGTACCCGAAGCAGACCGTGCTCGGCCAGCTGGTCTACCTGGGCCGCCTGCGCGGCCTGACCGCCCACGCCGCCGAACGCTCCGCCTCGGACCTGATCGAGCGCCTGTCGCTCACCGAGAAGCGCACCGAACGCCTGGAGTCGCTCTCCCTGGGCAACCAGCAGCGCGTGCAGATCGCGGCCGCGCTGATCGGCGAACCGCACCTGCTGGTCCTGGACGAGCCGTTCTCCGGTCTCGACCCGCACGCCGTCGACTCCATGGCGGAGCTGCTGCGGGAGCACACCGACCGCGGTGTGCCGGTGCTGTTCTCCTCCCACCAGCTGGAGCTCGTCGAGCGGCTCTGCGACGACCTGGTCGTCCAGGCCGCGGGCCGCACCCTGGCCCGCGGCACCGCCGACAGTCTGCGCCGCCGCGGCCGCGTCCGGCACCGCCTGGTGACCGGCGGCCCCACCGACTGGCTGCGCGGCGTCCAGGGCGTCGACGTCATCACGTCGGAGTACGGCACCGCCCTGCTGGAACTCGCCACCGATGACGTGGCCGACCGACTCCTGGCGGAGGCACTGCGCCGGGGCCCGGTCCGCGAGTTCGCCGAGATCGTCCCCAGTGTCGCCGACGTGTTCAGGGAGATGACCGCAGCATGACCACGCTGACGCCGGAGACGACCGACCCCACCACCGAACCGACCACCGAACCGACCACCGAGAAGCCCAGCCCCACCATGCGCACCGAGCCCCCCACACGCCACCCCCGGCCCCAGCCCCGGACCCCCTCCGCCTGGCGCATCGTCACCGCCCGCGAGATCTCCGTGAAGATCCGCGACCGCGGCTTCCTGCTCTCCACCCTCGCCACCCTCGCCGTCATCCTCGGCGCGGTCGGCCTGCAGTTCTACATCGCGTCGACGACCGGAAAGATCACGGTCGCGGCGGTCGCCCCGGCGAGCACCCAACTCGTCGAGCAGGCCGAGGCACTGGCCGACCGGGCCGACCAGGACATCGACATCACCCTCCACAAGGAGACCTCCGAGGAGGCGGTCCGCGCGGCCGTCCGCGACGGCGATGCCGACGCGGGCCTGCTGCGCACCCCCGACGGCTGGACCCTCCTCGGCGACACCGACACCGACTCCACCGCCGCCACCTGGCTCGGCGCCGCCGTCCAGGCGAACGCGCTGGAGGCCAACGCCACCGCCGCCGGCACCAGCATGGCGGACCTGGCCAGGGGCGCCACGCTCCAGCACACCCTGCTCTCGCCCGACGAGACACCCGAGACGGTCGTCCGCATGGCGACGTACTTCTTCGGCTTCCTCTTCTACCTCGCCGCCGTCCTCCTCGGCGTCTCGCTGGCCACCAGCATCGTCGAGGAGAAGCAGAACCGGGTGGTCGAGATCATCGCGAGCTCGATCCGTCTGCGCGACCTCCTCGTCGGCAAGATCGTCGGCAGTACGACGCTGGCGCTGGCCCAGATGGTCGCGTTCACGGCGGCCGCCGCGATCGGCCTGGTCGCGGCCGGCCACGAGGAGACTTTCGGTCAGGTCACCGCGGGCCTCGGCTGGTTCCTCGTCTACTACGTGGTCGGCATCGCCGTCCTGGCCTGCGTCTTCGCCGCCGCCGGCGCCATCGCCACCCGCACCGAGGACATCCAGTCGACGACGACCCCGGTGAACGCGATCGTCGCCGTCGTCTTCGTCGCCGGCATCACCGCCTCCGGCACCGCCCAGAGCATCCTGTCCTTCGCCCCCCTGACCTCCACCATCACGATGCCCGCCCGGATCATCGCCGGGGACACCGCCTGGTGGGAGCCGGCGGCCTCGCTGCTGGTCTCCCTGGCGGCCGCGGCCCTGGTCGTCCTGGGCGCCGAGCGCGTCTACCGCCGGGCCCTGATGCAGACCGGCCGAAAGCTCTCCTTCCGTCAGGCCCTCAAGCTCGCGGACTGATCCGCTCCCCCTACCATCCACACCCCACGACTCCACCGCACCCACAGAACCCCCACCACCCCCACCACCGAGGAGAACACCATGAGCAACAACACCGACCGCCCGAACTCCGTCATCCTGATCGCCGCCCTGCTCGCCGTCCTCGCCGGCGCCGAGGTCGCCGTCATCACCAGCGACCTGGACAACGGCGTCCGCTACGCCGTCGGCGGCGCCATCCTGATCGGCCTGATCGTGGGCGCCTACCAGCTCAGCCGCGCCCGCCGCACCTCCCGCTGACCCCCCTCTTCCCGTACCCCTTCCAGGAGCCCTTCCCATGCCCATCGAGCACCCCGTACGCATCAGCGGACCGGACGGAGCTCATCCGGAGTTCGCCGCGATCCGCCTGATCGCACTGCTGCCGGCGGGCTGGACGGCGACCCTGCTCGACTGCTCCGGCCACACGGCGTCCCTGACCCTCACGGTCCCCGACGCCCTGCCGTCCACCGCGTTCGAGACAACCCTCGACGAGGTCCTCGCCGCTCCACCACTGCGCGGCTGGACCAGAGCCTGAGCGAGACGACAAAGGGCCCGCCCCCGCATCACCGGGGGCGGGCCCGTCGTCATACCACCGAGTTCCGGACCGCCGACCGCCGATCCTCCGGATGACGGTACGGGTCGTGGGTGAGTCACCGGATGCGGACGTCGGTCACGCGGGCTCCGGAGGACGCGGGGCCCTGCTTCCACGGCACGGTGAGGGTTCCCTCATAGGTGGCCTGGTTGTCGACCCGTTGGTCCACCACGCGCGTGGCGGCGGCGTCGCCGTCGTCGTCGAGGAACGAGATGACGACGGTGTAGGTGACCGGGTCCGGCCCGCCGTTGCGGATGCGGTAGTCCGCCCTCGCCTGCCTTCCGTCGCCGGTTGCCTGCATACGGAACTCGGTGATGGTGACGTCGTCCGTGGGCTTGTGGGTACTGTCACCTTCCTCCGGATCCGTGCTGCCGGCGCATGCGGACAAGGCCAGGACGAGAGCGGCGAATCCGGCTGCCGGCTGCCAGGACCGTGCTGACATGCTCAAAGCTCCCTACGGTGGGTGACCCGGCTGCCACCGCGACCGGCCTGGGGACGGCGCGGTGGCAGCAGGCCAGGAACGGTTACCGCGCCGGAACGGCGGCGTCGAGAGCTGCGGCGAGTTCCGTAGCGCTCTTGCCTGCCATCTGCTCCTCCAGAGAAGCGGGTCCGGGCTCGTCCTCCATGGCCCGGAAGCGGGTTGCGCTGACGGTCTGACCCTCGTTCTCTCCCTTCCCGATCACACCGTTGTCGAACGGGAGTTTCGAGCCTTCGCCGAGGCCGACCCAGGACGGGGGCAGCTCCGTCCCGTCCGGTCCCTTCGTCAGCCAGTGGACCGCCTCGATGTAGGAGTGGCCGGGTTCGAGCACGGGACGGTCGGCGTCGACCACCGGGGTGCGTTCACCGTCGTGCACGGTCCAGCCACCGGAGTGCCGGACGATGGTGGAGCCGACGGCGGGAGGCTCGCTGGTGGAGGCCGGGTGGGACCAGATGACCTTGTCGACGCGTACGGTCAGCTCGCGCGGCACGAATCCTTCGCCGGACTGCTCCTCTTCCTCGCTCATCGGCAGCGCCTTCTCCGAAAGCACGGTATAGGCGATGGCATGGTCGGTGTGAGCGATCCAGTCCGCCGCGGTCTGAGAGGGGTAGCGGTCGTCCACCGCCGCATGGGCGCCGGCGCTCGACGTGGTGTCCGCCTGACTCGTTTCCCCGGCGGAAACCATGCGCGGGACGCCCACTGCCGCGGCGAGGGCGGCCGTGAAGGCGGCCACTGCCGAGATCAGCGTCTTCTTGTTCTTCAACTCTTCTCCTAGTAGACAGAGTTGACGTTGTCGCGGTTGTTGGAGCCGAGGGACTCCGTGCCGCCGTCAGACGGTTTCTCCATGCAGCCGAGCCGGTTGTCGGTGTTGCTCAGCCTGGGCACGGCTTCCGCTCCGTGGAGCAGGCCGACGGCGTGCCCGGTCTCGTGGCAGATCCGCTTCTTGGTGACGTAGCCGTTTTCGATGCGTATGTACGTCTGGTCGCACTTGATGGTGTTCTCGATGGGATCGTCGCACCAGGCCCGTCCCACGGTGTCATCCCCGCCGACCGCGCCGATCTGGTAGACGAAGTCGGTTTCCGCGCCGCCGTCGTAATCCGGGCTGCCGTCCCAGCTGAGTTCCAGGTCGGTGGGCTGGTACTGCGCGCCGATCACGTCGGCGACACGAGACTTCTGGGCGCTGCTGAGGCTTCCCTGTCGGTACATGGTGACGGTGTCGTTGTCCGTCTGGCAGACGCGGCCCCCGGACGGATTTCCCTTCTTGCACGCCTCGTGCGCGTCGAAGCCGCCGATCGGGACGATGTTGTCGGTGACGACGGCGAATGCCTGGGGGCTGGCGAACCCGACGACGGCAGCGGCGGCGACGATGACCATGCTCCTGCGACGCCTGCGGGGCGGCGCAGGTTCGGACTTGGCGGTGTTCGGTGTCACAGATGCTCCCCCATGAGTGAAAGTCCACGAGGAAGTGCCCGCCGTCGTGCCACGCGCCGTCCCCCGTGCCTGGTCGTGCGCGGCCCGGGGCTTCTCTGGTCCGGATCCACCCGGGGCGGCGCGGCAGCACTGTAGGCACACGGGCAACACAAAGAGCAGGGCAGCGCGGCGGATTGGCCGGAATCCAGCGGCTGTGCCAGGACATGTCCGAACGATCACGTGCGGCGCCGGATGACCGACACGCCTGCGGCCCCGCACCCGAGTGCACGGGTACGGGGCCGCAGGTAAGTCGCAGGGGAGCACTCGGCACGGAGTGCTCCGCCACCCCTCAGGTGGCCCGGCGCCGCCGAGCCCCCGGCCTCCGCTCGCTCGGCCGGGTCACCGGGTCCCCCGCCTCCAGCGCGGCAGCCCGGCGCCGCAGCCCGAAGTCGGCCAGTGCCTCCGCCAGCTTGTGCACGGACGGCTCCGGAGCCATGACATCCACCCGGAGGCCGTGCTCCTCGGCGGTCTTCGCCGTGGCGGGGCCGATGCACGCGATCACGGTCACGTTGTGCGGCTTCCCGGCGATCCCCACCAGGTTCCGCACCGTGGACGACGACGTGAAGAGAACGGCGTCGAAGCCACCGCCCTTGATCGCCTCACGGGTCTCCGCCGGCGGCGGCGACGCCCGTACGGTCCGGTAGGCCGTGACGTCGTCGACCTCCCAGCCGAGCTCGATGAGCCCGGCGACGAGCGTCTCGGTGGCGATGTCGGCCCTGGGCAGAAAGACACGGTCGATCGGGTCGAAGACCGGGTCGTAGGGAGGCCAGTCCTCCAGCAGCCCCGCCGCCGACTGCTCCCCACTGGGCACCAGGTCCGGCTTCACACCGAACGCGATCAGCGCCTTGGCGGTCTGCTCCCCCACCGCGGCGACCTTGATCCCCGCGAAGGCCCGGGCGTCGAGCCCGTACTCCTCGAACTTCTCCCGCACCGCCTTGACCGCGTTCACCGAGGTGAAGGCGATCCACTCGTAGCGGCCCGTCACCAGCCCCTTGACCGCCCGCTCCATCTGCTGGGGCGTCCGCGGCGGCTCGACGGCGATCGTCGGCACCTCGTGCGGCACGGCGCCGTAGGACCGCAGTTGGTCGGAGAGCGACGCCGCCTGCTCCTTCGTCCGCGGCACGAGCACCTTCCAGCCGAACAGCGGCTTGGACTCGAACCACGCCAGCTGGTCACGCTGGGCGGGGGCGGAACGCTCACCGACCACGGCTATCACCGGGCGGCCGGCCTCCGGCGAGGGCAGCACCTTCGCCTGCTTCAGCGTCTGCGCGATGGTCCCGAGCGTGGCGGTCCACGTCCGCTGCCGGGTCGTCGTACCGGCGACCGTCACCGTCATCGGCGTATCGGGCTTGCGCCCGGCCGACACCAGCTCCCCGGCGGCGGCGGCGACGGAGTCCAGGGTCGTGGACACGACCACCGTCCCGTCCGACGCCCCCACCTCCGTCCAGCACCGGTCCGACGCCGTCCGCGCGTCCACGAACCGGACGTCGGCGCCCTGCGCGTCACGCAGCGGCACACCCGCGTACGCGGGCACACCGACCGCCGCCGCGACACCGGGAACGACCTCGAACGGAACGCCGGCCGCCGCGCACGCGAGCATTTCCTCGGCGGCGTACGTATCCAGTCCGGGGTCCCCGGTCACCGCACGGACGACCCGCCTGCCGCCCCGCGCGGCCTCCATGACAAGATGTGCGGCATCCCGCACTGCGGGGATCCCAGCAGTTGTTGACGTGACGTCAACGACCGTCGGGTGAGGCGTGCCCGTGCCCGGAACAGGGTCCGACGAAGGACCCGGGTCCGCGTTCACGACGGCGACGCCCGGCCTGGCGTGCGTCCGTACGACGTCGAGCACATCGTGCTCGGCGACGAGGACGTCCGCGTGGGCCAGCGCCTCCACGGCGCGCAGAGTCAGCAGTCCCGGATCCCCGGGTCCGGCACCGAGGAAGGTGACGTGCCCGTGTTCAGGACCGACGGCAGGAAGGGCGGTGGGGCTCACTGTGCTCGCTCCCCCATCAGACCGGCCGCGCCCTGGGCAAGCATCTCGGCGGCGAGTTCGCGACCGAGCGCCATTGCCCGGTCGTGCGTCTCGGGCACGGGACCGGTGGTGGACAGCTGCACCATGCGAGTGCCGTCGGTCGTGCCGACGACGCCGCGCAGGCGCATTTCCTTGACAATCTGCCCGTCGGCCAGCCTGTCGGCCAGCGCGCCCACAGGGGCGGAGCAGCCGGCCTCCAGGGCGGCGAGCAGGGACCGTTCGGCGGTCACGGCGACCCGCGTGAACGGGTCGTCGAGCTCACCGAGCGCCGCGACGAGCTCTGCGTTGGCCGCAGCGCACTCGATCGCGAGCGCCCCCTGGCCGGGGGCGGGCAAAACCGTGTCGACCGACAGGAAGTCGGTCACTTCCTCACTGCGACCCATCCGATTCAGGCCGGCGGCGGCCAGCACGACGGCATCCAGCTCACCGTCACGCACGAACCCGATCCGCGTATCGACGTTCCCCCGAATCGGAACGGTCTCGATGTCCAGCCCGTGGCCGCGCGCGTACGCGTTCAACTGCGCCGTCCGGCGCGGCGAACCCGTACCGATGCGCGCCCCGCGGGGCAGGTCGGTGAACTTCAGCGCGTCCCGGGCGACGAGCACGTCGCGCGGGTCCTCGCGCACCGGTATCGCGGCCAGGACCAGGTCCTCGGGCTGCGTGGTCGGCAGGTCCTTCAGCGAGTGAACCGCGAAGTCGACCTCGCCCCTGAGCAGCGCGTCCCGCAGCGCGGTGACGAACACACCGGTGCCGCCGATCTGCGCGAGGTGCTCGCGGGAGACATCGCCGTACGTGGTGATCTCGACGAGCTCGACGGGCCGGCCGGTCACCTGGCTCACGGCTTGTGCCACCTGCCCGGACTGGGCCATGGCGAGCTTGCTCCGCCTGGTCCCGAGCCTCAGTGCCTTCCCTGTCATCGTGGCCCTCGGTTCTTCTCGGTGCTGTCCTCGGCGCGGGAGACGGAGGCCACCGTCTCCTGGTCGAGGTCGAACAGGGTGCGCAGCGCGTCCGCGTACCCGGCGCCGCCGGGCTCGGCCGCGAGCTGCTTGACCCGTACGGTCGGCGCGTGCAGCAGCTTGTCCACGACGCGCCGCACGGTCTGGGTGATCTCGGCGCGGTGCTTGTCGTCCAGGCCGGGCAGCCGCCCGTGGAGCCGGGCGATCTCGCCGGCGACGACATCGGCGGCCATGGCACGCAGCGCGACCACGGTCGGCGTGATGTGCGCGGCCCGCTGCGCGGCGCCGAACGCGGCGACCTCGTCGGAGACGATCCGCCGCACCTGGTCGACGTCCGCCGCCATCGGCGCGTCCGCGGAGGCCTCGGCGAGCGACTCGATGTCCACGAGGCGCACCCCGGCGAGCCGGTGCGCGGCCGCGTCGACGTCCCGCGGCATCGCGAGGTCCAGCAGGAACAGCACCGGCTCCGGCCGTACGGGCACGGCGACCGGCTCGGGCCTGCGCAGTTCGGGGATGCGGCCGACGGTGGCGACGGTCGCGGCGAGCGCGGTGATCAGCTCGGCGTCGGCCTCGGGCCGGCGGGCGGCCTCGCGGCGGTCGACGCCGGCGCCCGCGACCCAGGCCGCGTGCTGCTCCAACGTCGCCGCGTCCAGGCCGGCCACGGCGGCCTCCCCCATGACGGAGAAGCCGGGCTGCTGCACGGCCGACAGGTCCAGCGGACAGCCCTCGTCGGTGCCGACGGAGGTGGGCGGCAGCGGCCGTACGTCCGTGTCGGCCGGCTCGTCCTCGGTGAAGGCGACGGGCGTTCCGGTGCGGCCCTCGACCGCCGTCGCGACCGCTTCGGCCGTGAGGACGAGTCCCGTCGCCCCCGTACAGGAGACGGCAACGTCGGCACGTGTCAGCTCCTGCGCCACCGACTCCATCGGCACGGCCCGGGCGAGTACGTCGGTGTCCTCGGCCTCGGTGAGTATCTGCGCGAGGCGCTCGGCGCGGTCGAGGGTGCGGTTGGCGACGACGACCTCGGCGACCCCGGCGCGCGCGAGCGTGGCCGCGGCCAGCGAGGACATGGAGCCGGCGCCGATCACGAGGGCGCGCTTGCCCCGGGCCCACGCGGTCACCTCCCCGCCCGCGGCCAGCTGCTCCAGGCCGAAGGTGACCAGGGACTGGCCGGCCCGGTCGATGCCGGTCTCGGAGTGGGCGCGCTTGCCGACCCGCAGGGCCTGCTGGAACAGGTCGTTCAGCAGCCGTCCGGCGGTGTGCAGCTCCTGCGCGCGGGCCAGGGAGTCCTTGATCTGCCCGAGGATCTGCCCCTCGCCGACGACCATCGAGTCCAGGCCGCAGGCCACCGAGAACAGGTGGTGGACGGCACGGTCCTCGTAGTGCACGTAGAGATAGGGAGTGAGCTCCTCCAGCCCGACCCCACTGTGCTGGGCGAGCAGCGTGGACAGCTCGGCGACACCGGCGTGGAACTTGTCCACGTCGGCGTACAGCTCGATGCGGTTGCAGGTGGCGAGCACCGCGGCCTCGGCGGCCGGCTCGGCGGCGACCGTGTCCTGCAGCAGTTTGAACTGGGCGTCCGTGGACAGCGAGGCCCGCTCCAGCACGCTGACCGGGGCGCTGCGGTGGCTCAGCCCGACGACGAGGAGACTCATGCCGGCATCACGGCGGGAACGTCCCCGTCGGGCCCCTGGTCGGTGGACTCCTCGCGGGTCACGGCGGCGGCCGGGACGGCCGTCGTCGCCGTGGTGTCGCCCGCGGCCTCCTCGCCGGCCTTGCGCTGCTCGTGGAAGGCGAGGATCTGCAGCTCGATGGAGAGGTCGACCTTGCGCACGTCGACGCCGTCCGGGACGGACAGCACGGTCGGCGCGAAGTTCAGGATGGAGGTGACACCGGCGGCCACGAGCCGGTCGCAGACCTGCTGGGCGGCGCCGGCGGGCGTCGCGATGACGCCGATCGACACGCCGTTGTCCGTGATGATCTTCTCGAGGTCGTCCGTGTGCTGGACGGGGATCCCGGCGACCGGCTTCCCGGCCATCGCCGGGTCGGCGTCGATGAGCGCCGCGACCCGGAAGCCGCGGGAGGCGAACCCGCCGTAGTTGGCCAGCGCCGCGCCGAGGTTGCCGATACCGACGATCACAACCGGCCAGTCCTGGGTCAGGCCCAGCTCACGGGAGATCTGGTACACGAGATACTCGACGTCGTACCCCACACCCCGCGTCCCGTAGGAGCCCAGGTACGAGAAGTCCTTGCGCAGCTTCGCGGAGTTGACCCCCGCCGCGGCCGCGAGCTCCTCGGAGGAGACCGTGGGTACCGAGCGCTCCGACAGTGCGGTCAGGGCGCGGAGGTACAGCGGAAGGCGGGCGACGGTGGCCTCGGGAATCCCTCGGCTGCGGGTCGCCGGTCGGTGAGTTCGGCCAGTTGCCACGGTGCTCCTGCGGGTAGAGCGGGGCTGCAGGCGGTCATACGTCCCCAGACCGCCCCGTCGAATGCAGGCTATGTCTTTGTGAACGCGTGCACAAAGATGGTGTCCGATTTGCCCGGCCAACGTGACCGGGGTCACGCGCCCCCGGCGCGTCCACGGGGAACCGGCGCCGACACGCCCGGGCTCCTTCTTTGTCGGGGGCAAAACCGCACACTCTCCTCACGAATCCCGCCCCCGAGACCTGGTCGCCGTCGATCCTAAGCGACTTTTCGGAACACTTGGACTGTCCGGTCAGTTCCCAGTGAGTTCTTTGCGCAGCCGTTCCTCGTTCACGCGCCAGAAGGTGTGCTGCCGTCCGTCCACCAGGACGACCGGGATCTGCTCCCAGTACCGGTCGTGGAGGTCGGGATCCTCGGTGATGTCCCGCCTCTCCCACGGGACACCGAGATCGCCGCACACTTTCTCGATCACCACCTGCGCGTCGTCGCACAGGTGGCAGCCGGGCTTGCCGATCAACGTCACGAGCCGGTCCTGCGGGGCGGGGCCCTTCCGGCGAAAGAGGGGACTCATGCCAGCCATTCTCGCGCGCTCCGCGACGGCGCGCGGAGCGCCGATTCCCCACACCCTCCGACGACTTCTTTAACGACACGGTCGCGGAGAGTTCACAGCGTTCGAACCTCGTGACTCCGGAACCACCGAACTGACTGGCTATGCTCACGCCATGGCCGCTCTCGGATGGCTCACTCCCCGTAGGCGCTCCGCCACGGCGAGGAGCGTGTTGGCAGGCGAGGCCTCGGCGGAGGCAGCCCGCAAGGACGTCTCCGAACAGGAACCGCAGTTCCCCGTGCACGGCGACGACCGTGCTGCCGCGTTCTTCGACCTCGACAACACGGTGATGCAGGGCGCCGCCCTCTTCCACTTCGGCCGAGGCCTGTACAAGCGCAAGTTCTTCGAGACCCGCGACCTCGTCCGGTTCGCCTGGCAGCAGGCGTGGTTCCGGCTGGCGGGCGTCGAGGACCCCGAACACATGCAGGAGGCCCGCGACTCGGCGCTGTCGATCGTCAAGGGCCACCGCGTCGCCGAGCTGCAGTCGATCGGCGAGGAGATCTACGACGAGTACATGGCCGAACGCATCTGGCCCGGCACCCGGGCGCTGGCCCAGGCGCATCTGGACGCGGGCCAGCGGGTGTGGTTGGTCACAGCCGCCCCGGTGGAGATCGCCCAGGTGATCGCCCGCCGCCTCGGCCTGACCGGCGCGCTCGGCACAGTGGCGGAGTCGGTGGACGGCGTCTACACGGGCAAGCTGGTCGGCGAGCCGCTGCACGGCCCGGCGAAGGCGGAAGCGGTCCGCGCGCTGGCCGCGGCCGAGGGCCTGGACCTCTCCCGCTGCGCCGCCTACAGCGACTCCCACAACGACATCCCGATGCTCTCCCTGGTCGGCCACCCCTACGCCATCAACCCCGACGCCAAACTCCGCAAACACGCCCGCGACCTCGACTGGCGCCTCCGCGACTACCGCACCGGCCGCAAGGCGGCGAAGGTCGGCATCCCGGCAGCAGCCGGAGTGGGCGCGGTGGCCGGCGGCACAGCAGCGGCGATCGCCCTCCACCGCCGCCGCCGCTGACACCGACGGCTCGGCGACCGAGGGCGGCCCTGATCGCGCGGCCCCGCCACGGGACGCCGGGCCCGCGGCTCGGTCACGGCGGGTCATGACACTGACGCCGGTACGGCGAACCCGTCGTACCGCCGACGACTCCGTCACGCCCCGGGCAGCCGTGCCGCCGGGGCGGCACGAACGAGCACGGCAGGCACCCCGAACCACCGAGCTGCCCCACCGCCCGCCTATCACCCCATGCAGCACCACTCACCCGACGCTCACCTCCCCCGCCCGGCCCCCGCGTCACGCCGCGCGCGATCCTGCCGCCGGAGCGGCGCGGGAGGGCGTCGACGGCACCCCGAAACGCCGGGTCACGCGACCGCCCGCCACAGCCGCACACGGCACCGCTCACCCGACGCTCACCGCCCCCACCCCACGGCTTCGTCACTCCGCGCACCCACGCCGGGAAAACGGCCAATCCACCGTCGTACCCCCACAGCTCACCGCCCATTCCTCTTGTCCGCGCACCGCCACAACCCGCCCTGGAGCGACCGGAAACTCGGACTCTTTCGATCACCAACCGCTCACTCTCGGCAACGCGATCGAGCGTCAACCGGCTAGAGAAGCGACGTAACCGACGATTTGAGCAACTCGGTGTAGCAGCGCCTGTACGAAGCGTTATTCTCCTCAGACGCAAACCGGTGCCTCTCCGTCGCTACGACGGGTGAATCATCCGGTACTGCACGTGATGGAAGCTCTGCCTCTGGGAGTCCCGTGTACCCACACGTCGGGGTTGACACCTCGGGCCTGGCTACGCTGCGCACACTGGTCGCTACGGTCCAGGACCTGCTGCGCGGCTTCGTCCCCACCGCGCACGCCGTCCCCGCCTTCGCCGCCACCGCTCCCCTCGGCCCGTGCTACGCACTGGCCGACGGCGGCGCCGCCGTGGGCAGACGAGGACGCGCGGCCGGCGCGGCCGGCGCGGCCACCGCCCGCCGGCCGGCCGCCGACAGCGACAGCGCCCGGATGATGGACCTCGTCGAGCGGGCACAGGCCGGCGAGGCCGACGCCTTCGGGCGACTGTACGACCAGTACAGCGACACCGTGTACCGGTACATCTACTACCGCGTGGGAGGGAAGGCGACCGCCGAGGACCTCACAAGTGAGACGTTCCTGCGCGCCCTGCGACGGATCGGGACCTTCACCTGGCAGGGCCGTGACTTCGGCGCCTGGCTCGTCACCATCGCCCGCAACCTCGTCGCCGACCACTTCAAGTCCAGCCGTTTCCGGCTGGAGGTGACCACCGGCGAGATGCTCGACGCCAACGAGGTCGAGCGCTCCCCGGAGGACTCCGTCCTCGAGTCCCTCTCCAACGCCGCCCTCCTGGACGCCGTACGCCGTCTCAACCCGCAGCAGCAGGAGTGCGTCACGCTCCGCTTCCTCCAGGGCCTCTCCGTCGCCGAGACCGCGCGCGTGATGGGCAAGAACGAGGGTGCCATCAAGACCCTCCAGTACCGGGCCGTCCGCACCCTCGCCCGCCTCCTGCCGGACGACGCCCGCTGAGTCCGCCTACTCTCGGCAACCTCAACTCACGTTCCGTGAAAGTCGGTTGACTTCCCCATCCGGTCATCCGCAGTCCGTAACCGAAGTGCCGCGCCAGTCGTTGTGCGGGATACAGGCTCCCTGTGGTCACGCCCCGGCCACGCGATCACCCGATCGGGTGGAAGCGGTCGAGGGCGTGCAACCCTCAGGACCCCCCGGGGAGTCGACCGTCATGACGAGAGGAGGTGCCGCCAGTGATCGCGAACGTATCGGCACACCGGCGGGCGAACGCCTTCGCCCAGTCCCTGGAGGAGCAGTCCGACCGGGGCACGGCGGCCGAGCAGTCCGAAGGATCGGCACCGGCCCCGGCCGCTGCGGACCAGACCGAGCAGGGCCGCCTCCTGGCCCTCGCGACGAGTCTCGCCGAGCTGCCCAAGCCGGAGCTCGACCCCGAGGTCAAGGTCGTCCAGCGCGCCCAGTTGGTCGCCGCGATGGAGGCCATGCTGCAGGCGGGCACCGCGGGCGAAACAGCGGACCCTGCGCTGCCCGATCAAAGAGGGAGCGAAGCGGCTTCCACAGAAGGGCGGTGGCGGGAGACGGGCGGGCGTTCCCATCGGCGGGGCGCCCACCGGACAACCGGACTGGGGAAGTTCCGACCGCGCACACGGCTCGCCAGGGGCCTGACCGCGGGCGGCCTCAGTGTGGGCGTCGCCGCGGGCGCCTTCGGCGGAGTCGCCGCCGCGAGCTCCGACGCCCTGCCCGGTGACTCGCTCTACGGACTCAAGCGCGGCATCGAGGACTTCAAGCTCAACTATCTCGCCGAGGGCGACGACGAGCGCGGTGAGGCCTACCTCGACCAGGCCTCCACCCGGCTCAGCGAAGCCCGCCGGCTCATGGAGCGCGGCCGCGGCGGCGCCCACCTCGACCACGAGTCCCTCGGCGAGATCCGCCGCGCCCTGTCCGGCATGCGGCACGACGCCTCCGAGGGCCACCGGCTGCTGCACGAGGCGTACGAGCGCGACCCGGACTCCCTGGGCCCCATCCAGGCCCTGTCCGCCTTCTCGCGCTCCCACCGCGACGCATGGGGCGCGCTGCGCGACAAGCTGCCCGTGCAGCTCGGAGACGTCAGTCAGCAGGTGTCGTCGGTCTTCGACGCCATAGACCAAGAGGTCGCCCCGCTGCAGTCCCTCCTCCCGCAGCCCCCGGCCCGGGACGGAAGCGGCGGCAGCCGGCAGAGCTCCGGCCCGGCGTCCACCGGCGCCTCGGACACCGACCGCTCCCCCGCCCCCAGCACCGGCTACGGCTCCGACGACGAGGACCACACCGGCGGCGACAGCGGCAGCCCCAGCAGGTCCTCCTCCACGGGCACCGGCGAGGAGGGCCTCCTCGGCGGCAGCACCGGCGGCCTCCTCAACCCGTCCCAGGACGCCGACAGCGCCTCCCCGTCCACCAGCAACCCCCCGACGACCCAGCCGGACGTCACCCTCCCGCCCCTCCTCCCCGGCCTCCTGCCCGGCCTGGGATTCGACCGCGTGGACGCGGACTAGAGCAACGCCCGTACGGCGGTGGGGGCGGCCTCCTCAGAGAGCCCGCCCCCACCGCCGTACGCATGCGCCGGTACGCATCGGCCATGCGCCCACACCCATCGGCCTAGAAGAACACCGACCGCCGCTGCACCAACAGCTTGTAGAGCGTGTGCTGGATCTGTTCCCTGACCTGATCCGTCAGGTTGAACATCAGCATCGGGTCCTCCGCCGCCTCCGGCGGATAGCCGTCCGTCGGGATCGGCTCGCCGAACTGGATCGTCCACTTCGTGGGGAGCGGGATCGCGCCGAGGGGGCCCAGCCACGGGAAGGTCGGCGTGAGCGGGAAGTACGGAAAGCCCAGCACCCGGGCCAAGGTCTTGGCGTTGCCGATCATCGGGTAGATCTCCTCCGCCCCGACGATCGAGCAGGGGATGATCGGGGCGCCCTGTCGCAGCGCCGTGGAGACGAAGCCGCCCCGGCCGAACCGCTGCAGCTTGTAGCGCTCGCTGAAGGGCTTCCCGATGCCCTTGAAGCCCTCCGGCATCACCCCGACCAGTTCACCCTGGCCCAGGAGCCGTTCGGCGTCCTCGGCGCAGGCGAGGGTGTGCCCGAGCTTGCGCGCGAGCTCGTTGACGACAGGCAGGACGAAGACGAGATCGGCGGCCAGCAGCCGCAGATGACGACCCGCCGGGTGGTGGTCGTGGACGGCGACCTGCATCATCAGGCCGTCCAGCGGCAGCGTCCCGGAGTGGTTGGCGACGATCAGCGCGCCGCCCTCCGCCGGGATGTTCTCGACGCCCTTCACCTCGACCCGGAAGTACTTCTCGTACACCGGCCGCAGCAGGGACATCAGGACCTGGTCGGTGAGCTCCTCGTCATAGCCGAAGTCGTCGACCTCGTAGTCGCCCGTGAGGCGGCGGCGCAGGAAGGACAGCCCGCCCGCGATGCGCCGCTCCAGGCCGCCGATGTCATCCCGCTGCTGCGGCTGTCCCTCACCCGTACCGGTCACGGGATCATCATCCTGCGAGGCCGCCCTGGTGGGCAGAGCCTGGACCTCACCGGCCTCGCCGATCTCATGGACCGGCGCCGGCTCGCCGTCCTTGCGCCGGCTCCACGCGCTCCGGCGCCGCGGCGGCCGCTGCACGGCGCTCCCGCGGGACCGGTCGTCGTCGAACGGAATGACCTTGGCGTCCGCCATCGTTGATGCGCTCCTCAGTTGGCGCTCTGCGTCGGGGAGTGGCCGCCGCCCGCGAGGGGCAGCGCGGCGATCCGGTCGACGGCCCCCGCAAGGGCCTCGGGGGGCAGGAGACCCGGCCCCTGACTGCGCGCGAAGTCCGCGAAGGTCTCCGCGGTGGTGTACCTCGGCGAGAACCCCAGCGTCTCGCGCATCTGGTCCGTCGCCACGACCCGGCCGTGCGTGAGCAGCCGGATCTGCTCGGGTGAGAAGTCCGTCATTCCCAGCGTACGCACCAGGGAGCCCGCCCACGTGACGGCCGGCAGCAGCAGCGGCACCGTGGGCCGCCCGAGCCGCCGCGAGCACTGCGACAGCAGCAGGACGCCGTCGCCGGCGATGTTGAAGGTGCCGCTGTTGAGCGTGCCCCGCCGCGGCTCGTGCGCGCCGATCCGCAGCACCTCGATGACGTCGTCCTCGTGCACGAACTGCAGCCGGGGGTCGTAGCCGAACACGGTCGGCAGCACCGGCAGCGAGAAGTACGACGCGAGCGGTGTCTCGGCGGTGGGCCCGAGGATGTTGGCGAACCGCAGCACGCACACGGCGACATCGGGCCGCCGCCGCGCGAACCCGCGCACATACCCCTCGACCTCGACGGCGTCCTTGGCGAACCCGCCGCTGGGCAGCGACTTGGCCGGCGTGGTCTCCGTGAACACGGCCGGATCCCGGGGCGCGGACCCGTAGACGTTCGTACTGGACTTGACCACCAGCCGCTTCACGCGGGGCGACTTCTGGCAGGCGCCGAGGAGCTGCATCGTGCCGATGACGTTGGTCTCCTTGACCGTGACCCGGCTGCCGCTGCCCAGCGCGGTGCCCGTCACGTCCAGATGGACGACGGTGTCGGCGCCGGTCTCGGCGAGCACCCGCGCGATGGTGGGCTGCCGGATGTCGGCCTGGATGAAGTCGGCCCCGCCGAGATGATGCTCGGGCCGCACGGCGTCCACCGCGATCACCCGCTCGACCTCCGGGTCACGCTGGATCCGTCGTACGAACCGGCCCCCCAGCTGACGGGCCACTCCGGTCACGAGCACAACCTTGCCCAAGATCAGCACCTTCCTTCCGCCCCGGTACCGCTCGGCTGTCGCACTGCTCGTTACCCTGCCGCGTTCCCCGTCCGAGGGCCAACTTAGCGGGTCGATGTTGCGCTGTGATGACCGCCCGACGCACGAAGTGACGAGCCGCGCCGGTCATACGACCAGATCGACCACACCCCTCGTCCAGTCCCACGCACAAGGTTCGGCCACCACACGGACCGACCTGGTCCGGCCACTCGCACAGGACCACCTCCCTGCGCCTCCCCCGACACAGAGGTGGCCCCCCACCGACACACGATGGGGGGCCACCTCACGCTTTCGCGGCTCGCGTCGCGCGAACTTACTTCTTGTTACGACGCTGAACGCGCGTGCGCTTGAGCAGCTTGCGGTGCTTCTTCTTGGCCATCCGCTTGCGCCGCTTCTTGATAACAGAGCCCACGACTACCCTCGCTCACTTCTCATCACTCGGTGCTGGGCGCCATGGGCCCATACGACCTACGAGGGGCTAGCCTACCCGTCCGAGCGCTGAGGTCGTAATCGAGGAGGCGGAGGGACCCTGAAGTGCCCTGTGAACGGATCCCTCGCGCCCTCGCCGTCAGGCGGTTTCCACCCCCACGTAGCTCTCGCGGAGGTACTCGTGAACCGCGTTCTCCGGGACGCGGAAGGACCGCCCCACCCGGATCGCGGGCAGATGACCGCTGTGCACCAGCCGGTACACGGTCATCTTGGACACTCGCATCACCGAGGCGACTTCCGCCACGGTAAGGAACTGAACCTCGCTCAGAGGCCTCTGGTCAGCAGCCATGACACACCTGAACCTTCCGCACTCGACTCGACGGCCACCGGCTTCCCCTTCCGGTGACTCTTCGTCGCTGCGTGCTCACTCCCCAATGTAGGGGCGGGTGATGCGAGTGGGGAAGAGGTGCACCCATCGGCGGCCTACTGTGACAGACACGCCTGATTGAGTACGTAGCGTGTAAGCGGGCGGTAGTAATCAGACCGCACAGCGTCATCAACCGGAACGACGACGGCCACCGACCCCTCGGCCTCCCCCACGAAGAGCGCGGGGTCGTCGGTATCGGCCAGCCCAATCGCCTCAAACCCCAGCTGACCTGCTCCGCAGACCCACCCGTGGTCTCCGACCACCAGCTCCGGCAACGGCCCGCCGGCCTCCGCGGCCGCCGCGAGCGCCAGTCGAACCGGGAGCGGCGAGTGGGTGTGCACGCCGGTGGCACAATCGGGGCGCCCGGCCCCGCGTTCTCGCACCAACGCGACACCTCGTACGTAGTCAAGGTTGTACGTGCGTAGTCCGAACCGGGTCGTTATGTCGACACAGCGACCCTGCGCAGGGGTGAGAACATCACATCCCGCCGCCGACAAAGCGTCCGCAAGCCCGCCGTAGAAGCCGAGCAGCCGATGCGGATGCCCGGTTCCCAGCAACACGGGTGCACCACGCTGGGCAACCGCCGCGAGCCGCTCCGCGAAGGCGTCGAGCGCGGCCAGGGTCCGCGCAGGATCGATCACATCCTGCCCGGAAATGTTCCGCAGATCGGCTGAAACCCCACACTTGTCCGCCATCAACCCCACCAAGTCCCGTACCCCCCACCCCCATTCAGGATCAATCCCGATCAACACCCGAGGATCCCGAGCAGCGAACAGCCGATAACTCCGAAGACTCTCCTCCCGAGAGGTAGCCACCACCCCGGCCAGCCGAGCGGCCAACAGATGGGCCCGCAAAACCCTGGAACTCACCACGGCCCCGATGGTGACGGACAGAAAACCAGACCGCCCCCAGAACGAACAAACAAACCACGGTCGGCGTAACCCCACTCCGACCCCACAACCCGTCTCCCCTACCGCCCTCACGCCTACCGCCCTCACGCCTGACGCCCTCACGCCTGACGCCCTGACACCTACCGCCCTCACGCCTGACGCCCTGACGCCCTGACGCCCTCGCCCCTACCGCCCTCGCGCCTGACAGCCTCCCGCTCACCGCCCTCACCCCTGACGCCCTCGCGCCTGACAGCCGTGTGGCCCCCGAGTACTGCCACCTCTGCCCGACCTCAGGCCCGCCCTTCTCGCCCATCCGCGCGGTCTGAGAACGAGCCACGGCCTTACTGAACCCCCGCCCCCGGAGACGAGCCCCTCGGCACCGGCCAGCGCAACCCAACCCCTCCCCCGTGCGAGGACGAGCCACAGCCATCCCGCCCCCCTCCACCCGGAGCCGAGCCCGTCGCCACCGGCCAGCGCAACCCAAGCCCTCCCCGTGCGAGGACGAGCCACAGGCCATCCCGAACCCCCGCCCACCCGGAGCCGAGCTCCTTGGCACGGCCAGCGCAATCCAGCCCGTCCGGCGTTTGAGGACGAGGCCCGTTCAGGGCCGAAGCGGGGTGCGGGGCGGCAGCCCCGCAGGGGACGCAGGGGCGCAGCCCCGCAGGGGACGCAGGGGCGCAGCCCCGCACGGCGTCCCGGGGCGCAGCCCCGTGGGGTGCAGGGGCCAAGCCCCGCCAGGTCCAGGCGGAGCCCCTCGTGGGGGTCGAAGGGGCGGAGCCCCTGGAGGTCGGGAAGGGTAGGGGCGGCGGGGGCGAACCCCTCAAACCCGCACCCCACCCCTTAGGCCAACAACCCCCGCAACGGAAACACAGCCCGCCGCGTAGCCAACACCGCCTGATCCAACCGATCCGCAGGGTCGTACCCCGCCTCCCACTCCCCCCACCCCACAGGCCACCGCCCATCAGTCATCCGCACCGGCCCCAACTGCCGAGTGCGAGCAAAAACCTCCTGCCGCCACCCCTGCGGAATCACCGTCTCCGGCGCCACCGGCCTCCCCGCCGCCACCCCCACCAAATGCGCCCACGACCGCGGCACCACATCCACCACCGCGTACCCGCCCCCACCCAACGCGACCCACTTCCCCCCGGCGTACTCATGAGCCAACTCATGACAAGCCACCTGCACAGCCCGCTGCGCATCCAGCGACACCGCCAGATGAGCCAACGGATCCTCAAAGTGCGTGTCGGCCCCATGCTGGGTCACCAACACATCCGGCCGGAAGTCGGCGATCAACTCCGGCACCACAGCGTGAAACGCCCGCAACCACCCCGCGTCCCCCGTCCCCGCCGGCAGAGCCACATTCACCGCCGAGCCCTCCGCAGACCGCGCCCCCGTCTCCTCAGGCCACCCCGTCTGCGGAAACAACGTCCGAGGATGCTCGTGCAACGAGATCGTCAGCACCCGCGGATCCTCCCAGAACGCCGCCTGCACCCCGTCCCCGTGATGCACATCGACATCCACATAAGCGACCCGCTCCGCCCCCAGCTCCAACAACCGCGCGATCGCCAGCGACGCGTCGTTGTAAATACAGAACCCCGACGCGCCCCCGGGCATCGCATGATGCAGCCCACCCGCGAAGTTCACAGCGTGCGACACCTCCCCCCGCCACACAGCCTCCGCGGCCCCCACCGACAACCCGGCGATCAGGGAGGACACCTCATGCATCCCGCCGAAGGCCGGATCATCCATCGTCCCCAGACCGTACGACGTATCCGCGGACCCGGGATCCGCAGAGGCCGCCTTCACGGCCTCGACGTAGTCCGCCCGATGGACGAGCCGCAGCGTCGACTCCCCGGCCGGCTTGGCACTCACGACGTCCAGCTCACGATCGAGCCCCAGGGCATGGACCAGCCTCCTGGTCAGATCCAGCCGAACCGGATCCATCGGATGCTCCGGGCCGAAGTCATAGCCCGTTACTGCCTCGTCCCACATCAGCTGTGCGCGGCCGCTCATGCCCGCCACCGTATCGGTCCGGTTGAGGAGCGAACGACCGGGCGTACACCAATGTGACCAGCACCAACACCATCGGCACCACCATCGCCCCCCGATAGCTCCACGCGTCCCCCAACGCCCCCACCAACGGCGAACCGATCAAAAACCCCACATAGTTGAAAACGTTCAGCCGAGCGACGGCCGCGTCCGAAGCCCCAGGGAACAATCTTCCCGCCGCCGCGAAGGTCTGCGGCACCAGCACACACAACCCCACGCCCAGCAAGGTGAAGCCACCCATCCCCACCCAGGCCCCAGGAGCCACGGCCACCACTGCGAACCCCAGCGCCGCGACCACCGCCCCCAGCCGCACCACCACCACGGCCCCGAACCGCCGCACCCCGAAGTCCCCGATGGCCCGCCCGAGCAACGTCGTCACCATGTACACGTTGTACGGAACGGTCGCCAGCTGCTCCGAACTCCCCAACACGTCCTGGAGGTACTTCGCACTCCAGTTGGACACGGTCGAGTCCCCGATGTACGCGAAGGTCATCACCAGGCACAGCGGCAACAACGCCTTGAAGACGACACCCCCAGCAGCGCCCGCGCCCCTGTCGGCCTGGTCCTCCACGACAGAGCCGTCCGCACCGACGTACCACCGGCTCCCCACCAGCACGGCCGGCAGCAACACCAGTACCACCGGCAGATACGACACCCACAGCGCGAGATGCCAGTGCGCCCCCGCCCACGCCAGCGAGGCGCCCAGGATCCCGCCCAAGCTGTACGCGGCATGGAAACTGAGCATGATGCTCCGCCGGTACGCCCGCTGCAGACTCACCCCGAGCATGTTCATCGAGGCGTCCAACGCCCCCACCGCAAGCCCGAAAACGGCGAGCGCGATCCCCAGCTCGACCATCCGCTCCCCCGCCCCGACCCCCAGCAGCGCCAGCAGCACGACCGGCTGGGACCAGCGCAACAGCCCAGTGGCCGGCATCCGCTTCACGAGTTGCTCGGTGGCCACGCTGCCGACGCCGGCCAGGATGGGCACGGCCGCCAGGAAGGCGGGCAGCAGCGCGTCGGAGACCCCGTACCGGTCCTGGATGGCCGGAATCCGGGTCACGAGCAGAGCAAAGGCAACGCCCTGCGCGAAGAAGCTGAACGTCAACGAGGCCCTACCGCGCCGCAGCACTTCTGTCATGGCGGCGAGCGTAGGGCCCCGGCGTACTCGTGGGTAGATCAAGCCAAAGATGAATTTCCCTCAGCTTTACCGCGCGGGCTGGAGGACGAGCCCGAGCTCCTCGACCCCGGCCACCTTCTCCTGCGCGTCCTTCGCCTCCGCGCTGACCATCGCCTCCATCGGCCCGGCCGCGAGACGACCGCTGACCAGGACGCCGCCCAGGATCGAGACGGCCATGACGACCCCGCCCAGCCACACCATGGTGTCCACGGGGACGGTGTACGCCCCGACCACTCGCGCCACGCACTCGCCGAGCAGCACCACGCCCCAGACCAGCGAGAAGACCCGCTCCCTCCGCCGGAAGTCCGCCGCGCGGGCCGTGGCACCCGACTCCAGCCGCTCCCAGGCGGCCTGCCTGGCGGTGTTCCCCTTCACCAGGAAGGGCTTCATGGCCGCGGTCATCATCGGCTTCCCGAGCGCCACGGAGACCAGGATCGCGATCCCGACCGTGCTGCTGACCCCGCTGTCCTTGGCGAGCATCAGCCGTGGATCGCCGGAGACGAAGCTGAGCAGCAACGACACGATGTTGACCACGAGGATCAGCCCGGCCAGAGCGTTGGTCCTCCGCTCCTTGACCGCGCTCCACGCGGTCCTCAGTGCCGGCACCACGCTGCTCCAGGCGAGCGCCGCGAAGGTGCTCATCCCGAAGCCGTCCTTGAACAGGTAGTACGAACCGAGCGGCACCGCCACGTCCACGATCAGCGGCGCGAAGTTCGTCCTCGTGTTCTGGCCCTGGGAAACCGAGTTCGTCGTCATGCCCTCAGCTTCGCCGCCGGCGGGGGTCGGCCAGTAGAAACGATCGTCCACAGCTCCGCATGACAAATGTCAGGCGAGCAGAGCCGGCAACTCGCTCATGTCGGCGAAGAGTTGGCCGGCGCCCGCCAGCTTGGCGGCAGGCGTCATCCTGGTGAACCCGTACACGTCCATCCCGGCAGCGACAGCGGCCTCCACGCCCAACGGAGAGTCCTCCACGACAACGCAGCGGCTCGGCCCGACCCCCATCCGTTCGGCCGCGTGGAGGAACAGGTCGGGGGCCGGCTTCCCCTTCCCGACGTCCTGCGAACTGAAGATGCGTGAGTCCTCGAACCACCGGTCCAGCCCGGTCGTCCGATGCCCCACCCGAATCCGCTCATGGCTCCCGGACGACGCCACGCAGTACGGCACCCCGTCCGCGGCAAGCTTCTCGAGCACATCCACGACGCCGGCAACCGCCTCCAACTCCCGCTCGAACGCGGCGAACACACGCCCGTGGAAGACGTCGTCGAAGCTGTCGGGCAGCCGCTGCCCGGTGCGCTCCTGAATCAGCTCATGGATCCGATGCATCGCGGACCCCATGTAGTCACGGATCGAGTCCTCGTACGACGTCGGATGCCCGAGCTCGGTGAGATAGGCGGCCAGGAGCCGGTTGGAGATGGGCTCACTGTCGACCAGGACGCCGTCGTTGTCGAAGATAACCAGGTCATAGCGCATGCCTCGACCCTAAACGACTGCGAAAAGCAGAAAGGCCCACACCTTACGGTGTGGGCCTTTCCCAATGATTGTTCGGCGGCGTCCTACTCTCCCACAGGGTCCCCCCTGCAGTACCATCGGCGCTGTAAGGCTTAGCTTCCGGGTTCGGAATGTAACCGGGCGTTTCCCTCACGCTATAACCACCGAAACACTATGAAACTGTGAACGCCGCGCCACGTGTGGCACGTGGGGCTGTTCGTGGTTTCAGAACCAACACAGTGGACGCGAGCAACTGA
>NZ_JBNCAQ010000057.1:21423-42077 GCF_049808595.1 Streptomyces aurantiaciflavus | reverse complement strand
ACGGCCCGGGTGCGGGCGTGCGGCGGGGGGTCGGCCGCGGCGGCGGGGGACGTCATCCGCACCGCGGACGACGACGGAGTGGGGCAGGTCGTCGACCACCTCGTGGGCCTCGGCCACCGCGACATCGTCCACATCACCGCGGACGACGACGGAGTGGGGCAGGTCGTCGACCACCTCGTGGGCCTCGGCCACCGCGACATCGTCCACATCGACGGCGGCAAGGGCGTCATCGCCACCGACCGGCGCCGCGGCTACCGCACCGCCATGCGCCGCCACGGCCTGGACGCGCACATCAGGGTCCTGCACGGCGACAACACGGAAGCGGCCGGCGAACGCGCCGCCCGCCATCTCCTGGGCGGCGGCGCCCTGCCCACCGCCGTCGTGGCCTACAACGACCAGTGCGCCATCGGTGTCCTCGCCGCCCTCGCCCGCGCCGGTGTCTCCGTCCCGGGCGAGGTGTCCGTGGCCGGATATGACGACGACGCCCTCTCCCGCCTCAGCTGCTTCAACCTGACCACCGTCAGCCAGGGCGCCCGGGAACAGGCCCGGCACGCGGTGGCCGCCGCCGTCGAACGCCTGGACCAGGACCGCACCGAACCCCGTGAGGTCGTCCTCCCCCCGCACCTCGTCGTCCGCGGCACCACGGCCGAGCCCGCCTGATCCACTGCTCGTACTCGCCCGACGCGGCCGACGGTCGAGCCGACGAGTGCGACGGCGCGACCCTTATTTGTCAAAGTCTTGACGGTCTGCCACCTGACGAATACGGTCCCGCGGTACCGGCGAACAACGGCCTTGACCCGGAGGGCGTGCTCGTGACCGATGACTTTGATGCCGACGTGGCGATCGTGGGTCTCGGCCCCGTCGGGGCCACGGCCGCGAACCTGGCTCACGACCTCGGTCTTCGGACCGTGGCGTTCGACCGAGCCGCGGACATCGAGACCCGGCCCCGCGCCATCGGGTTCGACCAGGAGGCGATGCGCGTGTTCGCCGGCTTCGGCCTGGCCGACGCGATCGCGGACCATGTCATGCCCTACCGGCCGTCCGAGTACCACAACGGTGACGGACAGGTCATCAAGCGCATCGGCACCGCGCCGCCACCGCACCTCCTCGGGTGGGCACCCAACTACGTCTTCCACCAGCCGCGGTTGGAAGGCGCGCTGCGGCAGCGCCTCACGCGGGCGGAGAACGTGGAGCTGCACCTCGGCACCGAGGTGACGGGCCTGGAACAGGGCCAGGGCGGCGCCACCGTCGAGACGGTCGACGCCTCAGGTCGCCGACGCGCGGTGCGTACGCGGTATGTGCTGGCCTGTGACGGCGGCGGCAGCCCCGTCCGCAGACGGCTGGGCCTGAGCATGGACGACCTGGAGTTCGACCAGCCGTGGCTGGTGGTCGACCTGTTGCTGCGCCCCGGCGCGGGGGACGGGCTGCCGCGGACCAACGTCCAGTACTGCGAGCCGGCACGCCCCAGTACGTTCGTCGTGGGCCCGGGGAGCCATCGCCGCTGGGAGTTCATGATCAACCCGGACGAGCGTCCCGAGGACGTGTCGGACCCGGAGTTCATCCGTGCCCTGCTGTCGCGGTGGCTGGCCCCCGAGGACTACGACCTGTGGCGGGCGGCGACCTACCGCTTCCATGCGCTGGTCCTGAACCGCTGGCGCGTGCGGCGCCTGTTCTTCCTGGGGGACGCGGCCCACATGACGCCGCCGTTCCTGGCGCAGGGCATGTGCCAGGGCATCCGCGACGCGTCCAACCTGATGTGGAAGCTGGCCCTGCATCTGCGTGGGAGTGCCGACGAGCGGCTCCTGGACACGTACCAGCGGGAGCGTGAGCCGCATGTGCGGCAAGTGACGCTCGTCGCCAAGGAGTTCGGCCACGTCATCTGCGAACGGGACGAGGCGACCGCCGCCAAGCGTGACGCGGACCTGCTGGCGGAGCTGGCGGAGCGGCCGGAAGGGACCGTCCGGCAGTCCCTGATACCCGGGCTGGGGACGGGATTCCTCGCGCCGGAAGGTTTCCTCGCGCGCGGCGACATTCTGCCGCAGCCGAGAGTGACCGACGGCGGGGGAAGGACCGGACTGCTCGACGAGTTCACCGCAGGCGCCTTCCGGCTGGTGGTCCGGCAGGGCGCGGGCCTCGCCGAGGTCGAATCGGCGCTGCGCGCGCACCGGGCCGCCGGAGGGTTCCCGGTCACCCTCGTCCGCCTCCTCCCTCCGGTCGACGGTGGGGCGGCGGGCCGGCCGGACGAGTACCGCGAGGCGGAGGGCGTCCTGGACGCCTGGATGCGCCGCCAGTCGTGCGAAGTGGTGCTCGCTCGCCCCGACCACTATGTGTTCGGCGGTGTGCACCGCGCGGGTGAGACCGGGCCGCTGCTCGCGTCCGCCCGTCGGCAACTGTGCGCGTAGCGCAGGGCGGCGACGTCAGGCCGCGGACCCGACCAGTCCGTACTCGTAGGCGAAGGCCACCGCCTGGACTCGGGCGCGGGCGCCGATCTTGGCGAGGATGTGGCTGACGTGGGACTTGACGGTGGTCGGGGCGATGGACAGCCGGGCGGCGATCTCCGCGTTGGACCAGCCGGAGGCGACAGCGGTGAGCACGTCGCGCTCCCGCTCCGTGAGTGCGCCGAGCCCGCTGTCGCGGGGGACGGGCCCGGTGGTGTGCTGCCGGCGGACGGTGTCGATGAGGGCGCGGGTCAGGGCGGGGGTGATCGCCGCGTCCCCGGCGGCCACGGCCCGGACGGCCGCGATCAGCGCGTCGGGGGTGGCGTCCTTGGAGAGGAATCCGTCGGCTCCGGCGCGCAGGGCGGCGTAGGCGTAACCCTCGTCGTCGGCGGGGGCCAGGACCAGGACGCGCGGAGGGGGCGTCCCTGTTCCGGCGGGTTCTGGGGTCCGGGCGAGCCGGGGTGACCGCCGGATGCGGCGGATGGCCTCGATGTCGTCCGTCTCGTGGGCGTGGCTGTCCACCAGGACGACGTCGGGACGGAGCGCGGCGCTCATACGGACCGCCTCGGTCCCGCTCGCCGCTTCGCCCACGACGGTCAGACCGGGCTCGGCGGCCAGGAGCATGCGCAGGCCGAGGCGCTGCAGGGACTGGTCGTTGACGACGAGTACGGAGATGCTCCTCATGACATCCACTTTCCGAACGAAACCGTTTCGTTCACTTGAGGCTCAGACTAGCCCCCGCCCTATCGAAACGACACCGTTTTCATCGTGGTCTGGGTCACACACGGGTGTCCCGGAGGTTCGACGGTCTCGGCCGCCGGGCGTCTCAGGCCGCCAGGCGGCTGAGGCTCATCAGGTCAAGCGTCCCGGACTCTTGACTCGGAAAGCGGCGCTGGAGATCCTCGTCACAATATTGCGCCGGTCATGACAACTTGCCGGGCCTCCGGACCTCCGGACGGCCCGGTTCGTCGACCGTGCGTCCCGCCGACCGATGGACGTGGGTAGTGACCATGACTCGACGCCCGTACCACCGACGCAGAGACGTCACCGCCGTGTCGCTGCTCCTCCTCGTGCTGGCCACGATCCTCGGCCCCACGCCGAGTTCGGCGGCCGGCACCGACTGGTGGGTGCCGACCGCACGGCCCGCGCCGGACTCCCAGATCAACGTCACCGGGGAGCCGTTCACCGGCACCAACGCCCAGGGCGAGGTGCGCGGCTTCGTCGACGCGCACAACCACCTGCTGTCCAACGAGGCCTTCGGCGGGCGGCTCATCTGCGGCAAGACGTTCTCCGCGGCCGGGATCGCCGACGCGCTCAAGGACTGCCCCGAGCACTACCCCGACGGCACCCTCGCGATCTTCGACTACATCACCCACGGCGGTGACGGCAAGCACGACCCGGTCGGCTGGCCGACGTTCAAGGACTGGCCCGCCTACGACTCGATGACCCACCAGGCGAACTACTACGCCTGGATCGAACGCGCCTGGCGCGGCGGCCAGCGGGTCCTCGTCAACGACCTCGTCACCAACGGCGTGATCTGCTCCGTCTACTTCTTCAAGGACCGCGGCTGCGACGAGATGACCTCGATCCGGCTCCAGGCCAAACTGACGTACGACCTCCAGGCGTACATCGACAAGATGTACGGCGGCACCGGCAAGGGCTGGTTCCGGATCGTCACCGACAGCGCACAGGCCCGTGAGGTCATCAAGCAGGGCAAGCTCGCCGTCATCCTGGGCGTCGAGACCTCCGAACCCTTCGGCTGCAAGCAGATCCTGGACATCGCCCAGTGCAGCAAGGAGGACATCGACAAGGGGCTGGACGAGCTGTACGCGCTGGGCGTGCGCAGCATGTTCCTGTGCCACAAGTTCGACAACGCCCTGTGCGGCGTCCGCTTCGACGAGGGCGGCCTCGGCACGGCCATCAACGTCGGCCAGTTCCTGTCGACCGGCACGTTCTGGAAGACCGAGAAGTGCACCGGCCCGCAGCACGACAACCCCATCGGCAACGCCGCCTCCGACGCGGAGGACGAGCTGCCGGCGGGCACCGAGGTGCCGGAGTACAGCGGTGACGCCCAGTGCAACGTGCGCGGGCTCACCTCCCTCGGCGAGTACGCCGTGCGGGGCATGATGAAGCGCAAGATGATGCTGGAGATCGACCACATGAGCGTCAAGGCCACCGGCCGGGTGCTCGACATCTTCGATGCCGAGTCCTACCCGGGCGTGCTCTCCTCGCACAGCTGGATGGACCTCGACTGGACCGAGCGCGTCTACTCCCTCGGCGGCTTCGTCGCCCAGTACATGCACGGCTCCCCGGAGTTCAGCGCGGAGGCCCAGCGCACGGACGCGCTGCGCGCGAAGTACGGAGTGGGATACGGGTACGGCACCGACTTCAACGGCATCGGCGACCACCCCGCCCCGCGCGGCGCGGACGCCGCCCACAAGGTCACGTACCCCTTCAGGAGCGTCGACGGCGGCTCGGTGATCGACCGGCAGACCACCGGTCAGCGCACCTTCGACCTCAACACCGACGGCGCCGCCCACGTCGGCATGATCCCCGACTGGATCGAGGACATCCGGCTCGTCGGCGGCCAGGGCGTGGTGGACGACCTCTTCCGGGGCGCCGAGTCCTACCTCGACACCTGGGGCGGCACCGAGCAGCACCAGGCCGGGGTCAACCTCGCCAAGGGCGCCGCGGCGACGGCCAGTTCGGCGGAGTCCAACCCGTTCACCAGCTACGCCCCCGGGCGGGCCGTGGACGGCGACGCCGGCACCCGCTGGGCCAGCGACTGGAGCGACGACCAGTGGCTGCGGATCGACCTGGGCTCCACGCACCGGGTCGGGCGCGTCACGCTCGACTGGGAGCGCGCGTACGGCAAGTCGTACCGCGTCGAGCTCTCCACCGACGGCGTGACCTGGCAGACCGCCTGGTCCACCACCTCCGGCGACGGCGGCCTGGACACGGCCCGGTTCACCGGCACACCGGCCCGCTACGTCCGCGTCCACGGCCTGGAACGCGGCACCGACTGGGGATACTCGCTCCACGAGGTGGGCGTCCACAGCGGCTGACCACAGGCCGCCACGAGCACGAGGGGCACACGAATGGCACGGATGCCGTCGGCCGAACGGCGCCGACAGCTGACGGAAGCGGCGATCAGAGTCATGGCCCGGGACGGCGTCGCCAAGGCGACGACCCGGTCCATCGCCGCCGAGGCGGGTGTGTCCCTCAGCGTCTTCCACTACTGCTTCGACTCCAAGCAGGCACTGGTCGAGTCCGTCATCACCACCATCACCGACCACTCCGTCACCATGGTGAAGGAGGCCATACGGCCCCGGGCGACACTCGAGGAGACCGTCCGGGCCGGCTTCCAGGCGTACTGGGACCACGTCCGCACCCACCCCGACGAGCACATGCTCACCTACGAACTGACCCAGTACGCCCTGCGCCAGCCGGGCTTCGAGCACCTGGCGCGCCGCCAGTACGAGGTGTACGGAGCCACGTACGCGGAGCTCATCGACCAGCTCCGCAGGAGCATGGACTTCCGGCTCCGCGTGCCCGTCTCCGTCCTGGCCCGCTACCTGGCCGCCGTCACCGACGGGCTGACCCTCAACTACCTCGTGCTCGGCGATGACGCGGCCTGGACCGACATCCTCGACACGGTCACCGCCCACATCGCCGGTCTGGTCCAGGCCGATACGCGCTGACGTTCTCCGCCGGTGCGCCGGCCACCCGAGCGGGCGCGTGTGGTGCCGGGCGCCTGGGGGAACTCGGGGCGAGCCCACGAGAAGACCGGATCGCTCCAGGAGGTGTCATGGCCGCGGACGCCGCGCGTCACGAGGACCACAACGACGACCGGAACGAGGACCAGGGCTCCGTGCCCCTCGCGGGCTACGCCCTGCTCACCGCCGCCTTCACGGCCGGTGCCGCCGTCTTCGCCGGCGTCGCGCGGCGCCGGGGCGTGCAGCTGCCGCAGCAGGTGCCGCCGTGGGATGTCGTCCTCCTGGGCACGGCCACGTACAAGGCGTCCCGGCTGCTGTCCAGGGACAAGATCACCAGCTTTGTGCGGGCGCCCTTCACCCACCACGGGTCCGAGGCCCCGGCCGGCGAGGTCATCGACGAACCCCGGGGCACCGGCGTGCGACGCGCCGTCGGCGACCTGGTGTCCTGCCCGTTCTGCGTCTCGGTCTGGGTGGCCGGGGCCCTGGTGTGTTCGTACGCCTGGACCCCCCGGGCCACCCGACTGGTCTGCGCGGGCCTCGGCGCCGTCACGACGGCGGACTGGCTGCAGTACGCCTGGACCTGGACCCAGCAGAGCACCGAGGAGTGAGCCGTGAGCACGATGAGCCACCAGACCCCGTCCCAGGCCGAGGGCGAACGGGACGACGAGGACACCCTGGACACGACCGAGTACCCGACCCCCTCCCAGGCGGAGGGCGAGCGCGACGACGAGGAGGAGGTCGTCGGCGACGACAGCGACTCCTGACGGATCCCGGCCGGCCCTCACCCGACGTACCGGCGGGCCGTCGACGACTTCCGGGCCCGCTGCAGCGCCGCCAGCCGACGCTCGATCTCCGGCGGCACCGGGGCGCGCTGCCTGAGCACCCAGGGCAGTCCGGCCGCCGCGAGGGCGAAGGCGCGGACCGAGGCCCGGTCCCGGGGGACCGTCGCCATCAGGCCCGCCGTGCGCCGCAGGGCCGGCAGGAGCGGGCGGCGCAGCCAGGTGAACCACAGCGTGTTGCGGATCCCCAGGATCCGGCGTTCCCTGCTGTCCCGGGCCAGCGACGCCTGATGGTGGATCGTCAGCTCCTCCACGTAGCTCAGCCACCAGCCCTGCCGCAGCAGATCGGTGGCCAGGAGCTCCTCCTCGCCGCCGAGCCACAGACCGGGATGGAAACCGCCCGCGCCCCGGAAGGCGTCGGTGCGCAGGACGGACGCGGCCGCGAGGAAGGAGCCGAGGGGCGGTCCCGGCAGGAAGTCGGGGCCGGTCAGGGGCGACTCGCGCAGCTCCTTGACGACGGGGTCCTCGGTGCCGGACGGCTCCACGACGATACGGGCCGTCACACCGGCCAGACACGGCCGCCCGTCGAGCAGGTCCGCCGCCCGCCGCAGACTGCCCGGCTCCCACCAGGTGTCGTCGTCGCAGAACGCCACGTACGGCGTACGGGCGTGGCGCACCGCCAGATTGCGGCCGATCGCGCCGAGGTTCGTCCCGGGCTCCAGCAGCAGGACCTCGGGGAAGTCGCGCCGGACCGCTTCGGCCGTGCCGTCGGACGAGGCGTTGTCGGTGACGATCACCTGGGGCCGCTCGGGCAGCTCACGCAGGCGGCTGAGCGTGCGCAGGAGCTCGTCGCGCCGGTTGTGGGTGATCACCACGACCGTGGTCCGGTCGTCCGTCGCGGGTGTGCTCATACGGGCCCGCCCTTCGCGCCGCCGTCCAGCAACCTGGCCGCACGCTCCACGTCCGGCGGCAGCTGCCTGCGCCGCGCGAGAGCGGCGGGCAGACGCGCCACCACCTCCCGCAGCGCGCGGCGGGCGCCCGGCTCACCGGCGACGGCGGCGACCCCGAGGCGCGCGCCGCCGCGCAGCGCCACGGGAAGGGGGCGGCGCAGCCACATCGTCAGCACCTCGTTGCGCCGCACCTGATGGCTGCGCCCGTCGCGGCCACCGGGCTCCGGGTGGTGGCAGGCCGTCAGCGTCGGTTCGTACGTCACCCCCCAGCCGTCGGCCGCGAGGTCGTAGGCGAGCAGGGTCTCCTCGCCGCCGAAGAAGAGCAGCGGGTGGTAGCCGCCCGCCCCGAGGAAGGCGTCCCGGCGCACCACACTCGCGCAGGCCAGGAAACCGAGCACCGGGCGGCCGGGCAGGTCGGGTTCGTGCGGCAGGGGGGAATCGGCGAGGACGGCGTTGAGCGGGTCCTCCGCCCCGTCGGGGCCGACGAGGGTACGGGCGGCCACCAGGCCCAGGCGGGGATAGGCGTCGAGCAGGTCCGCCGCCCGCCGCAGCGCGCCCGGCGCCCACCAGGAGTCGTCGTCGCTGAACGCGACGTAGGGCGTGGTGGCCTGCCGTACCGCGAGATTGCGGCCCACGGCGCCGGTGTTCTCCCGGGGCCGGAGGACGCGGGTGGCGGCCGGGTGGTGGCGTACCGCTTCGACGGTCGCGTCGTCGGAGCTGTTGTCGACGACGATGACGGGCGGTCGTTCCGGCAGCGCCGACAGGGCGTCGAGGGTGCGCAGGACGCCGGCGCGGCGGTCGCGGGTGATGATCGCGACGGTGACCCGGCCGTCCGGTTCCGCCTCGCGGACGGGCTCAGCGGACACGGGCTTCCTCTCCCTCCCGGTGCGGGGCCTGCGTCCTGTCGGACCGCAGCAGGGCCAGGGCCGCGGCGGTGGCCTCGTCGGCGTCGATCCGCAGGAGCCGGGGGTCGGGGACGTCGCCGTGCGGGTCGCCCGGCGGGCCGGGCTTCCACAGGGCGAGGTGGCGCGGGGAGCGGGGCGGGCCCCACAGGGCCGGGGAGACCGGCCCGAACAGCGTCACGGACGGCGTGGCGTGGGCCACCGCGAGATGCGCGAGCCCGGTGTCGCCGCTGACCACGAGTGCGGCGCCCGCCACCAGCGCCGACAGCTCGCCGAACGGCAGCCCGCCGCACAGCACGTCCCGCTCCGGCAGGCCCGCGCGGGCGGCGACGTCCAGCACCAGCGCGTCCTCCCGGGGGCCGCCGGTGACCACGACACGGTGCCCGGCGGCGCGCACCGCGCGCGTGAGGACGGCGTAGCGCTCGGCCGGCCAGCGGCGGGACGCGGACTCCGCCCCCGGGTGGACCACCACCGCTCCCGGCGCGGGGGACGCCGTGGCCGGCGCGGGGAGCCGTACGTCGTCGGGGTCGGCGGCGATGCCGTAGGCCGCGAGGAAGCGGCACCAGCGCTCACGTTCGTGTTCGTCCGGCCGCCACTCGGGAGGCCGGGGCGTGGGCTGGGCGAAGGCCAGCAACCGGCGGGGGGTGAGGGCGGCGAGCGCGTCGCGGCTCGCGGGACCGTTGCCGTGCAGGTCGATCGCGAGCTCGGGGGGTGGTCCCGTCCAGTGGGTGAGCGACGGCACGCCCCGCCGGGGCGCCTCTGCCGGGAGGACGACGTCCACGGCCGCGGTGGCCAGGGCCGCCTCGCGCAGGGCCGGTGGCAGGGCCAGGACGACCTGATGTCCGGGGCAGGCCCGGCGTATGCCCCGCAGCGCGGGCACCCCGGCGAGCAGATCGCCCAGGCCCAGCGCGCGCAGCACCAGCAGACGGGGCGTCACCGGCGCCCCCGTTCCGGCGCCAGGTCCGTCGGCCGGGGGGACAGCGCCGCCTTCTCCGCGATGCCGGTGGTGGAGCGGCCGTCCAGGTAGGGGAACAGGACGACCTGCCCGCCCCAGCTCTCCACCAGGGAGGCCTCCGGCAGCCGTTCCAGCGCGTAGTCGCCGCCCTTGGCCCAGATGTGCGGGCGCAGTTCGGCCAGGAGCCGCTCCGGGGTGTCCTCGTCGAACACGGCGACCGCGTCGACGCACTCCAGGGCGCGCAGCACCCGGATCCGGTCCGCCACCGGGACGAGCGGCCGACCGCGGCCCTTGCGGCGGCGCACGGACGCGTCCGAGTTGACGCACACCACCAGGCAGTCCCCGGTACGGCGCGCGGCCTGGAGCAGGGCCACATGGCCGGCGTGCAGCAGGTCGAAGCAGCCGCCGGCGGCGACGACGGTGCCCCCCGCGGCCCGCACCCGGGCGGCCGTGCGCAGCGCGTCGTCCGTCGGGTCGCCGTCGGCCGTCGCGGGCACGGCCGGGGCGGCCGCCGTGTCCGTCGCGACCGAGCGGACGCCTCCCTCGGCGACATACCGGGTCGCCGCGTGCACGGCTCCCCGCACGGCGGTCTCGATGAGCTCACCGTCCGCCAGCAGCCCGGCTGCGGCCGCCGCGAACCGGTCCCCGGCACCGCAGGCGTCGCCCTCGGCCGTGACCGGGCACGGCACCAGCAGCGGCGGCGTCTCGCCGTGCGACAGCAGGGCGCCCCGCCCGCCGAGCGTGACGGCCACGGAGGCCGCCTTCCAGGCACGGACCAGGGTGTCGGCGTCCCGGGCCGCCGTCCGCAGCGCGCTCGCGTCCGCGGGCGACTCACCGCCGGCGAAGGCGCGGGCCTCGCTCGCGGACGGCGTGACGAGCCGGACGCCGGGCACCGGCGGCTCCCCGCGCGGGTGCGGATCCCAGACGACGGGCACCCGCGCGGCCGCCGACGCGAGCGCCTCGCGCAGCACCTCGGCGGTGCCCCGGCCGTAGTCGGCGACGAGAACGGCGCCGGCCCCGGCGACGGCCCGCCGCGCCTCGTCCGTGGCCTCCCGGGCACGGCCCTCACCGTCGTCGAGGCGCAGCAGGGGAGTGCCCTCCGCGAGGACCCGGGTCTTGCTGGACAGGGCGCCGGTCAGGGGCAGCCGCACCAGGCGCACCCGGTCGGCCAGCAGCCGGACCAGGGCCTCGCTGGCCTCGTCGTCACCGAGCGCGGTGACCAGGGTGACGGGCCGGCCGTCGGCCGCCGCGAGCGTGGCCGCGAGCGCGGCGCCGCCCGGCCGGGAGGTGCGCCGGGCCTCGCTGACGACCGGCACGGGCGCGTCGGGGGCCAGCCGCTCGGCCCGCCCGCACAGATCGTGGTCGAGCAGCGCGTCCCCGACGACGACCAGCGGCGCGGGGGCACTCATCGGCCGTCCTTCCCCGCCAGGGCCGTCCACCGGTTCGCGGGCGCACGCCGCCGCTCGACGGCCGCGCGCCGCTCCACGGTCCGGTCGAAGGACTCGCAGAGCATGTGAACGGCCACCAGGTGCAGCTCCTGGACCGTGGCGGACGTCGCCGCCTCCACGCACACGGCCGCGTCCGCGCCTCCCTCCAGCGGGTTGGGCGCCGGGCCGGTCAGCGCCCAGACGGTCATACCGAGGCGACTGGCCTCCTCCGCCGCGACCAGCAGGTTCGCGCTGGCGCCGCTGGTGGACAGCAGGAGCAGGACGTCCCCGGCCCGGCCGTGCGCGACGACCTGCCGGGCGAAGATCTCCTGCACGCCGTAGTCGTTGGCGATCGCCGTCGTGGAGGACGTATCGGCGTGCAGGGCGAGCGCGGAGAACGGCGGGCGGTCGTCGCGGTAGCGGCCGACCAGCTCGGCGGTCAGATGCTGGGCCTGGGCGGCGCTGCCGCCGTTGCCCGCGACCAGGAGCCGGGCGCCCGTCCCCAGCCGGTCGGCGAGGGTGGCGCCCCACCGCTGGACGACGGGGGAGGCGTACTCGCGGAAGCCCTCGAGCGCCTTCATCAGGTCGTCGCAGTGCGTGACGTCGCTGGCGAGTTTCATCGGACGACTCCCGAGAGCGAGGGAACGGAGGAGACGGCGCTGTAGACCCGGGTCACCCCGTCGGCGACGCGGTCCCACGTGTAGTGGGCGAGGACACGGCGCCGGCCGGCGGCGCCGTACCGGGCGAGCCGGGCCGGGTCGTCGAGGAGACGGCGCAGGGTGCCGCCGAGGTCGTGGTCGCCGTCGGCCGGGACCAGGACGCCCGTCACGTCGTCCACGACGGTGTCGAGCTGCCCGCCCACGGCGGTGGCGACGACGGGTGCGCAGCAGGCCATCGCCTCGACCGGGACGATGCCGAACGGCTCGTAGCGGGGGAGGGACAGCACCAGGTCCGCCCCGGACATCAACCGGGGCATCCGGGTGGGGCTCACGCCGCCCAGCAGCGTCACCCGGTCGGCGACCCCGCACTCCTCGGCGAGCGCGCTGAGCCGCTCCGCCTCGGGCTCGGCCCCCAGCAGGGCCGGTTCGGGTCCGCCGGCGACGAGCAGCTCCGCGTCGGGCACGTCGGCCAGGGCACGGATCGCCCGGTCGAAGCCCTTGCGGGGGACGAGCCGGCCGACCGAGAGCAGCCTGCGCCGCGCGGACGCGGGCCGCCGCGCGGCGGGCACCGGGGCGAACCGTGTGGGGTCCACACCACAGGGGACGACGGAGATGCGGTCGCGCGGCAGCCCCATCGCGACCAGCTCGCCCACCTCGTCCTCGCAGGTGGCGATGATGCCGGCGCACTCCCGCCCCACCGCCGTCTCGATGGCGACGCGCTGCGGCGGACTGGTGTCGGCGGCGCCCTGATGCCGCTTCTTCACCGTGCCGAGCGCGTGGTACGTCTGCACGACGGGCACACCCAGGGAACGCGCCCCGGCCACCGCGGCCATCCCGGACATCCAGAAGTGGGCGTGCACCACGTCGGGTGGCTCCGTCGCCCACTCCCGCGCCAGCCATGCGCCGAAGTCCGGTATGTACGGCAGGAGTTCGTCCTTGGGTATGGGAGCGGGCGGCCCGGCGGGCACATGCACCACCTTCACCCCGTCCGCCGTGGTGACCCGCTCCGGCAGCCGGGGGTCGTCGCGGCGCGTGTACACCGCGACCTCGTGCCCCCGGCGGGCCAGCAGCCGGGCCAGTTGGGCCACGTACACGTTCTGCCCGCCCGCGTCCGGGCCGCCGAGCTCGGCCAGGGGGCTGGCGTGCTCGGAGACCATGGCGACGCGGCCGGCCGTCGGATGGCTGGGGCTCATCGGGTGACCTCCTTGATCAGGCGTTCCCAGTCGTCCAGGAAACGCCGTTCTCCGTAGCGGGCCTGTACCGCGGCCCGGGCGGCCTCCCCTGTGGCGCGGGCGTGGGCGGGATCCGCGGCGAAGCGGCGGACGGCGTCCTCCAGCACGTCGATCCGGTTGGAGACCACCCCCGCTCCCTCGGGCACCGCCTCCCGCACCTCGGTGGTGTCCAGCGCCACCACGGGCATGCCGAGGAACATCGCCTCCAGCAGGGACAGTCCGAGCGACGTCCACCGGACGGGGTGCAGGTAGAGGCGGCAGCGGGCCATCGCCGGGTGCAGTTCGCCCTGTGGCAGGTCCCGGGTGCGGCAGCGGTCGGCCGGCAGCCCGAGGTGCTCGGCGAGTCCCTCCGTGCGCATGCCGAAGACGTCCAGCGGCACCGCGCGGGCGAACCCCGGCAGCAGGTCCGTCCCGGTCGTACGACCGCGCCGTACGGGTTCGTTGACGACGACCGCGGCGCGGGGCTCCTCACCGGTCCACAGCCGGCCCGGGTCGATGATGCCGTGCTCGATCACCGCCGTCGGCGCGCGGCCGTTGTCCCACATCAGACGGTTGAAGTGGGTGACGTGCACGAGCGTGATGTCGGTGCGGTCGGCGAGGGGGTGGCGGGTGTCGACGGCCGACTCGTGCGGGCAGTTGTGCTCGACGTACACGGCGGGCACGTCGACGCCGGGCCGGCGGCCGGTCCACTCCCGCGCCAGCTCCACCTCGTGCGGCCGTTGCAGCACCATCAGGTCGATGTCGGCTTCGCGCAGCTCGTCGGGGGTCGACTCCCGTACCGTGCGCGGCCATTCCCAGGTTCTGGCGCGCCCCAGCCCGTCCGGGCCGCGATCGGGGGTCACCGGGACGAGGAAGCTGTACGGGCCCTGGACCAACGACGTCAGCCATGAGCCGTGCACATGCCAGACAAGGATGTTCATACGCGCTCCTTGAGCAGTTTCCGCACCGCCTGCACCACGTCCTGAGCCGTGACCTCCTCCAGACACGGATGACCCGGGACCGGGCAGTGCCGGGCCCGGCTCCGCGCGCACGGAGCCGTCTGGTCGCCGAGCAGCACGCTCGGCACGCCGTACGGCGCCCACCGCTCCGCCGGGACGACGGGCGCGAACAGGGACACCACCGGGGTGCCGACGGCCGCGGCCAGATGGGCGGGCCCGGTGTTGCCGCACACCACGACGTCGGCCGTGCGCAGCACGCCCGCCAGGACGCGCGGCTCGGTCTGGCCGCCGAGGTCCACCGCCGTGTCCCCGCTCACCCGCCGGGTCAGGTCCGTCTCGTCGGGGCCGCCGGTGACGATCACCCGGTGACCGGCGTCGGCGAGCAGCGCCACGGCCTCGGCGCAGCGTTGCGGGCTCCACGCGCGGGCGGGTGCGCTGGCCCCGGGGTGGACGACGACGTACGGGCCGTTGCCGGTCAGCGCGATGGTGTCGGGCGGCGGCAGCACACGCAGCCGGCCGTCGTCCCCGGGACGCGGCGGGAAGCCCAGCGCGGCGGCCGTGTCGAGCGCCGCCTCGGCCTCGTGCCGGCCGGGCAGCCGCCGGTGCCGCACGTCCAGGAGGCTGCCCGGGTAGTCGACGCTGTCGGCGCCGATCCGCCGGACGCCGGCCAGCCGCAGCACCAGGGCGGCGGGCAGCGGGCTCTGGTGGAACGACGTGAGGACGAGCGCCACGTCGAACGCGGCCTCCCGAACACGCCGCACCAGGCCGTCGACGTCCGCCTCCCGCACCGAGGGCGGATCCACGCCCTCCCACGGCGCCGACCACACGATCACCTCGTCCACGCCGGGCAGCAGCCGGGCGGCGGGCTCGCCGCGCGGGCCGCAGAGCATCGTCACCCCCGAGCAGTGCGCGGCGACCGCGCGGACGGCGGGCCCGGCGAGCAGCACGTCACCGAAGCTGTCGAGGCGTACGACCAGTGCTTTCACGCCCCGCCTCCTCGTGGTTCCGCCAGGAGCCGGGTGACGGCCGTGAGCAGGTCGGGGGCGGTCCTGGGCGCCGTCCGGACCTCGTCGGGCAGCGTCGCCGCGTTGGGCACCAGCACGCCCCGCGCCCCCGCCGCGTGCGCGGCCCGTACGTCGGCGGCGATGTCGCCGATCACCACGCAGTCGGCCGGCGCCACCCCCAGGCGGCGGGCCGCCTCGATCACCAGTCCCGGTTCGGGTTTGCGGCAGGCGCAGCCGTCGTCGGGCAGGTGCGGGCAGTACACCCATGTGCCGAGACCGCCGAGCAGCGCGTCCGCGCGGTCGTTGACGCGCCGCACGTCGGCGTCCGTGAGCAGCCCGCGGCCGACACCCGACTGGTTGCTCACCACCCCGGTCGCGATGCCCGCGGCACGCAGCAGGTCGAGAGCCTGCCGGGCTCCCGGCACCGGTCGTACCAGTTCGGGGTCGCCGTTGTAGGGGACGTCCTCGACGAGGGTGCCGTCGCGGTCGAAGAGGACGGCGGCGAGGGCGCCGGGACGGTCCCCAACGCCGCCGTCCCTGGTGCGGCGGCACACGGCGTGCCCGACCGCCGCGGAGCCCTCGGCCGGGCGGTCCACGGCGCGCTCGGCGGGGGAGTGGGCCATCGTGCGCCGGTTCACAGCGGACCTCCCACCGGTACGGCCCCGCGGTGGCGTAGCAGGCCCTCGAGCCAGTGGCGTACCGCGAGCGGGGGGATGAGCACGCTCGTGGCCACCATGGTGGCGATCTCCTGCCGGCTCCGGGGGCCCGGCCGGATGCGGGCCAGGGCGAACTCGGCCGTGCCCAGCGTCCACAGGGCGCCGGCGACACCGGCGGCGCGGCGCCGGCCCGCCAGCGCGCAGGTGGACGCGGCGAGCGCGGCGGCGGTCACCAGGACGTGCCGGGGGAGCCGTCCGCGGGGTGCTTCGGCGCGGGTCCACCAGTCGCGGCCGTGCAGCCGGTTCATCAGGGCGTCGTCCGCGTTGCCGCGCTGGGCGCGTACCGACACCCAGCGGTCGGCCGGGCGCACCGGGTGGCGGGTCGTGCGCCGGCCGCGGCGCAGCGTCCACCCGGCGGCCCGGACGCGCAGCGCGAGGTCGGCGTCCTCCCGGAACGCCCTGCGGAACCGCTCGTCGAAGCCGCCGACGTCGACCAGGGTGGCCGTCCGGTAGGCCATGTCGGCGGTGGCCCAGGCGGCCTGTTCCAGCCCGGCGGTGCCCCGCTCCCAGTCGGTCGGCCTGCGGCCCTGAGGCAGGGGGACGGTCAGCCGGCCCTGGATGCCGCCGGCGGTCGGGTCGGCCGCCCTCAGGTCGTCGGCGAGGAGCCGGGACCAGTCCGGCAGCACCTGCACGTCGTCGTCGAGGAAGACCGTCCACGGCGTGCCGACCGTGCGCCAGCCGGCGTTGCGGGCGGCCGCCGGACCGCGTCCCCCGGTGCGCAGCGTGCGGACCCGCCCGCGCAGGACGCCCGCCGCCTCCAACGGCAACTCCCCGACGGGGTCGGGGCGGTCGTCCACCACGACGACCTCCTCGGGCGGGTGACCGTCGGCCGCGGCGAGAGCGCGCAGGCAGTCCGCGAGACAGGCCCGCCCGACCGTCGGGACGACGACGGCGTAGGCGGGGGCGCCTGCCACGGCCGGGTCCTCGCCCATGGCCGAGGTGCTCGCGACGGCCGGGTCGCCGTCCACGGCCGGGCTGTCCGCCACGGCCGCGTCCATGGCTGGGGTGCCCGCGACGGCCGGGTCCTCGCCCATGGCCGAGGTGCCCGCGCCGGCCGGGCTGTCCGCTACGGCTGGGTTGCCGTCCATGGCCGGGGTGCCCGCGACGGCCGGGTCCTCGCCCATGGCTGGGGTGCCCGCCTCGGCCGGGGTGCCCGCCTCGGCTGGGTTGCCGTCCATGGCCGGGGTGCCCGCGACGGCCGGGTCCTCGCCCATGGCCGGGGTGCCCGTCATGCGAACACCTTCTTCCGGCGGATCGCGAAGGGCCCGAGCGCGAGCAGATCCACGGGTGCGGAGCCGAAGCACTCCAGGGCGTCGCGCGGATCGTCGACCATCGGCCGGCCGGCGGTGTTCAGGCTGGTGTTGACGACCACGGGCAGCCCCGACCGCCGTTCGAAGCCGTCGATCATCCGCGCCACCAGCGGCTCGTCCGCCCGGTCCACGGTCTGGATCCGGGCCGTGCCGTCCACATGGACCACGGCCGGGATCCGCTCCCGCCACGCGGCGGCGACCTCGTGCACGAACAGCATGTACGGGCTGGGCAGCGGCCCGTCGAACAACTCCGCCGCCCGCTCCGCCAGCACCATGGGGGCGACCGGGCGGAACTCCTCGCGCCCCTTCACGGCGTTGAGGCGCTCCAGATTCTCCGCGCGCCCGGGGTGGGCCAGCAGCGAGCGGTGGCCGAGCGCCCGCGGCCCGTACTCGCTGCGGCCCTGGAACCAGGCCACGACACCGTCCCGGGCCAACTCCTCGGCGACCGTCTCCGCGATGTCCTCGGGCTCCTCGTAGGGGACGGCCGCCCGCTCCAGCCAGTCGCGCAGCTCCGCGTCGCTCCAGCCACGGCCCAGGGCGGCGGTCGGCATCGCCTCCACCGTCTCCTTCTGATGGGCGACGTGCAGGGCGGCGCCCAGCGCCGTGCCCGCGTCCCCGGCCGCCGGCTGCACCCAGACGCGCTCGAACGGCCCCTCCTGGTAGAGGCGGGTGTTGGCCACACAGTTGAGCGCCACCCCGCCCGCGAGGGTCAGCACGTTCTCACCGGTACGGTCGTGCAGCCACCGCACCAGCCCGAGCAGCACCTCCTCCAGACAGGCCTGCGCGCTGGCGGCCACGTCGGCGTGCTCCTGCGTCCAGGGGGCGCCCGCCGGACGCGGCGGCACCAGGGAGGCCCAGGGGACGGGCCGCGCCCGGAAGCCGCCCTCGCCGTCCAGGTGGACGTACTCGCGCAGTCGGTCCAGGTGGCGGGGGCGGCCGTAGGAGGCGAGGGCCATCACCTTGAACTCGTCGCTGCTGCGCAGGAATCCGAGGTGCTGGGTGAGGTCCTCGTAGAACAGGCCCATCGAGTCGGGCAGCGACTGTGAGCCCAGCACGGTCAGTTCACGGTTCGCGTAGCGGCCCGCGAGGTGGGAGCCGCACTCGCCGCGTCCGTCGAGCACGAGCACCGCGCAGTCCGGGTGGGGGGAGGCCTGGCCGGCCGAGGCGGCGTGGGCGACGTGGTGGGGGACGAAGCGGACCTTGGCCGGGTCGAGTCCGGGCAGCGCCTCGGCGAGGAACTCCGGGGCGCGGCGCGCGTATTCCTGACGGAGGTGGTCCCAGGGGTCGTGCAGACCCATCCGGTCGGCGGGGCGGGCGAGTTCGGGGTCATAGGAATAGGCGACCGCGTCCAGCTCGGACGGGTCGAGCCCGGCCTGGTCCAGGCACCAGCGGGCGGACAGCTCGGGCAGTTCCCACGCGGAGAAGGGGACGGGCCGTTTGCCGTGCTTGCGACGGCTGAAGCGTTCCTCCTCCGTCGCTGCCACGATCCGGCCGTCCATGACGAGGGCGGCGGCGGGGTCGTGGAAAAGGGCGTTGATTCCCAGGACGCGCATTCAGGGCCTCCGTGGCGGCGTGGGGGAAGGCGTGGTGGACGAGGTCTCAGGCGGGCGGCGCCGGCTCGCGCGTGGGCTGCGTCGCGGCGAAGTAGGCGACCGTGTGCTTGATCCCCTCCTCCCACGGCACCCTGGGCACCCAGCCCAGCAGCTCCCGGGCCAGGCCGGTGTCCGGGCGGCGGCGCTGCGGATCGTCGACGGGGCGGTCGACGTACTCGATGCGCGAGGAGGACCCCGTCAGCTCCACCACCCGGCGGGCGATGTCCCGGACCATGACCTCTTCGTCGCCGCCGATGTTGACGGGCCGCACCGAGTGGCTCGCGGCCACCAGCAGGATTCCGTCGACCGTGTCGTCCACGTAGCACAGCGACCGCGTCTGACTGCCGTCTCCCGCCACCGTCAGCGGCTCTCCGGCCAGCGCCTGACAGACGAAGGTGGGCACGGCCCGGCCGTCGTGGGCGCGCATCCGCGGCCCGTACGTATTGAACAGACGTACGATCCCGGCGTCGGCGTCCCGGGCCCGCACATGGGCGGTGACCAGCGCCTCCGAGAACCGCTTGGCCTCGTCGTACACACTGCGCGGGCCGACCGGATTGACGTTGCCCCAGTAGTCCTCGCGCTGCGGGTGCACCAGGGGGTCGCCGTACACCTCGGACGTCGAGGCGAGCAGGAAACGGGCCCCGTCACGCTCCGCGACGGCCAGCATGTTGCGGGTGCCCAGGCTGCCCACGTCCAGTGTCTCCAGCGGCAGCCGCAGGTAGTCGGCGGGGGAGGCGGGGCACGCGAAGTGCAGGACGACGTCGTACGGCCCGTCGAGACGGTCCGGGCAGTCGGCCGCGGAGACGTCGCACTCGACGAACCGGAAGCCGGGGCGGCCCTCGAGGTGGGCGATGTTCTCGCGTGAACCCGACACCAGGTTGTCCGCGCAGTCGACTTCGGCCCCCGAACTCAGCAGGCGTTCGCACAGGTGGCTGCCGAGGAAACCGGCGCCGCCGGTCACCACGGCACGACGCCAGGGCAGGCAGGAGGTGGCATCAGTCATGGGACGTCCTTCGCCCGTGGTCGCAGGCGCCGGACAGCGGGAGCAGAGGGGTCCGGCGTGGCACGGGAGCGTTGTGGAGACAGTGAAGGAGCAGGACGCACGGATCGTGCCGATCGGCGGCACCGTCCTGGCCGGCCGCCGCTTTCCCGACGGCACTGGCTGGGGGGTTCCCGTGCCAGTAGCTTTCACACGTTGATCCCTATTGTGCTCAAGCACCAGCACGTCCGCGACTCCTGCCCCAGCGGCAACGTCGACACCGTGAATCCCAGCGGCAAACCGGTGTCGGCAGCGCGACGCGGGGCACTCGGGGCCCTGGCGGGTCCGACCGGAGCCGCCGTGCCCAGGCTGGAGGTGGAGGACATGGGTCATGGTGGGAACGTCATCGACGAGCTGGTGACCGATCACCGGGAGGTCGAGGAGCTCTTCGGCAAGATCGAGGCGCTGCCGTCGGGGCACAAGGACCGCAAGCTGTACGCGGACCAGGCCACGATGGAGCTGGTCCGGCACTCGGTGGCCGAGGAGGCCTACCTCTATCCGGCCGTGCGCCGGCACATCACCGGCGGGGACGCCCTGGCCGACAAGGAGCTGGAGGACCACGCCAAGGCCGAACAGATCATGAAGGATCTCGAGGGCTGCGCGGCCGACGACGCCGAGTTCGACCGGCTCGTCGGCATGCTGATGAGCGAGATCCGCGCCCATGTGGCCGACGAGGAGGGGAACCTCTTCCCCAGGTTGCGCGAGGCGTGTCCGCCGGACGCCCTCGACGACCTCGGTGACAAGGTCCGCCAGGCGAAGAAGATGGCGCCGACGCGTCCCCACCCGTCCGCTCCGGACAAGCCGCCGGCAAACAAGCTGCTGGCACCGGGAGTGGGCATGGTCGACCGGATGCGTGACGCGCTGAGCGGGCGCGGCAAGGAGAGCTGAGACCTGTCACGGCCCCTGTACGACGCCGGGGGCCGAGGCCTGTGATCAACCACACTCGACACAGCAAGAACCCGATGAGCAGGGGCACTTGAGGGCAGCGGCGGCGGTG
>NZ_JBNCAQ010000057.1:0-21413 GCF_049808595.1 Streptomyces aurantiaciflavus | reverse complement strand
GCGGTGCGGCACGGCGCACCGCCGCCGCTTCGTCACCCCGTCTGCCACCATGGTCCGCGCCGTGACCGACTAGGTGGAGTGGCCGTGCAGCGCAGCCGGCGTTCCCCGGTTCCGCTGCCTCCTGTGACCGCTCGCCCCTCGGGTACCGCACTGTGTCTTCCGCACCCTCCCCTGCTCCGAACACCGCTCCCGCACCGCCGCCTGCCGGCCGGGCGTCCCGCTCGCCGTGGCGGTCCCTGAGGCACCGCAGCATGCGCTGGTGGTCCGTCGCGAACTTCGTGTCGAACGCCGGCACCTGGATGCAGCTCACGGTCCAGAACCTGCTCGTCCTCGAGATCACCGGCTCCGCCGCCGCGACCGGCCTGTCCATGTCCGTCCAGGCCGCCCCCGCCCTCTTCATGAGCCTGCTGGGCGGCGCGGCCGTCGACCGCTGGCCGCGCAAGCTGACGGCCGCCGTCAGCCAGGCCCTGCTCGGCGCGGTCGCCTTCACCACGGGTGTCCTCGTCGCGCTGGACCAGCTCGACATGACGTCCCTGATGGTGCTGGCCGCCGTCACGGGCACGATCGCCACCGTCGACGGGCCGGCCTGCGCCCTGCTGGGCAACGACCTCGTGCCCGTGGAGGACGTGCCCTCCGCGATCGGGGTCGGTGCGCTGGTCCACAACGCGGGCCGGCTCGTCGGCGCGGCGCTGGCGGGTGTGACGGTGGGCTTTCTCGGCACGGCCGCCGCGTACGCGGCCAACGGCCTGTCGTTCCTCTTCGTGACCGCGGTCATCCCGTTCCTGCGACCGGCGTACGGCGCGGCGGGTCACGCCGCGGGAGCCGCGCGGGCCGTCCTTCCCAAGCAGCGCGATCGCCGCGCCGAGATGACCGTCCGCGAGGGACTGCGCTTCTTCGCGCGCCGCCCGCGGCTGGTCGCGCTGGCGAGCATCACCGGCATCAGCGGCGTCTTCGGGCGGAACTACGGGCTCACCCTCGCCGTGCTCGTCACCGGCCCGCTCGCGGGCGGACCGGAGGCGTTCGGCACGGTCTCCACCGTCCTCGCCGTCGGCGGCATCCTCGGCGCGGTCCTCGGCGCCCGCCTGCGCAAGCCCTCGGTCCGCACGGTGGGCGCCCTCGCGGCCACGGGCGGGCTGCTGCAGCTGGCGGCGGGCCTGTCCCCGTCCCTGGCCGTACTCCTCGTCCTGGTCCTGCCGATGGCCGTCGTGGAGTCCGTCTCCGACACCGCCGGCACAGCCGTCCTCCAGACCGACCCGCCCGCCCACCTGCGCGGCCGAGTCCTCGGCGTGTGGAGCAGCATCGGCACGGTGTGGAGCCTCGGCGGGCCCCCGGCCCTCGGCCTCCTCATGGAACTGGCGGGCGCCCGCGGCGCCCTGGTGACCGGCGGCCTGGTCATCGCGGGCGCGATCGGCTCGGGCTTCCTGCTGCGCAGGCGCCGGGCCGTGGAGCCGGTGACGCTGCGGGCCCAGCCGGGCGAGGAGCTGCCCGAGCGGGAGGCCCTGGGGACGGCTGCCTGAGAGCGCGTGCGGGGCGGGGCCGGTGAGGCGCAGTGGTGTTCTCCTCGGCCCCGGCTTCGCCCCGCCCCTCAGGCGATCAGTGCCTGCCCCGGTCCCAGGAGGTCCAGCAGCTGGCGCCGGTGCAGCGCGACCACGGGGGCCAGGAGGTCCGGGTGGCGGAGCAGGGCCGCTGCCTGACGGTCGTGGGCGTCGGGGGTGAGCAGGCGGCGGAACTCCATCGGGATCCCGGTCGTGTGATCCCCGCCGTCGAGTCCGGCCACGGCGAGGGCGGCCAGCTCCGGGTCGGTGAGGAGGCAGGCCGCCCAGCTCGCCACGACCTCGTCGACCCAGCTGCGCCAGGCCGCGTCGTCCGTGTCCGCGCCGCTGATCCAGTCCAGCTTGGCCGAGCCGCCGGGGCCCGCCATGCCGACCAGGGCGGCGTCCATCACGGTCGGGTAGCGCAGCCACGCCGCGACGGTCACCGCCTGCCGCGCCTGCACCTCGCACAGGGCGGAGGCCAGCGCGCCACCGGAGGCCGGGTAGGCCCGCGTCAGCCACTGGGCGGTGGCCGCGATGAGGGGGGAGAGGTCTGCGCGCACTGAGGGCCGTCCGGGGTGCATACGAGTGTCACGGGAGACACGGAGCTACGGGAACACGGGAGCTACGGGACAAGGGGTCCCGGAAACGGTAGCCCGCGGTCCCCGCGGGACGGTACGGCCGAAGCCCCGCAGGCCACGTGGCCTCGGCCACACCCACAGCGCCGGCGCGGCCACCCCGGGACCCCGCCCGATGAGGCTCAGTGGTGCAGGAGATACCGGGTGAGCAGGGACCTGGCCCTCTCCGGGCTGATCCCCAGCGCCGTGCCGACCGACTCCCACGACAGCTCGTCGTCCTGGACCGCCTGGGCCGCCTCCTGGCCGATGCCGGGGAGGAGACGCTCCACCGTGGCCACCGCCCTCAGCGCCGCCACCGGAGCGCGCTCCGCCAGGGTGGCCAGCTGGTCCTCCAGCCGGTCGATCAGGTCGGTCAGCTCGTCCGGGAGCGGTACGGTCCGGCGTTCGACGGAGCGCAGGTGCTCGCACCAGTCGCTGTACGCGAGGGTGGTGTCCAGGTCGTAGAGCAGGCCGTCCGGCAGCCGCTCCCAGTCGATCGGACGGGTCTCGCCGCGCCAGCCGCACGCGCACGCCGCCCGGTAGCCGGCCGCTCTAGGACGGCGCGTCGTCCCGTCGTACGCCCACCACTCGCTGGTCTCCAGCCCACTGTCGGCGCCGCTGCCGAAGTCCAGGTAGACCGGCTTGGGCTCGCTGCCGTCGGCGAGGACCGCGCCGGCGATGCCCTCATGGGACTCCCCGAACTCCTCACTCGTCCAACCCACGGATCTTCCCCCCTTGCTCTGGAGCCTGCCCCCGGGCGGGCCGCCACCGCACGACGACGCCCGCCCCGCAGGCGAGCATGCCCCGGCTCGTCCGCCCCCGAACGGCGGTTTCTCCTCAACACCGATCAGGCCAGGCCGCCTCCGCGCGTTCCTGTGGGGCCCGGGGTGAGGGTGGGGCCGGTGTCCACGGAGGTGCGCAGTTCTGGGACCCGGCCCGGATCCCGGCCCCTCAGTCGAGAGCCGCCCGCTCCACGAAGTGCGCCAGGTTCTCCGGCCCGGGCCGGAGCACACCGTCGCGCACCGCGAGGGCGGTGGCCTCGGCACGTGAGGCGCAGCCCGTCTTCCGGAGCAGGTGCTCCATGTGGCTGTGCACGGTCCGGGGGGAGAGATAGAGCGCCTGCGCGATGGCCTGGTTGGTCTGCCCCAGGGCCGCCCGCGTCAGCACGTCCACCTCGCGCGGGCTGAGCCCGTACGGCAACTCCGTGGGCGTCTGCGACACCAGTACCGCCCTGCGGGCGAGCGCCGATCCGGCCCGGCAACGGCGCAGTTCCACGCGGTGCCAGACGCGTCCCACCGGCCACAGCAGCCGAAGCCGCAGACCGTCCGACTCCGCGAACGCCCGCACGAGGCAGGCGAACGCACCGTCGTCGAGCACCTGGGCGGACTCCCGGCCCGGGAGTTCGACGACGCCCTCGGCGGTGACGAGGTTCGCGGCCGCCCCGGCCGGGAAATCGTGCGGGTCGCCGGTGTGGGCCGTGGGGTCGGCGAGGGAGCCCAGCGCCGGCAGGATCGACGCGAGCAGCAGCCGCGCCTCCGTGTCGTAGGCGTTCGGCCGCTCGGTGCTCAGATGGACCAGACCGACCAGACGGTCCCCGTCGCGCAGCGCTCCGGTCAGGCCGTCGCGGAACCCGGCCGGCCGGACCCGCTCGGCGTAGAACCAGCCGTGGCGGAAGCGCTGCCCGCCGTCCTCGGCGTCCTCGGTGATCGAGGACGGGAGCGTCCGCCCGACGACGTTGGCGTACCAGGGGGTCGAGACGAACTCGGCCGCCAGTGACTCGGAGGTCTCGGCGGTGTAGCCGATGCCCGCGACCTGGACATGAGCGCCGGTGATCGGATCGATCGACAGGAGGGTGGCCGCGTCGAGAGGCAGGGCGTGGCCGAGTTCGCGCAGCGCCTCGGTGCAGGCCGACGTCGTGTCGCGTTCACGGGTCAGCATGCCGATGCGGGTGGCTGCCGCGAGCTGCTGGTGACTGACCATGCGGGCCTCCGGGAACCCACGACCACCGGACCGTGTCGTTTGAACCCTAACGGTATGCCGGTGAGGGCCGCCCGACAAGCCGTTCACCGTTTCGTGACCGGGAATACGCAGCCCGTCGCCCGGCCACCTCGACAGCGGCCCGTACCGGCAGTCGGTATTTGTACGGATGGCGGGGCGGGGGCCCCCGGCCCTTTCCTGTTCCGCACAGCCGGAACCCTTCCCGTTCGGCAGGCCGGACGCCCGATGCCGGCCGCCGGGCCGCGTCCCCTCGGAGAACCCATGTCCACCTCCCCGCACGCCCCCTCCGCCTCACGCCGGACGTTCCTCGCCCTGTCCGGCGGCGCCGTGGCCACGACCCTGCTCGCCGCCGCGGGCTGTTCGGCACCGGACGACGGCACCGCGGGCTCGGCGAAGGCAGCGGGCGCGGCCGCCGCCTCCAAGGGGTCGAAGACCCTCACCACCATCGGCCTGGACTACCCCTTCACCCAGCTCCCGCTCTACTCGACGCTGGTCAAGCTCTCCACCGCCGCCGCCAAGCGGCACGGCGTCTCCCTGCTGACCACCAGCGACGCCGGCAGCGCCGACACCCAGGCCACCAACCTGACCACCTGGGTCTCCCGGAAGATCCCCGCCATCGTGTCCTTCCCGATGGTCTTCGAGGCGACGGAGTCCGTCGCCGAGGCCGCGCTCGACGCCGGACTGATCTGGGTGACGTACGGCGGCTCGCTGGAACACCAGAGCGCGGACATCCAGTTCAGCTTCCGCGAGGGCGGCGAGCTGCTCGGCAGGGCCGCCGCGCAGTGGGCCGACGAGCACCTCGGCGGGAAGGGCAAGATCGCCTTCCTCACCGACGAGACGATCCAACTGGGCCGCGAACGCACCAAGGGCATGATCGACGCCTTCACCAAGAACGCCCCCGGCGTCGACGTGGTCGCCGAGGAGCAGGCCATCGACCCCGACACCGGACTGTCCAAGTCCCGTGCCGTCCTCGCCAAGCACCGCGACCTCAACATCATCCTCGGCGTCACGGACGCCGCCGCGTACGGCGGGTTCAAGGCGCTCCAGCAGACGGGCCGCAAGGCGACCGACACGAAGACCTTCGTCGGCGGCCAGGACGGCGCCGCCCCCTCCCTCCTCGCCATCAGGCAGGGCACCTTCTACCGCGCCTCGGCCGCCCTCGCCCCGCAGGACATCGCGAACGCCGTCGTCGACGTGCCGCTCGCGGTCGCCGCCGGGAAGGCCGACCCCAGCGCCCAGGTGCCGATCACGCTCGTCGGACACGCCGACACCGCGCGTATCGACGCCCTGCTCGCCCAGAACTCCTAGGTGCCCGCCATGACGGAACCGAACCTGCGCATCCGCGGCCTCACCAAGTCCTTCGGCGGCGTACGAGCCCTGGACGGCGTCGACCTCACCGTCCCGGCCGGCCAGGTGCACGCCCTCCTCGGGCACAACGGCGCCGGCAAGTCCACCCTGATCAAGTGCCTCGGCGGCGCCTTTCCGCCGGACGCCGGCACCATCGAGGTGGGCGGCACCCGCCACACGCGGCTCAGCCCGCGCGAGTCCATCGCCGCCGGCGTCGCGATCATCTTCCAGAACCTCAGCGTCGTCGACTCCCTCACGGTCGCCGAGAACATCTTCCTCGGCCAGGAGTGGACCCGGTACGGCCGCATCGACCGACGCGCCCAGGAGGAGGTCGCCGCCGGACTGCTGGAGCGGGTCGCCGCGAGCTGCTCACCCCGCGACCGGGTGGGCGAACTGCCTATGGGACAACGGCAGTTGGTGGAGATCGCCAAGGCGCTCAGCCGCAGCGCCTCGGTCCTCGTCCTGGACGAACCCACCGCCGCCCTCTCCGGCGCGGAGAGCGACGCCCTGGCCCAGCGGGTCGAGGACCTGCGGGACCAGGGCCTGGCCATCGTGTACGTCACCCACCTGCTGGGCGAGGTGGAGCGGCTCGCGGACTCGGTGACCGTCCTGCGGGACGGACGCGTGACCCACCACTCCAAGGTGGCGGGCCGAACCCGCCACGACCTGGTCGAGGCCATCACCGGCCCGCAGAAGCCCACCCCGACCGCGGGCTCCGCCTCAGCCCCGGCCCTGGGTTCCGCCGCCCCGGCCGCGGGCGTCGCCCCGGCCCCGGGTTCGGGCTCGGCCTCCGCCCCGGCCCCTCCCGCGAGCGTTGGCCCGGCCCCGGGCTCGATGCCGGCCGCGGGCTCCGCCCCGGCCCCGGCCCCGGGCTCGGCCTCCGCCCCGGCCCCTCCCGCGAGCGTTGGCCCGGCCCCGGGCTCGATGCCGGCCGCGGGCTCCGCCCCGGCCCCGGCCCCGGGTTCGGGCTCGGCCTCCGCCCCGGCCCCTCCCGCGAGCGTCGGCGCGGCTCCCGCCTCGGCCTCCGACCCCACCGCGCCCCCGGCCTCCGCTTCCACCCCACGCGGCACCCCCGGCACCCCCCGTCTCCTCGTCGACGGGCTGCGCGGCCCCGGTTTCGGCCCCGTCGACCTCGGCGTCGCCGCAGGGGAGATCGTCGCCCTGTACGGGCTCATCGGGTCGGGCCGCACCCGGGTCCTGGAGACCCTGTACGGCAGGCGCCGCGCCGAAGGCGGCGCTGTGCGGGTCGGTGAGCGGACCGTCGTCGCCGCCCGGCCCGCCGACGCGCTGACCGCGGGCATCGCCCTCGTCCCGGCGGACCGGCGCAGACAGGGACTGTTCCCGCTGCTGAGCGCGCGGGACAACGTCCTGCTGCCCACCGTCCGCCCGCTCGCCCGGCACGGCCTGCGGGCGCTGGGCAGGGAGCGGCGGATCTTCGACGCGGTGTCCGGCGCCGTGGGCCTGCGCCCCGCCCGACCGGACCTGGCGGCGGGCGCCTTCTCCGGTGGGAACCAGCAGAAACTCGTGCTGGGGCGGTGGATCAACGAAGCGCGCGACATCGACGTCCTGCTGCTCGACGAGCCCACCCAGGGCGTGGACGTCGGCGCCCGACGGGAGATCTACCAGGTCGTCTCCTCCCTCGCCGCCGAGCGCGGCACGGCCGTGCTGTTCGCCTCCAGCGACCCGGAGGAGGTCGTCGCGCTCGCCCACCGCTGCCTGATCGTCTCCCGGGGACGGATCGCCGGCGAGCTCGCCGGCGCCGGGCTCACCGAGGCCGCCCTGCTGTCGGCCGTCCACGACACCACCGCACCCGCGTCCTTTGAACCCTCCGAGGGAGCAGCATGACCACCGCGACCACCGCCCGCCCACTGCCGGGCCCCCGCGCCCTGGCCGACACCGGGCTGACCGCCGTTCGGCGCCACCCGCTTCTCGCCGTGCTCGCCGTGATGATCACGGTCTTCCAGCTGGCCACCGGCAGCTTCCTCGACCCGGGCAACCTGCGCGGCATCGCCACCGACGCCGCCACCCTCGCCCTCGTGGCCGTACCGCTGGCCCTGCTGGTCATCAGCGGCTATCTCGACCTCTCGGTCGGTTCCACGCTCGCCCTCGGCGGTCTGGTGGCCGGCTGGCTGGCAGGGCAGCAGCACCAGTCGCCCGTCGTCGCCGTGCTCGGCGCGCTGGCCGTGGGCGCCGCGGTGGGTGCCGTGAACGGCGTCCTGTGCTGCTACCTGGGACTGTCCGCCTTCATCGTGACGCTGGGCATGCTGACCGCGGTGCGCGGGCTGGCGCAGCAGCTGTTCCCGCTGCCGCTCAGCGGCTTCGGCCCCGGGTTCGCCTGGCTCGGCGGATCACGCGTCGCCGGGATCGACGCGCCGGTCGTCATCGCCGCGCTGGTCCTCGTGGCCGGGTCCCTGTTCCTGGCGCTCACCCCGGCCGGACGCCATGTCTTCGCCATCGGCGTCAACCGGGAGGCCGCCCACCTCTCCGGCATCGACGTCCGCCGCACGCCGTTCGCGCTGTTCGTCGTCACCGGGGTCGCGGCCGCCCTGGCCGGCGCCGTCAAGGCGTCGGTGCTGGACAGCGTGGTCGCCGGCACCTCGGGGGCCGGCTTCGAACTGACCGTGCTCACCGCCGTCCTCCTCGGCGGCGTCGCACTCACCGGCGGCTCCGGATCGGTCTTCGGGGTACTGCTCGGTGTGCTCTTCCTCGGCTGTCTGCAGAACGGCCTGACACTGCTGGACGTGCCGACCTTCTGGCAGCAGATGGCCCAGGGCACCGCCCTGGTGGCCGGCGCCGCGCTCGCCTGCTTCGGTCCGCGCCTGACGCGGTGACCCTCCCCCCGCACTCCGAGAGGATTCGCGTGAGCGACAGCACCACCCCCACCCCCACCCTCGTCCTGACCGGCGGTCAGGTCCTCACCCTCGACGCCGCTCTCACGGTCGCCGAAGGCGTCGCCGTACGAGGCGGGGACATCGTCGCCGTCGGCGGCGACGCCGAGATGCGCGCCCTGGCCGGGCCCGGCACCCGCGTCGTCGACCTCGGCGGCCGGACCGTCCTGCCCGGCATCAACGACTCCCATCTGCACGGCGCCGCCTACGGCCTGACGAAGCCGCCCTTCGCTCTCGACGTCGGCCACCCGGCCGTCGGGTCGATCGCCGACGTCGCCGCCGCCGTCCGGCGGGCCGTGGAGGCGGCCGGGCCGGGCGAGTGGATCGTCGGGATCGGCTGGGACCCCGGCTACCTCACGGAGTGTCTCGCCGACCCGCGGCGCTTCCCGCACCGCCGGGACCTGGACGCCGTCGCGCCCGACCATCCCGTCTGTCTGACCGACTTCTCCTCGCACATGGTGTGGGTGAACACCGAGGCCCTGCGCCGCTGCGGCGTCGACGCGGCGAGCGCGGCCCCGGCGGGCGGGGTCATCGACCTCGACCCGGACGGGGAACCCACCGGTATCCTGCGGGAGGCCGCCCAGCAACTCGTCCTCGCGGCGCTCCCGTCACCCACGGTCGCCCAACGCCGCCGGGCCATCCGGAACGTGGTCCGCGAACTGCACACCCGAGGCATCACCAGCTACACCGAACCCGGCCTCGGCCCGGGCGGCGCCACGACCTTCTTCGGCGGACTCAGCACCGACAACTGGACCGCCTACGCCGACCTCGCCGCGAGCGGCGACCTCCAGGCCCGGGTCAGCGTCCTGCTGATGCCCGCCCCGATCGGCGGGTCCGCCGACGACGTCCGCAAGGGCCTCGCCGAACTGCGGCGCCCCCGGTCCGCCGACGAGCGCCTCCTGCGCGCCGTCGGCGTCAAGATCTTCGCCGACGGGGTGCCGCCCAACCGCACCGCCTGGATGAACGAGCCCTACGCCGGCGGCGGCCACGGCGCGCTGTGCGTGCACGGCGCCACCCCCGACCTCCAGGTCGGCGAACTGCGCGAGATGATCCGCGTCGCCCACGAGGCGGGCTTCCAGCTCGGCGTCCACGTCACCGGAGACCGGGCCATCGACACCGTCGTCGACGCCTTCCTCGCCGCCCAGACGGCCGCGCCCCGACCCGACGCCCGGCACTACGTCATCCACGGCGACTTCATCGGCGCGGCCAGCCTCGCGAAACTGGCGGCGCACGGCTACGGCGTCAACATGAACCCCGCCATCAAGTGGACCATCTCCGACCTGATGGACGAGGTGGTCGGCCCGGAGCGCTCCGCCCACCAGTGGCCCGTGCGGTCCGCCGTCGAGGCCGGGGTCACGGTCTGCGTCGGCTCGGACGCGCCGATCACCGAGCCCGACTGGCGCCAGGGCGTGGCCGCGATGATGCTCCGGGAGTCCAAGGCGAGCGGCCGGCGCAGCGGCCCCGAGCAATGCGTGTCCCTCACCGAGGCCCTGCGCGCCTACACCGTCAACCCCGCCCGGCAGGACTTCGCCGAGGACTGGAAGGGCTCCGTCGAGCCCGGCAAGGTCGCCGACCTGTGCGTCCTGGACCGCCCGCTGCCGGCCCTGGACCCGCACGCGATCATGGACGTCCAGGTCGACCTCACGGTGTTCGACGGCCGGATCGTCCACGAGCGCTGAGGACCATGTACGGGGCCAGGCGCGTCTCCTCCGGCGGGGACGCGCCGTCGCCCCGCGGCGGGGCGAGGGGCAGGTCCAGGTCCGGGGCGGGGAAGCCGGCGCCGGTCAGCAGGGCTCGGTACCGGGGGAGGGACCGGTAGTGGCAGGCGGTGGTGACCGTGGTTCCGCTCAGCCGGCGCAGGGTGGTCGGGACGGTGTCGCCGTCGGCGTAGGCGACGTCCGGCTCGCCGTAGCGCAGGGTCGAGAACTGCGCGCCGGTCGCGTCGGGGTTGAGGTCGGCGAGGACGAAGGGCGCGCCGGGGCGCAGCACGCGGTGGATCTCGCCGGTGAGGGCGGCGAGCCGGGCGTCGTCGGGGTCGGTGCAGTAGACGAGGCAGCAGACGACGGCGTCCACGGAGCCGTCCGGGATCCAGTCCAGCGTCCTGCCGTCGAAGAGGCGGTAGTGGACGCGGGGATGGGGACGGTCGGCGCGGGCGATGTCCAGCATGGCGGCCGACGGGTCCAGGCCGTGCACCGTGCACCCCCGGGTCTCGGCGAGGTGGGCGGTGAGCGCTCCGGTGCCGCAGCCGATGTCCAGGACGGTCCGGCCCGGTCGCGCGTCGGAGCCGAGGCGATCGAGGACGGTCGGGAAGATCAGGTTCCGGGCGAGGCGCATGTCGCGGTCGCGGTAGGCGTCGGCGGCCTGCTCGGTGTCCCAGGGCAGGGGCTCGCGGTCGGGTGCGGTCACGGGGCGTCGCCTTTCACTTGAACCCACGGTGGAGCAGGGCAGTTCGGGCCTTCCCGAGGGGTGTGGCGGGCAATCCACCGGTTCGGGTGACGCCGCGGCGGCCGTGCGGACAGGTGTCGGAAAAAGCAGTGGCCCGGGATCAACGGCCCGCGTTATGGTCCTCGCACTCTGATCACGACGCTCTCCAGAACCACGCCGCAGAACGGGAGCGAGCCCGCGCCAGGCACGCGCGGAGCCAGGAGGGGCGGCACCGGTATCCGGTCTGCCCTTCCAAGGAGCGCTCCATGAAAATCGGCCTCGGCCTTCCCGTCGACGACCCCGCCCTGCTGCTGACGTGGGCGCGACGCGCCGACGTGGGCCCGTTCAGCACACTCGGCCTGCTCGACCGCCTCGTCTACGACAACCCCGAGCCCCTCGTCACCCTCGCCGCCCTCGCCGGCGCCACCTCCCGCATCCGCGTCCAGACCGAGGTGCTGATCGCGCCCCACCACAGCACGGCCCTTCTCGCCAAGCAGACGGCCACCCTCGACCGCGTGTCGGGCGGACGCTTCACGCTCGGCATCGGCGTCGGCGGCCGCGCGGACGACTGTCTGGCTGCCGGCATCGACCTCCACCGCCGGGGCCGCCGCCTCGACGAGCAGATGACGCTGCTGCGCCGGACCTGGTCCGGGGAGCCGTACGGCGAGGGCGTCGGGCCCATCGGCCCCTCGCCCGCGCGGCCCGGCGGGCCCGAGGTGCTGTTCGGCGGCTTCGCCCCCGCCGCCCTCGAACGCGTCGGCCGGTTCGGCGACGGCTTCCTGGGCGCCGCGTTGCCGCCGGCGCACATGACGGGCCTGTTCCGTGCCGTGGAGTCCGGCTGGGACCGATGGAACCGCCCCGGCCGCCCGCGCCTGGTCGCCCAGGTGAACGTGGCACTCGGCCCGCGCGGCACGGTGGACACCGCCCGGCGGCAGCTGGTCGACTACTACGCCTTCAGCGGACGAGCGGACTACATGGCGAACGGCCTGCTCACCACACCCGACGCGATCCGCGAAGCCGTACGCGCCTACGGCGACATCGGCGCCGACGAGGTCGTCCTCTACTGCTGGTCCTCGGACGTGGACCAGGTCGACCGCCTCGCCGACGCGGCGTTCTAGCGGGGCCGACGACCGGGGGCGCCGAGAAAGGCGCCCCCTCCTGGGGCAGGCGCCCCCTTCCGGGGAAGGCGCCCCCTCCCGAGAGCGGCGCCTTCTTCGTGAGAAAGGCGCCCCCTTCTTCGGCCCGCCATCGAGAAGATCCGGCCCCGCGGCCGTACCAGGGGGCACGAGGGGCCGCCCGCCCCCGACCGCGCCACCGATACAAGGGACGTACCTCATGAACGCAACCGCTGCCATCGGCGTCACCGGCCTCGGCGTGATGGGCCGCAACCTCGCGCGCAACTTCGCCCGCCACGGCCACACCGTCGCCGTCCACAACCGCAGCGCCGGCCGCACGCGGGCACTCGTCGAGGAGTTCGGGCACGAGGGCACGTTCGTCCCCGCCGAGTCGGCCGAGGAGTTCGTGGCCGCCCTGGAACGCCCCCGGCGGCTGATGATCATGGTGCAGGCGGGCGCGGTCACCGACGCCGTCATCGACGAGTTCGCCCCGCTCCTGGAGCCCGGCGACATGATCATCGACGGCGGCAACGCCCACTTCTCCGACACCCGCCGCCGCGAGGAGGCCCTGCGCGAGCGGGGCATCCACTTCGTCGGCACCGGCGTCTCCGGCGGTGAGGAGGGCGCCCTCAACGGGCCGTCGATCATGGTCGGCGGCTCGACCGAGTCGTACGACGTGCTCGGCCCGATGTTCGAGAGCATCAGCGCGCGGATCGACGGCGAGCCCTGCGCCGCCCACGTCGGCACCGACGGGGCCGGGCACTTCGTGAAGATGGTCCACAACGGCATCGAGTACGCCGACATGCAGCTCATCGCCGAGGCGTACGACCTGCTGCGCCAGGTCGCCGGCTACGCCCCCGCCGAGATCGCCGAGATCTTCCGCACCTGGAACCAGGGCCGCCTCGGCTCCTACCTCATCGAGATCACCGCCGAGGTCCTCGCCCACACCGACGCGGCCACCGGACGGCCGTTCGTGGACATCGTGGCCGACGCCGCCGGCCAGAAGGGCACCGGCCGCTGGACCGTGCAGACGGCCCTCGACCTGGGCTCGCCGGTCACCGCCATCGCCCAGGCCACCTTCGCCCGCGCCGCCTCCGGCCAGAGCGAACTGCGCGCCGCCTACTCCGGACTGCCCGGCGGCACCACCCCTGCGCTCAGCCGTACGGAGGCCGCCCGCTTCACCTCGCAGGTGGAGCACGCCCTGTACGCCTCGAAGGTCATCGCCTACGACCAGGGCTGGAAGATGATCCAGGACGCGGCGGGCGAGTTCGGCTGGAAGATCGACCTGGGCGAGGTCGCCAAGATCTGGCGCGGCGGCTGCATCATCCGCGCCTCGTTCCTCGACCGCATCCGCACCGCGTACGCCGCCGACCCCGAGCTGGTCAGCCTGCTGGGCGAGATGGAGTTCGCCATGGAGATCACCGACGCCCAGGTGCCCTGGCGGGAGACCGTCGCCGCCGCGGCCCGTCGGGGCATCCCGGTCCCCGCGTTCTCCGCGGCGCTCGCCCACTACGACACCCTGCGCGCCGACCGGCTGCCCGCCGCCCTCCTCCAGGGCCAGCGCGACTTCTTCGGCGCCCACACCTACCGCCGTACCGACCGTCCCGGCGCCTTCCACACCCACTGGTCGGCACCGGGCCGCCCGGAGACGGAGTCGGCCTGAGGCCGCGCGCCCGGTCCGGCCCGACGGGGCCGGACCGGGCGTAGGTCAGGCGCTCGGCGCGGGGTACGTCGGGTACTCCACCCCGGAGACGTGCTGGACGACGCGGACGACCTGGCAGGAGTAGCCGAACTCGTTGTCGTACCAGAGGTAGAGGATCGCGTTGTCGCCCTCGACCTTCAGGGCGCCCGCGTCGACGATCGAGGCGTGGCGCGAGCCGATGAAGTCGCTGGAGACCGCGTCGGGGGCGCTGATGAAGTCGATCTGGCGCTTCAGCGGCGAGGTCAGCGACACCTCGCGCAGGTGGTCGAGGACCTCCTCCCGGGTGGTCTCCCGGGCGAGCTGGAGATTGAGGATCGCGATCGACACGTCCGGCACCGGGACGCGGATGGAGCTGCCGGTGATCCTCGCCTTGAGGTCGGGCAGCGCCTTGGCGACGGCGGAGGCGGCGCCGGTCTCGGTGATGACCATGTTGAGCGGCGCGGAGCGGCCCCGCCGGTCGGACTTGTGGTAGTTGTCCAGCAGGTTCTGGTCGTTGGTGAACGAGTGGACGGTCTCCACGTGGCCGCGCAGCACGCCGTACTCGTCCGCCATCGCCTTCAGCGGCGGGACGATCGCGTTGGTGGTGCAGGACGCGCAGGACAGGATGGTCTCGTCCGGCTTGATGGTGTCGTGGTTGACGCCGTGCACGATGTTCGGGACGTCGCCCTTGCCCGGCGCGGTCAGGACGACCTTGTCGATGCCGGGGCGCAGGTGCTTCGACAGACCCTCGCGGTCGCGCCACTTGCCCGTGTTGTCGATGAGGATGGCGTTCTTGATGCCGTACGCCGTGTAGTCCACCGCGCTCGGGTCGTCGGCGTGGATCACGGTGATCTCGTTGCCGTTGGCGATGATCCTGTTGTTCGCCTCGTCGACCGTGATCGTGCCCTGGAACTGGCCGTGCACGGAGTCGCGACGCAGCAGTGAGGCGCGCTTGACGAGATCGTCGGAGGCTCGCCCGCCTCCGCCGCGCACCACGATGGCCCGCAGCCGCAGGCCGTTGCCGGAGCCCGACTTCTCGATGAGCAGGCGCGCGACCAGGCGGCCGATGCGGCCGAAGCCGTACAGGACGACGTCCCGCGGCTCACGGCGGTCGATCTTGTCAGCGCCCGTGGCGCCGGCGACGGCCTCGGCGGTGAACTCCGCCACCGACAGTCCCCGGTCGTCGGCCCGGTGGGTCGCGGCGAGCATGCCGATGTCGATCTGGGACGGGCCCAGGTCGAGCGTGGTGAGGGCCTGCAGGAAGGGCAGCGTCTCGGTGACCGAGAGCTCCTCACCGGCGATCTGCCGGGCGAAGCGGTGGGTCTTCAGGATGCTGACCACCGACTTGTTCACCAGGGAGCGGCTGTGCAGCAGGACGGTGACGTCCCGCTCCCGGTGGAGCTTCCCGATCATCGGGATCATCGACTCCGCGATCTCCTCGCGGTTCTTCCAGTTGGTGAACGAGTCCTCGTTGACAGTCACAGGTATCTCTTTCGAGCTAGGTGGCGCTCATATGCTAACCACCCCGCGTTTCGATCATTCAAGCGGTCCCCTGCTCAGGTGTGCGCCTGTGCTCGGCGCCCGTCCCTGAGGCGAGCAGCGGTCTCCCGGGCGGTGGTCGTGGCCCGGCGCACGTGCGGTCTCGCGGTGGCACCCCTGTTCTCATTGCCGACGAGTTGCGGCGGCGTCAGAATCCTGCTGTGAGCACCGTCGGGGGAACGGCCGTGGCAGAGGACGTCTGGCGTGCGCAGAGCACCTGGTCGCAGGCGGCGGATCGGAGCAGAGCGGCGATCGGGCGTGCCCGTGCGGCGACGCTCGGGTGCTCGGTCGCCGCGGCGGTGTTGGGTGTCGCGGCCTCCCAACTCATGGGCTCCTCACCGGGATCGGGCCGCGTGCTCTCCTTCCTCGCCCTGCTCGCCGCGGGCGCCGCCCCCCTCGCCGCCCGCGGCGCCGCCCCCGACCGGGTGCGGGAGTGGACCCGGCTGCGCTCGGTCTCCGAGGAGCTCAAGAGCCAGACGTACGTCTACCTGGCCAAGGTCGCCCACTACCGCGACCCCGCCCACCGCGACGCCGAACTCCTGCGCCGCACCGAGACGGTGCTGGACGAGGCGGGTCATCTCACGTCCGTCGTCCGGGAGTTCACACCCGTCGACCGCCCGCTGCCTCCCGTCACCGACGCCGCCGGTTACCTCGGCGCGCGGCTGCTGGGCCAACTGGACGGCTACTACCGGCCGAAGGCCGCCGAGATGGCCCGCCGGGCCCGGCGCGTCGACCGCTGGGGCGTGGCCCTGGCGGCCCTGTCGGTGGTCCTCGGCGCGGCCGCCGGCGCCTTCGCCGCGGAGCAGGCGGCCGCCTGGATCCCCGTCGTCGCGACGATCTCCGCGTCGGTCGTCTCCCACGGAGCGTCCGCCCGTTACGTCACCCTGCACGTCGAGTACAGCAGAACGGCCGGTGAGCTGGAGCGTGTCCTGCGGTGGTGGCGGCAACTCGCCCCGGCCACCGACGCGGACGCCGACCGGCTGGCGGAACGCACGGAACACGTCGTCTCGGTGCAGAACGAGGGCTGGATGGCCAAGTGGACCGCGGAATGACGGCAGGCCGGCCGGCGGGACCTGCCGGAACGTGTAAGCCGGGGCCTTCATGGTGGGACGCGGCCCGTTCATGAGGGAGCGATGCGGTCGGCGTCCTCGCAGGGCCGTCCGGCGGATCACCGCGACCCCGGCCGGGTAGGAGTGTGGCGGGTCACCACGAGCCCCGCGCTCCTCACCCGACGGAACCCGACGGCACCCGACAGGCAGGTCCACGATGACGCATCCGCACGGCGCACACCCCGCCGACGCCCCGGTGGACAGACCGCTCCGGGTGGAGACGCACGGCCTGGACGTGATCCGGGACGGCGAGCGCAGGGGCACGCCCCGCACGCTGTTCTGGCCCTGGTTCGGGGCGAACGTCTCCATCCTCGGCCTCGGCTACGGCGCGTTCGCGCTCGGTTTCGGCATCTCCTTCTGGCAGGCCCTGATCGCGGGCGTGACCGGCATCGTCTTCTCGTTCCTGCTCTGCGGGTTCGTCGCGGTCGCCGGCAAGCGCGGCTCCGCGCCGACGATGGTGCTGAGCCGCGCCGCCCACGGCGTGCGCGGCAACCGCCTGCCCTCGACGATCTCCTGGGTGCTCACCGTCGGCTGGGAGACCGTCCTCGTCTCCCTCGCCGCCCTGGCCACGGCGACCGTGTTCGACCGGCTCGGCTGGGGCGGCGGCACCGGCACCAAGGTCGTCGCACTGGTCCTGGTGGCCGCGCTGACCGTCGTCGTGGGCGTCATGGGCTTCGACCTGATCATGCGCCTGCAGACCGTGATCACCGTGGTGACGGGCGCGCTCACACTCGTCTACGTGGGGCTCGTCGCCGACCACGTCCACTGGAGCGCCGTCAGCGCGATCCCCGCCGGTTCCGCCCAGGAGTTCATCGGCGCGCTGGTGTTCATGATGACCGGCTTCGGCCTCGGCTGGGTCAACGCCGCCGCGGACTACTCCCGCTACCTGCCGCGCTCCTCCTCCGGCCGGGGCGTGATCGGCTGGACCACCTTCGGCGCCTCCCTCGCCCCGCTGCTCCTGCTGGTCTTCGGCCTCCTGCTCGCCGGCTCCTCCGAGACGCTCTCCACGGCCGTCGCCGGCGACCCGATCGGCGCGCTGACGACGATCCTTCCCACCTGGTTCCTGGTGCCGTTCGCCGTGGTCGCCGTCCTCGGCCTGGTCGGCGGCGCCGTCCTCGACATCTACTCCTCCGGCCTGGCCCTGCTCTCGGCCGGCCTGCGCGTTCCGCGGCCCCTGGCGGCCCTCCTCGACGGCATCCTGATGATCGCGGGCTCGGTTTACATCGTCTTCGTCGCCGACGACTTCCTCGGCCCGTTCATGGGGTTTCTCACCACCCTCGGCGTCCCCATCGCCGCATGGTGCGGCATCATGCTCGCCGACCTCGCCCTGCGCCGCCGCGACTACGACGAGGCCGACCTCTACCGCCCCGACGGCCGCTACGGCGACGTACCGGCCCGCCCGCTGGTCCTCACCCTCGCCGCCACCGCCCTCGGCTGGGGCCTGGTCACCAACGCCTCCGCCGGCTGGCTGGAGTGGCAGGGCTACCTCCTCGGCCCCTTCGGCCTCGGCGGCAGGTCCGGCGCCTGGGCCTACGCCAACCTCGGCGTCCTGGCCGCCCTCGCCCTCGGCTTCCTCGGGACCCTCGCCCTGGCGCGCGGCGGCGTCCGAGCCCAGGAGTCCCGGGCGCCCGGCGTGGAGGGGGTGGAGCACGGATGACCGCGGGCCTGCTCGCCGTCATCGACATGCAGCACGTCTTCGCCGACGCCGCGAGCCCCTGGGCGACGCCCCGCTTCACCGAGGCCGCGGCAGGCGTACGACGGCTGCTGCCGGCCTTCGGCACACGCGTCACCTTCACCCGCTTCGTGGCCCCCGAGCAGCCCACCGGAGCCTGGCGCGCCTACTACGACCGGTGGCCCTTCGCCCTGCGCCCCCCGGACGCGCGCCTGTGGCACCTCACGGACGAGTTCGCCGGCCTGGCCCACGACGTCCTGGACGCGCCCACCTTCGGCAAATGGACGCCACACCTCGCCGCACGCGTCGCCCAGGAGGGCCGGCTCGTCCTGACCGGCGTCAGCACCGACTGCTGCGTGCTGTCGACGGCGCTCGCCGCGGCGGACGCCGGCGTCGAGGTGCTCGTGGTCGCCGACGCCTGCGCCGGCGCGGACGACGACTCCCACGCGAAGGCGTTGCAGATCATGGACCTGTACAGGCCGTTGGTGAGGGGCACGAGGGTCGCGGAACTGCTCGGCGCGTGAGCGGGGCGGCCAGGGCACGGGTCCGACGGAGACCGGCGTGCGGCCCCGCCACGCGGCGCGACCAGGGCGCGACGGCCCGTCGGCGGACAGCGGAGGACGGAACGGTGAGTGGCTCGAAACGCGATTGACCCCTGCGACAGCGGGTACGCGAGGCCGGACCCGCCAACCATCGCTACCTGGGGAGCTGCCATGGAGACACCCGCCCACGACGCCAACGCCACCCCCGCCGCGCGGGCGCTGGACGCGCTGGCCCGGGACACCGGGGACACGGCGGCCCTGGACACGCTCGCGCACTCCGACGTGCTGGTGCCCGTGCCCGACGACGCCACCGACGAGGACGTCACCAACCCCAGCACCCTGGCGCTGCCCGTGCTGGAGCAGCCCGGCAGCGCGCCCGTGGTGCCGGTGTTCACCTCCGAGCCGGAGATGGCCGATCTGCTGCCCGACGTCGCCCGTTACCGCGTGGTGCCACTCGGGGCGCTCGCCCACCAGTGGCCGGAGGGTGAGCTGTCGCTCTCCATCGACGCGGCGGGCGACCACCCGCTGACCCTCACCTCGGAGGGAGTACGCACCCTGCTGGCCCGGTGAGCCACGATCTCCCGCGGCCCTCGGGGTTCCCCGCGGATCGAACGCCTCGTCCAGCCACCGCTGCGAGGCGTTCGGTGCCGGCCCCCAAGCGATGAAAACGCTTGCGCATCCAGGTCTGCCCCGGCGAGGATCTTGGCGCCGATGACAAACAGTCGGCCACTCTTCGACCATGGGGGACCACATGACCTTGTCGCGCACGGCACTCGTCCTTGCCACGGGCGCCCTGACTTCGGCCCTGCTGCTTTCCACCCCGTCCTTCGCCGCCGACACGGCCTCCGCACCCGTCACCGCGTCGGCCGCGGCCGCGGACTCGCCGTACGACTCGATGTCGGAGGACGACCTCCGCATCGAGATCCTCCGCATCCTGGCGGACGAGAACACCGGCAGGGGCGTGCGCAGGGAGGCCCAGGCGGCGCTCGACGGGACCGTCGAGGACCTGCGGTACTTCCTCAAGACGGGTCGCTGGATCGCCCAGGACGAGGACAACGCCTTCGCCATCACGAAGATCCTGGCCGATCCCGCCACCGGTAAGGCGGTGTTCCGTGAGGCGCAGAAGGCCCTGGACGGCACCGCCGCGGACAGGGCGTACTTCCTGGAGACCGGTCGCCGGCTCGCCCAGGCCGAGGACGACCGCGTCGCCATCGCGAAGATCCTGGCCGACCCCGGCATCAGCGACGCCCTGCGCGCGGCGGCGGAGCGGGCAGTGGAGGGCACCCCGGAGGAGATGCGGTACTTCCTGGAGGTCGGACAGTACGAGGTGGACGGCTGAGCCGCTTCCCAGGTCGGGGCCGTCGGCCGCGCCCTGCGCCAGGTGCTCAGCCGCCCAGCATCCGCTCCAGCACCGCCCGCTGGAGCGGCAGTGCCTCGGAGTGCAGGTCGCGGCCCTTGCGGGTGAGGGCGACCCACACCCCGCGCCGGTCCTCCACACAGACGGAACGCTCGACCAGCCCTTCCTTCTCCAGCCGGCCGATGAGGCGGGACAGCGCGCTCTGACTGAGGTGCACCCGTCCGACGAGGTCCAGCACCCGGCACTGGTCGCCCTGCCGGGGCGTCTCGGAGGCGAGGATGTCGAGCACCTCGAAGTCGCTCGCTCCGAGACCGTGCGGATGCAGCACCCGGTCGATCTCGCACATCGTGCGCGCGTGCACCGACAGGATGTCCCGCCACCGCTCCTCGAGGCCCGCCCCGGCCGTCTTCACTGCCATACCCGCACGGTAACACCGATGCCATCGTTTGTTTACAGTGCAACTAGTCTTCTGAGTCGGGAATTCTGTTCAGATAACTGGCGAGGCGTTCGAGGATTTCGTCCGCGGTCTTCGTCCAGACGTAGGGCTTGGGATCGGTGTTCCACATGGCGATCCAGCTGCGGATGTCCTTCTCCAGCGCGTGGACGGTCTTGTGGACGCCTCGTCGTATCTGCTTGTTGGTCAGCTCCGCGAACCACCGCTCGACCAGGTTCAGCCATGACGAGCCGGTGGGTGTGAAGTGCAGGTGGAAGCGGGGGTGGGCCAGGAGCCAGGTCTTGATGGCCGGGGTCTTGTGGGTGGCGTAGTTGTCCAGCACGAGGTGCACGTCCAGGCCCTGCGGTATCTCTCGGTCCAGCTTGATGAGGAACTTCTTGAACTCCTCGGCCCGGTGCCGGCGGTGGAGGGAGCCGATGACTTTCCCCGTGGCCACCTCCAGGGCCGCGAACAGCGTCGTGGTTCCCGCCCGCACGTAGTCGTGAGTGACCCGTTGGGGAACACCCGGCATCATCGGCAGCACCGGCTGGGAGCGGTCCAGTGCCTGGATCTGCGACTTCTCGTCCACGCAGAACACCAGGGCCCGCTCGGGCGGGTCCAGATACAGGCCGACGACGTCGTGGACCTTGTCGACGAAGTACGGGTCGGTCGACAGCTTGAACGTCTCCGAGCGGTGTGGCTGCAGGCCGAAGGCTCGCCAGATCCGCGAGACGGTCGACTGCGACATGCCCAACTCCTTGGCCATCGCCCTCGTCGACCAGTGCGTGGCGTTCTTCGGCGTGCTCTCCAGCGTTTTGGTGACCACCGCGGCGACCTGTTCGTCGGTCACCGTCCTGGGCCCGCCCGAGCGCGGCATGTCGCCCAGGCCCGCGATCCGGTGCTCGACGAACCGCGCCCGCCACCTGCCCACCGCATGCGGTGTCGAGCCGAGTTGCGCTGCCACGTCCTTGTTGGACGCGCCGGTAGAGCAGGCCAGGATGATCCGGCAGCGCAGAGCCCACGCCTGCGGCGTGGAACGGCGCCGCACCCATCCCTCCAGCGCAGCCCGTTCCTCATCCGACAGGATCAACTCGGCCTTCGGCCGCCCAGTACGCGCCACCCCACAACCCTACACATCTGAACAGAATTCCTGACTCAG
>NZ_JBNCAQ010000056.1:0-43903 GCF_049808595.1 Streptomyces aurantiaciflavus | reverse complement strand
CGTTACGGCGTGGAGAAGCTGCCTCGCCCCGGAGGCGAGGGGCCGTCGGTGCGGACGCCGCCCGTGACCCGCAGGAACTCCAGCTTTTCCGCGTCGGCGGAACCCGCGGCCACCGTGTAGACGACGAGGCGGATGTCGCAGCCCGGGACGGTGAGCACGTCGCAGTCGCACGTCACCTCGCCGACCTGGGGGTGCAGGATGGTTTTGCGGGCCGAGACGTGCGGTCCGACCGCACCCTCGTCCCACAGTCGGGTGAACTCCGCGCTGGTGGACCTCAGTTCCTCGACGAGGTCGGTCAGGCCACGGTCGCGGGGGTAGTCGACGAGAGCTGTGCGCAGGTCGGCGACGAGGGCGGGGTTCAGGGCGTCGCCGTCCTGGAGCACGGGCCAGGCCGCGAGCCGGCTGGGCCCTGCGGCGAAGACCGCCCGCGCCAGATTCCGCTCGACGTGTGTCCGTGCGCTGGGGTCGCCCAGCAGCACTGCCCATGCCGGGGTCCAGGACAGCAAGGTCCAGTCGGCGCTGAACACGCCCACGGGGAACTCCCCGAGGCGGGCCAGCATCCGCTGGACCCCCGCCGGAACATGCGTGGAGATCGTCCCCTCCTGGGGCGGGAGCAGGCCGGCCAGCCGGTAGGCGTGATCGCGCTCCATGGGCTGCAGCTGCAGTGCCCTGGCCAGGCTCGCGACGACCTGCGCCGAAGGGCTCGTGGCCCGCCCCTGCTCCAGCCGCACCACATAGTCGACCGACAGCCCCGCGAGCTCGGCCAGTTCCTCGCGTCGCAGCCCCACCGCACGTCGTCCGGGCCGCGAAGGCCGCCCGACGTCGAGGGGAGAAAGCCGGTCGCGCCAGCGGCGCAATGCCGTGCCCAGGGTCTCGTCCACTCGGCCATTGTCTCCGCCGGACAGCCGTTGTGCCTGGTACTGGCAGTCCTACCGTCGCAGAGGGCACTGGTTGTCCTCTCGTCGCGGGCCGAAGGTGAACGCATGACAACAACGTTCATCACAGGAGCCAACAAGTCCCTCGGGTACGAGACCGCCCGCCGCCTGATCGAGGCCGGCCACACCGTCCTCGTCGGCGCGCGTGATCCGGAGCGCGGCCAGGCGGCCGCCGACGCACTCGGTGCCCGTTTCGTCCAGATCGACGTGACCGACGACGCGTCGGTGGCTGCGGCCGCCGCCGACATCGAGGCTCGCGAGGGCGGCATCGACGTCCTGATCAACAACGCGGGTGTCTTCGGGACACACAGTCCCGCCGACCAGATCACGGCCGCCGACGCGAGCACAGTCTTCGAAGTCAACGTCGTCGGGATCGTCCGGGTGACGCACGCGTTCCTGCCGCTGCTGCGCAAGTCCGCGAACCCGGTCATCGTCAATGTCTCCAGCGGCATGGGGTCGTTCGCGGCCACCCACGACACCGGGCGCGTCGAGGGCCGGGCCGTCGCGCCGCTCTACACGGCGTCGAAGGCCGCCGTGACCATGCTGACCACGCAGTACGCGAAGTCCTGGCCGGACGTGAAGGTGAACGCGGCCGACCCGGGCTACACCGCGACCGACTTCAACGGACACAGCGGCCCGCAGACGGTGACCGAGGGGACCGACGCGATCGTCGAACTCGCCACCATCGGGGCGGACGGACCGACCGGCACCTTCCGTGACCGTCACGGTGAGATGGCCTGGTGATCCACCCCTGAATTCGGGGCGTGCCCGGCACGGACGAGGACGCCGGAGTGCGGTTGCGAGGCAGTGGGTCGCCTCCGGGCCCTCGGATCGTTCCGCGCCCCGGACGCGACCCGCGGGAGGACGGTGATCCACGGGACGGAACCGGCGCGCAACCACAAGTTCGGCGAGCCGCCGGTTCCGGGTCTCGCTTCCGGTTGTGTAGTCTGCCGCTCTATAACGACTGTCATAGGAGTTGGCATGACGATCATCACCGTGAACGCCCCGAAGGGGCGCCTGGGTCTCGACCAGCGCCGTGCGTTGGCCGAGACGCTGACCGACGCGGTGTTGGTGCCCGAGGTCGGGCAGCACGCTCCGGCCGCCAGGGCCGGGTTCCAGGTGCACTTCGTCGAGCGCGAGCGGGACATGATGGCCATCGGCGGGCGACTGTTGGCCGACGCCGATCAGGACCTCGACGTCATGGTGATCGACGTCGCGGTCATGGACGCCGCGTGGCAGCGGGACGTGCGGGCCGAGGTGATCGAGCGGGTGCTGGCCGCGCTCGCGGTGGCCTGTGGGCTGGAGAAGCCGTCGCCTGCCTGGTGGGTCAACTTCCGTGTGATCGACGAGGGTAGTTGGGGGTCGTCAGGGGGAGTGCTGTCCATCCTGCCGCTCCTTGAGAGCGGGGTCTTCACCGAGGAGCGGGCCGAGGCCGTGCGCGCGGCACTGGGCGCGTGACGTCAGTCCTCGATCGCGGCGAGGATCAGGGCCTGCAGCTGCTCCGCTGTGTCGTCGAGGGGCTGGGTGCTGCGCTTGGCGCGGCACATGGCCACGGTGCCTTCGACCGCCGCGACGACGAGCGTCGCGAGCTGAGCCGCCTGCCGTGGTTCGGCGCCGTGCTCACGCAGCGACCCGGCCAGCAGGTTCTCCCACTCGGTGAAGACGTCGGCGGCGGCCAGGAGGGCCGCCGGTGGCTCGTCGGCAGGGGGTTCCTCGACGGAGACGGCCAGAACGGGGCAGCCGGCCCGGAAGTCGCTGTCGACGACGATCTTGCGCCACAGTGCAAGGAAGGCGCGAAGTCCGGCGACCGGTCCCGCCTCCAGCGCCTTGCGCAGACTGGCGGCGGTCCATTCGCCCGTGTAGCGGACGGCCTCGGTGACAAGCTGCTGCTTGCCCTCCGGGAAGTAGTGATACGTCGAGCCGAGCGGCGCCCGGGCGTGCTTGGCCGTCTCGCGAATGCTCGTGGCGTTCAGGCCGCGCCGACTGATCATGTCGGCCGCGCCGGCCACGATCCGCTGGCGCACCGCCGTGCTGGACTTGGTCACGGACTGAACCCCTCCTGACCGAACCGGCCATAACGTTCGTCATAGTCTAGTGCCGCGGCAGGCAACGTTTGCCCGTTGAGGAGCGGGGTCGTGGGGGTACCTCCCGCCCGAGCCGTGCGAAGCCGGTTCGAGGGTGGGGGAGCGTGCTCTCGGTGTGCCGGCCGGAAGCCCTCGTACTGGATGTACTTGGGCTTTCGGCCGGTGCGGCGAGAGGGCGTGCCGGGCGTCGCGACGGGGCGAACGTTGCCTGTCGCGGCACTAGGTGCCGACTTCCACATCGGTCTGCCGGACTCCGAGCTCGGCAGGGTCGCCGATGTCGTACCGCCGCCGTTCCGGCCGAGCGTTCTCGCCGGCGCCGATCCGAACGGTGTGGCGGCGAGGACCTTCACCGGCCCCCTGGGCTGTGCCGAGGAGTCGTGGCGGCCCAGGATGGGGCGGGTCGGTGGTCGTGATCGACACCGAACGCCGGGCCTCGATCTCGTACCGGTGTGACTGCTGAGTAAGACATGTGTCATAGTTATAACGAGTGTCATAAAGGGAGAGGTGTGAACCCATGACCCATCCGGTGGTTCTGGTGGCGACGATGGTCGCCAAGCCCGGCCAGGAAGAGCTGGTCGAGAGGACTCTGGCGACGGCAGCGCCCAAGGTGCACGCCGAACCCGGATGCCTGCGGTACGCGCTGCACCGCAAGACGGGTACCACCGGTGAGTTCGTCATGATCGAGAAGTGGGCCTCGCAGGAGGCGCTGGGCGCGCACATGAAGGGGGCCGCGATGCGGGAGGTCGGCGCCGCCCTGGCGCAGGCACTGGCAGGCCCCCCGGACTTGGTCTTCCTGGACGCGATCTCCGCCGGCGACCCGGTCACCGGCGCCGTCTGACCGAGTGCGGCGACCGGGTCGACCGGCACACCGGCCGACCAGGGGTCCCCAGGAAACCGAGGAGCTTTCCCATGAAGAGCCTGATGTTCGTCGCGCCCGGACAACTGCGCTTCGACGAGGTCGACGCCCCCACCATCGTCGCGGGCACGGACGCGCTCGTACGCCCGCTCGCGGCCACGACGTGCGATCTCGACCACCATGTCATCGACGACAAGACGCCGTTCTCCGGATTCGGCCCGTTCCCCATCGGCCACGAGTGCGTGGGCACGGTCGTCGAGGTCGGCCCCGACTGCACGGATGTCGCGGTCGGTGACGTCGTCGGCGTCGCGTGGCACATAGCGTGCGGCAGCTGCGCGCAGTGCGAGCTCGGGCACCCGGCCCGCTGTCTCGTCCACGGCGACGCCCAGTACGGCCTGCCGGTGAACGGGGCCTGGGGCGGGACCTTCGACGAACTCATCCGCGTTCCCTACGCGGACTTCAATCTCGCCAAGCTGCCCGTCGGCGTCGATCCGGTGCACCTGGCGTCGATCGGCGACAACCTCGCCCTCGGCTGGGAGACCGTCATGCCGACCGTCGCCGGGATCTCCGACCCGAAGATCGCGGTGTTCGGCGGGACCGGTTCCATCGGCCTGTACTGCGTCGACGTCGCGGTCCACTGCGCCCGCGCCCGCACCGTGTACTACGACGACGACCCGGTCAGGATGAAGGTCGCCGAGCAGCTCGGCGCCGAGGTCCACGACGTCAACGGCAAGCGGGAGAAGGACTTCCACCTCGCCGTGGACGCCAGTTGTGACGCCGCGCGGCTGCGCAAGGCGCTGCTGTCGGTGATGCCCGAGGGCTACGTCAACAGCGTCGGCATCTACTTCGACGAGGTCCAGCTCCCGCTGCTCGCGCTGTACCAGCGCGGAGTCCACTTCCACAACGGCAAGGGGCACGCGCGGCCGAACATGACGCCGACGCTGGAGGCCGTGGCCGCCGGGACGCTCCATCCCGAGCTGGTCACCAGCGGAGTGTACGGCTGGGACGAGATCCCCGACGTGCTGACCTCAGGCCGCGCCGGCCACAAGCCGATCTTCGTTCTGGAGAAATGAGGCACCGGACCACCGGTCCGTTGTGTCGTTCACCGCTCGAACGGAGGACGTCGAGCTGATCGACGCCATGTTCGAGCGGTGCACGCCCGGTGGCACCGGGCCGCCTTCCCCCTCCACGGACCGACCCGCCGCGCCCGCGGCACACAGACACCCGGAAACGCGATGAACTCGTCTTTGCACCACCACGCCACGACAAGCGATGTCTCCGAACGACCGGCGGCACGGGCGGAACCAGAACACGAACGGGCGGCGATCGCCGCACTGGGCCATGAGCTGCGTGCCCTGGTCGACGCCACCGTCCGGACCGCGGCCTCGCCGGAGACCTTGCACCGCGTGACGGACCAAGTCCGCAGCCTCACCAGGCAGTTGACCGGGCGGCGCCGGGCATGCGCGGAGATACCGTCGGTGGACGAGTTTCCGGGAGGGGTGCGGATGTACAGCCCCGTCACGGGTGCCGGCAGCCCACTCGCACCCCCCATGCGCGTCACGCCGGCCGACGGCGGAGTGGCGGGAACCTGCGTCCTCGGCACAGCCCACGAAGGGCCGCCCGGCTATGGACACGGAGGCATGAGCGCCATGCTCCTCGACGAGCTGATGGGCTGGGCCTGCGCCGCCGCCGGGACGCCGGGGATGACCGTCTCCCTCCAGCTGCGCTACCACCGTCCCGTTCCTCTCGAAACGCCCCTGCGCGTGTTCGCCCAGGTCACCGGAGTCGAGGACCGCAAAACCTCCGTGGGCGGGGTCATCACCACCGAAGACGACCACTCCACGGTCCTGGTGGCAGCGGACGGCGTCTTCGTGTCACCGGACCCCGACCGTGCCCGCGCGCTGTTCCCGAGCCTGCCCGAAACGTGATCTCGCACCGTCCGGGACCGACTGCGGGGCCGCGTTTGGGCGTTTGCGCAGTTCAGAGCCCTGATTGCCGCCTCCAGGTCAGCGAATGGTCAGCATGAGGAGTGCGGTTGTTCCAGGCCGACCCGAGCTGGGCTCGGTCCCGGGCGCAGAGTCGGGGTGTCAGCGTGGCGAGGTGGTCGGGGGCGACCGGGTCACATCTGTCCCTCGCAGGAAGGCACACCCATCTGCTCGAACGAGTGAACGATGAACCATAGGGAGCCCTGGGATCTCGGGGCTCCCGCGTGAGCGGCTGTGCGTGGCGTCAGCGTGCGAACTTTTCGATGGCCTCCGGGGTGACGGGGGTGAAGAAGTTGATGAGGTTGCCGTCGGGGTCGCGGAACAGCAGCGACCGGTTGCCCCAGGGCATCGTGGTGGGCTCGGTGACGAAGTCGGTGACGAAGCCGGTCAGGTTCTGGTGAACGCGGTCCACGTCGTCGACGAGGAACTCGATGATCACGCTGTGGTTGTCCGCCGGGCGGGCAGAGCCCGGGGCGAACAGCGGGACGGTGCGGGTGCCGGCGATCGCGAGGGTTGCGCCCGCGGTCTTGAGTTCGGCGAAGTCCTCGGTGGCCCGTATCGCCTGCAACCCTGTGGCTTGCTCGTAGAACTCGACGAGGCGTGCGACGTCGCTGGTGATGATGCGGATCGAGACGAAGTCCACGGGAATCTCCTTGGCTGTGCTGGAAGGCGTGCACGTCGCAGGCTAGGAGAAATAGTGGACAGAACCGGTCCTGTATTCGCGTTAGGCTGCGAACATGCCTCGCCCCACCGGCCGCGTGCTGACCCTCCTGGAGCTGCTGCAGTCGGGCGGCACCCGGACCGTGGCCGAGCTCGCCGACCGTCTCGGCGTCGAGGGGCGCACTGTGCGGCGGTATGTGGACCAGCTGGTCGACCTGGACGTACCCGTGGAGTCGGTGCGAGGCCGCTACGGCGGGTACCGGCTCGCCCCCGGGTACCGCTTGCCTCCGCTCATGCTCAGCGACGACGAGGCGCTGGCCGTGCTGCTCGGCCTGGTCGCCGGCCGCCGAGCAGGCTTGACGACGAGGGAGCGCACGGCGAACGAGACGGCATCGGCGAAGATCCGGCGGGTGCTGCCCAAGCGCATCGCCCGCCGGCTCGACACACTCCTGGAAGCTCTTGCCTTCACGGATCAGCCCGATGATTTCGACACCCCGGACGCCGAGGTCCTGCTCACCATCGCCGATGCGGTGCGCCACCGCCGACCGGTCTCGATCCGCTACACCGACCGCGACGGACGGCGCAGCGAACGCACACTGCACGCGTACGGGATCGTCGCCCATGCGGGCCGGTGGTACGTCACGGGCAAGGACGCCCAGATCGGCGAGGACCGAACCTTCCGGCTCGATCGCATCGCAGACGCGAGGACCCTGCCCGGCTCATTCCAAGCGCCCGCGGGTCCCGGTCCGGCACAGCGCGTGTTGTCAGGATTCGCCACGGCCGAGTACCGGCATGAGGTGACCTTGCGGATCCACGGGACGGTCGAGCAGATCCGCGCCCACCTTCCCGCCGGCATCGCGAGCCTGGAAGAGCACGAGCCCGCGGCAGGCCAGGACCGGGCGACCGAGCGCTGGCTGCGCGTCGAGCTGCGGGCGGACCGGCTCGACTGGTTGCCTCCGGTACTCGCCTCACTCGACCGGCCGTTCGTCATCGAGCGCCCCTGCGAACTGCGAGACCTCGTCAGCGCGTTCGCCGATCGCCTCGCGTCCTGCGCCCGCCAAACCTGACGGCGACGGAACCAATGTCATGAGACGGCACAGCCAGGCACCGCACGCACCATCTGTCGACGTCGGGCCCCTCAGCTGGTGGACAGCTCCAAACGGATTCGTCGGCCCGCCCGGTGCTACGTCGAGGTGGGCGGGTGCGGGGAGCGGAGCACGAGCAGGGTGATCTCGCTGGGGGCGAAGATGCGGAACGGTGGGCCCCAGAAGCCGGTGCCGCGGCTGGTGTAGAGGAGGGTGCGGGGGCCGTGGTGGCTGAGGCCGGCGAGGGCCGGCTGGTCGATGCGGACCAGGTGGTGGAAGGGCCAGATCTGGCCGCCGTGGGTGTGGCCGGAGAGTTGGAGGTCGATGCCGGCTGCTGCTGCCCGGTCGACGAACTTGGGCTGGTGTGCCAGGAGAAGGACGGGTAGGTCGGGGTCGGCGCCGTTCAAGGCTCCGGCGAGGTGGGCTCGGTGGCCTGCCAGGCCGGAGGACTCGGCGGTGACGTCGTCCACGCCGGCGACCACGAGGGTGTCGCCTCCGCGTTCGAGCAGCAGATGGCGGTTGCGCAGCGGCTCCCAGCCCAGCTCGTCCATCAGGTCGACCCAGCCCTGGGCCTCGCTGTAGTACTCGTGGTTGCCGGTGACGTAGACACGAGCATGGGTGGCCCGCACGGTTCCGAGTGGGGTGGCCTGGGCGCGGCGGCGTTCGGCCGTGCCGTCCGCGATGTCGCCGGTGTGGCAGACCAGGTCGGCTTCCAGGGTGTTCACCGTCTCGCACACCCGCTCCGACCAGCGGGCGCGATCGAGCGGGCCGTAGTGGGTGTCGGTGATGAGGACGACACGCAGGCCGTCCAACCCGGCGCCCAGTCGCGGGAGTTGCATGTCGAGTCGGCGCACGCGTGGGACGCGGCGGGCCTCGGCGTACCCCCAGGCGAGCAGCACGGCGGTCACGCCGAGGACGGCCCACGTGACAATGCGAGCCCGCTCCTGACTCTCGCCGACGCCGGCCACCGTCAGGGCGAGCCGCAAGAAGACGCCGAGCAGAACGGACCAGGTGAACAGAACCCAGCTGGTGCCCAGCAGGGTGTCACCGATGATCGCCGCCCAGTCCTGCTGGCGTCGGCCGTGGCCGCGCACCATCGTCAGCGGCATACATATGAGGCCGAGGACGAACAGGGCGGTGCCGACCAGCGTGACGGGCAGCGGCCAGTGCTGGCCGGTGTACAGGAGCACCCAGCAGGGCACGGCCCACAGCAGGACGGGGGCGATCAGGGGGATGTAGCGCATCAGGCGGTGCACTCGGCTCTGCCGCGGTGCTTGTGCTTCACCGTCGGCGGGTCGGGTGTTGCTGGTGGTGGTCACGCTTCCCCTCCCTGGCCAGGCTGCCGTCTCGCGCACTGTATCCGGTCGCCCTCGGGCCGACCCGGACCGGCGTTCACGGGTGCGGCCCCTTGAGGCGAAGGGGTCTCTGCGGGATGGCAAGACTCCGCCGCCGGCACCTCCCTTGGCATCAGCCGGCGTGAGGGCGCTGTCCGCGGACGCGCTGTTCATGCACGCTGAGAGTGGCTGTCACGCATTGACGCGTCAGGTGCTCCTGGGAAGTGACCCGCCTATGTCTCCCATGTCCCTGATATGCCGTCAGATAAGTCAGCGTTTCGTCAGCATCGGTCCTGGCGCCTTCCGCGAAGAGCGTCCGAGTAGGTGCATGGTCGGCGATGTCACAGCAGCCTGGTTCGCACGAAAACGCAGGCAGGGGCCTTCTCATCAGAGTGAAGCGATGTTCCTCACAATCTTCGAGTGAGGCGCGTGCCAGTTGTAGAGTGAAGACCGCCCTTGACCTGCACAAAGCAGGCAGGGAGCCGTCCTCCAGGAGTCCAAAGTGCTGCGTACTCTGTTCAAGTCCAAGATCCACCGCGCCACCGTCACCCAGGCCGACCTGCACTACGTGGGATCGGTGACCATCGACGCCGATCTGCTGGACGCCGCCGATCTGCTGCCCGGCGAGCTCGTGCACATCGTCGACATCACCAACGGGGCGCGGCTGGAGACGTACGTCATCGAGGGGGAGCGCGGCTCGGGCGTCGTCGGGATCAACGGTGCCGCCGCCCATCTCGTCCATCCCGGAGACCTGGTGATCATCATCAGTTACGCTCAGGTGACCGACGCCGAGGCCCGGGCCCTGAAGCCGCGGGTCGTGCACGTGGACCGCGACAACCGGATCGTGGCTCTGGGCGCCGACCCGGCCGAGCCGGTACCGGGCTCCGACCAGGAGCGCAGCCCCCAGGCCGTGTCCGTCTGACCGTCCGAGCCACCGCGCCCACCGCACCCATCGCACCAGGAGCGTGCCCATGAGCGACATCCGGATCCGCGACGACCGGGCGGCCGGCCGCCTCGAAGCCCTCGGCGAGGGCGACGAAGTGGTGGGCCGCATCGAGTACTTCGTGCTGGAGTCGCCCGGGCGCGCCCTGGTCCCGGTGCACACCATCGTCGAACCGGCCCACGAGGGCAAGGGCATCGCGGGCTCGCTGGCCCGCGAGCTGTACACGATCTCCGCCCGCGAGGAGACCCCCGTCGCCCCTCTCTGCCCGTACGTCGTGAAGTGGGCCGAGCGTCACCCCGATGAGGCCCCGGCGGCCGACCCCGGGCTGCTCGCCGCCGCCAAGGACTGGCTGCGCGCGCACCCCGGAAGGTTCTGACCCGGTGGCCCTGGCCCTGCTGCACACCTCACCCCTGCACGTGCCGGTCTTCGACGCCCTGCGCGACGAGACCCAACCGGACCTGGAACTACGGCACTTCGTCGACGAGGGCCTGCTGGCACGCGCGCGTGAGCTGGGCCCCGAGGCGGTCGCCGCCGACGTACGGACCGCTGTGGCCCGGGCCGCCGCGGACGGCGCCGAGGCTGTGCTGTGCACCTGCTCGACCATCGGCGCGGTGGCCGAGGCGGCCGCCTCCGTGACGAACGGCGTCCCCGTCCTGCGCGGCGACCGCCCGATGGCCGCCGCCGCGGTGGCTGCCGGGGAACGCGTCGTCGTCCTGGCGACCGTGGAGAGCACCTTCGCCCCGACCTCCGACCTGATCAGGGAGGAGGCCCACCGCGCGGGCCGGGCCGTCACGATCCGCACCCTGCTGGTCGACGGCGCCTGGGACCGCTTCGAGGCGGGCGACACCGAGATGTGCGCCCGGCTCGTCGCGGACGCCGCCGACACGGTCACCGACGCCGACGCGATCGTCCTGGCGCAGGGCTCCATGGCCCCGGCGCAGCACCTCGTCCGGACCACGGTGCCGGTGCTCTCCAGCCCCCGGCCGGCGCTGGCGGCGGGGGCGGAGGCGGCGCGGCGCCGCTGAGCCCGCCCACCGGCCGCACCCGGAAAGCCCCGGTCGGCTGCCGCACCCGGGCCTCGGTCGGCCGCCGGACCGGGCCTCGGTCGGCTGCCGCACCCGGGCCTCGGTCGGCCGCCGGCCCCGGCCAGTCGCCGCACCCGGAAAAGATCCGGCCGGCCGCATCCGGAAAACGTCCGGTCGGCTGCATCCGGAACAAGCCCAGCCGACCGCACCCGGAAAAGGCCCGGCCGGGCGCACCCGCTGCCACCACCGGGTGACTGTCCGCGCCGCCCCCGGGTACGCGGGGGAGTAGTCCAGAGCCACGCTTCACCACTGGCCGGAGGACACGATGACCGACCCGCACCCCGACCCCGTCCAGCCTCCACCGACACCGGGCCCGGCACCCGAGCCGTATCCCACCCCGGTGCCACCCCCCGAACCACCCCCGGGCCCCGAACCCACCCCGCAGCCACCACCCCCACACCCGGGACCGCCCCCGGAACCCTCCCCGTCCCCGATTCCCCCGGGCCCGGAGCCGGTCCCGAACCCGGAGCCGGGACCGCCCCTCACCTGACCGGCCGTGCGCGCGGGCGGTGGGCGCCGCGACATCGTCGCCCACCGCAACGCCGTCAGGGGCCGGGCGCTACGCCGGCACCTCCGACCGGTCCCCACCCCACAAGGTGTGGAACGAACCCTCCTGGTCCACCCTCCGATACGTGTGCGCCCCGAAGAAGTCCCGCTGCCCCTGCGTGAGCGCCGCGGGCAACCGCTCCGCACGCAGCGCGTCGTAGTAGGCGAGGGCGGCGGCGAACCCCGGGGTGGGGACGCCCTGCCTGGTCGCGGCGACCAGCACCTCACGCCACGCGTCCTGCGCGGCGGCGATCTCCGAGGCGAACGTCTCGTCGGACAGCAGACTCGGCAGATCCCGCCGCGCGTCGTACGCCGCCCGGATCCGGTCGAGGAAGGCCGCACGGATGATGCACCCCCCGCGCCAGATCGCCGAGACGGCACCGAGGTCGATGTCCCAGCCGTACTCCTCGCTGCCCGCCGCGATCTCGTGGAAGCCCTGCGTGTACGACACGATCTTCGAGGCGTACAGCGCCTGTTCCACCCGGTCGGCGAAGGCCGCCGCGTCGGCCTCGTCGAGCGCGGCCGGGGTCGGCCCGGCGAGCCCCCGGGCGGCCTCCCGCAGCGGCGCGTGCCCCGACAACGACCGCGCGAAGACGGCCTCCGCGATGCCCGACACCGGGACGCCCAGATCCAGCGCGATCTGCACGGTCCAGCGGCCCGTGCCCTTCTGCTCCGCCTGGTCGACCACCACGTCCACGAAGGGCTTCCCCGTCGCCGCGTCCACGTGCGACAGCACCTCGGCCGTGATCTCGATCAGATAGGAGTCCAGCCGCCCGGTGTTCCAGGTGCGGAAGACCTCCGCGATCTGCGCGGGGGAGTACCCGGCGACGTCCCGCAGCAGCTGGTACGCCTCGCCGATCAGCTGCATGTCGGCGTACTCGATGCCGTTGTGGACCATCTTCACGAAGTGCCCGGCGCCGTCGGGGCCGACGTGCGTCACACAGGGCGCCCCGTCGGCCGCCTTCGCCGAGATCTTCTCCAGCATCGGGCCCAGGGACTCGTACGACTCCGTGGAGCCGCCGGGCATGATGCTCGGTCCGTGCAGCGCGCCCTCCTCGCCCCCGGAGATGCCGGTGCCGACGAAGTGGATGCCGCGCTCGCGCAGTTCGCGTTCCCGGCGCCGGGTGTCGGCGAAGTGCGCGTTGCCGCCGTCGATGATCATGTCCCCGGGCTCCAGGAGCGGGGCGAACTCGTGGATCACGGCGTCGGTCGGCTCCCCGGCCTTCACCATGACGACCAGGCGGCGGGGCCGCTCCAGGGCCGCCACGAACTCCTTGGCGGTCTCGGCCGCGACGAAGTCGCCCTCGTGCCCGAACTCCTCGACCAGGGCGTGCGTGCGCGCCACCGTCCGGTTGTGCACCGCGACCGTATAGCCGTTGCGCGCGAAGTTCCGGGCGAGGTTGCGGCCCATGACCGCGAGTCCCGTGACGCCGATCTGGGCTGAAGTGCTCATACCGTTGGCTCCTCAAGGGTCTGTGCTCGGTGGTGCCGGTCGTTCCCCCGCCGGTGTCGTCCCGCCGACCATCCTGTCGCGACCGTACGCCGACCGCACGTGTCCGGGCCGCGTGCCGTCCCGAACGGACATACGCGGCACCCGCCCCATCCGCCCCGGACATCGCGCAACAGGGGTGGATTCCCGGTCGAGTTGAGCCAGGGCGGCCGATAGTCGTCTTGTCCCGGCCGGTTGGCGGCCCTTACTTTTGCCCCTCCTGACGCATGTCGAGGGGGATCTTCATGGCCGTACGCGGCCGGCACCGCCGGTATCAGCCGAACAGGATCAACCGGGCCTCACTCACCGTCACGGCGGGCGGCGCCGGCATGGCGATACCGCTCATGGGCGCAGGCCTCGCCGAGGCGGCCGACGTGGACACCTGGGACAAGGTCGCCGCGTGCGAGTCGAGCAACGACTGGAACACCGACACCGGCAACGGCTACTACGGCGGGCTGCAGTTCACCCAGTCCACCTGGGAGGCGTACGGCGGCACCAAGTACGCGCCGCGCGCCGATCTCGCCACCAAGGACCAGCAGATCGCCGTCGCGGAGAAGGTGCTGGAGGGGCAGGGGCCCGGCGCCTGGCCGGCCTGCTCGGTCCGCGCCGGACTCACCCGGGGCGGCGACACCCCCGACATCCACCCGACCGGCACGTCCGCACAGTCCGCCAAGAGCTCGCTGAAGGACGTACAGCCGCAGACCACGCCCCAGTCGCGGGCGGGCACCGCCGAGACGTACACGGTCGTCCGCGGCGACACCCTCTCCGGCATCGCCGACGAACAGGACGTCCGCGGCGGCTGGCGGCGGCTGTACGCCGCCAACCGGACGACCATCGGGGCCGACCCCGACCTGATCGTGCCCGGCCAGCGGCTGAAGCTGCGTGGCCAGGCGACCTCCACGACCACGTCCCCCGGCAGCACCTCGGGCACCTCCGGCTCCCGGACGGAGAGGTCCTCCTCGGACACGGAGAAGAAGAGCACCGGGAAGAAGACGTCGGCCGGCCACGCCCTCGTCGCCCCGGTCGGCGCCGGCACGGGCACGCCGTACCACGCGACGGGTTCCTCCTGGTCGAAGGGCTACCACACCGGCGTCGACTTCCCCGTGCCCACCGGCACGTCCGTGAAGGCCGTCGCGTCGGGCACGGTGGTCACCGCGGGCTGGGGCGGCTCCTTCGGCTACCAGGTGGTGATCCGGCACTCCGACGGCCGCTACTCGCAGTACGCGCACCTGTCGGCGATCTCCGTACGGGACGGCCAGTCGGTGGGCGCCGGCCAGCGCATCGGCCGTTCCGGCTCCACCGGCAACAGCACGGGCCCGCATCTGCACTTCGAGGTGCGGACGGGGCCCGGTTTCGGTTCGGACATCGACCCGGTCGCCTATCTCCGGGCCGGCGGCGTCAGGATCTGATCCGCTCGCGGTACCGCTCGGGGAGGGTCAGCGGCAGGTACGGGCCGCCGTAGAACGGCCCGTACAGCGGCGGAGGTTCGGAAACCTGCGCCGAGACCGCCACCGGCTCCTCCACGGCCTGGGCCGGCAGCACGAGCACGACGTCCTCGCGGACCTCGTCCAGCGCCTTCTCCAGCCGCGCCACGACCGGCTCCTGCGGGAAACCGCCGGGCAGGTCGGCCGCGGGCGTCGTCGCCGGCTCCGCCGTCTGCGTGCCCGCGAGCCGCTCGGTGGTCAGCAGGATCAGGCCACCCGCCGCCACCACACCGCAGCTCAGCGCGAGCGCGGTGCCCGTGGTGCCGTAGCGGAAGGTCTCGCCGAACATCGTGATGCCGACCGCGGCCGCGACCACCGGGTTCACCACGGTCAGCGTCGCGAGCGGGGCCGCGAGGCCGCCGCCCTTGTAGGAGGCCTGCGACAGCAGCATGCCTGCCGTGGCCAGGACGCCGATCACGGCGAGGGAGGGCAGGTCGGCCGCCGAGACGCCGCCGGTCCAGTCGACCGCGACCGTCTTGGTGAACACGGAGGACATGCCGAAGGCTATGCCGGACGCGGTCGCCAGCAGCATGCTGCGGACCGCGGGGTGACGGTGCGCGGCCCGCCCGGCGATCATCAGGGCCACCACCGCGCCGCCGGTGACGAGGGCCGCGCCTATGCGCTGCGGGGTGCTGAGCGACTGCGCGTCGGAGGCGCCGACCAGGGAGAGCAGACCGGCCAGACCGACCGTCGCCATGATGGCGCCCCGCCAGGCCGTCGCCCCGGCCTTGCGGCCCACGAACAGCGCCGCCATCGGCAGCGCGAACACGATGGTCAGCGCGCCCAGGGGCTGGACGAGACTGAGGGGGCCGTAGGCGAGCGCCACCACGTGCAGCAGTCCGCCGAGGCCGTTCAGCGCGACCGCCGCCCACCAGCCCGGCCGGCGCAGCGGTGCGTACTGTTCGTCGGGGTGGGACACCGCGACCTGCTCCTGCACGATCGCCCCGCCCGCGTAGGCGACGGCGGAGACGAGCGACAGCACCACGGACAACGCGAGGGCGCTCATGAGCTGTTCCTCTGCGTGAGGCGGGGGCCGGGGGCCCGGCGCGGCGAACGGTCGGCTTTCATGACCAACACGATGCCGTGCCGATCTGTTCCCGTCGTCGTCCCTGAGCACCCAATGGGTCCTACTACCGATGGAGTAGGAAACGCCCGCCGTCCTCCCCAGGGTGGGTGAGGTCGCGGGGGATCCCCTGATCACCCACCCCTACGGGCCTTGGTACTACTGGCCTTCGTGGACCTCGACCCCGATCTCGCCGCTCTCCGCCCGCTCGGCGGCTTCTTCGTCCTGCGCACCGTACCGTCGTCGGCGGAAGAACCACCCCGGCCCCTGCCGACCCTCGCCGAGGTATACGCACACACCTCCTCCGATGTTCACGGGGATCCCCTGACGTTCCGCGTCCGGAAGGTCGCCGAGGCCCTGCGCGCCCCCGAGACGCGCATCGCCGCCTCCATCGCCCAGCAGGGGCTCGCGGCCCGCCTCTGGGCGGTCGCCCTCGGCTGTGCCGCTCTGTACGGCCGGCTTCCCGACCTGGACCCGCGGCTGCTGCGCTGGGACCCGGACGGCGGCGCCCCGGACGACCTGTGGCTGACGCAGGTCCGGGCCCGGCCCGGCGACGCGGCGACCCTCACCGAGTCCGTCCTGCACGGCCACCTCGAACCGCTGGCGGCGGCCCTGCGCGCCCGCCACCCCGTCGCCCCCGGCCTCCTGCGCGGCAACGCCGCGTCGGCGCTGGCCGGCGCCGCCCGCCAGCTGGACCGGTGGGCGCGACGTCACGGCCGTACCGAGGTCGCCGCCCGTTCCCGCGCCCTCACCGCGGAACTCCTCGCCCACCCCCTGCTCGCCGCCACCGGCACCCTCACCGGCACCGCCTTCCGCCGCCGCAGCTGCTGCCTCTACTACCGGGTGCCGGGCGGAGGCGTCTGCGGCGACTGTTGCTTCACACGATCCCCGCGCTCTTCCCCGCGCGCCCCGTCTGGGTGACCATGAGGGAACCGGTCGCGGAGAATTGGGGGTTCCGGGTGCGAGTGGGACTGCTGACCCGGGAGTATCCCCCGGACGTGTACGGCGGCGCGGGCGTCCATGTCGAGTTCCTCGCCCGTGAGTTGCGGGCGCTGATCGACCTCGAGGTGCACTGCTGGGGTGAGGTGTCCCTGGCGGACCGGGCGGCCGGAGTCCTGCGCCACCGCCCCTGGTCCGCCCTCGACGGCGCCAACGACGCCCTGCGCACCTTCTCCGTCGACCTCGCCATGGCCGCCGCCCTCGAAGGCCGCGAACTGGTCCACTCCCACACCTGGTACGCCAACCTCGCCGGTCACCTCGCCAAGGAGCTGTACGGCGTCCCGCACGTGGTGACCGCCCACTCGCTGGAGCCCCTGCGCCCCTGGAAGGCCGAGCAACTCGGCGGCGGATACGCCCTGTCGAGCTGGGCCGAGCGGACCGCCGTGGAGGCCGCCGACGCGGTGATCGCCGTCTCCGGCGCGATGCGCGAGGACATCCTCAGCTGCTACCCGACGCTCGCCCCGGACCGGGTGCACGTCGTGCACAACGGCATCGACACCACGCTCTACCGGCCCGACCACGGCACCGACGCCCTCGCCCGGATCGGCCTCGACCCGGCCCGCCCGTACGTGCTGTTCGTCGGCCGTATCACCCGCCAGAAGGGCGTCCCCCATCTGCTGCGCGCCGTACGGGACATCGACCCGGCGGCGCAGGTCGTGCTGTGCGCGGGCGCGCCCGACACCCCCGAGATCGACCGGGAGTTCCGCGAGCTGTTCGAGGAGTTGAGCCGCGCCCGGGACGGCGTGCACTGGATCCCGCGGATGCTGCCGCGCCCGGAGGTGATCCAACTCCTCACCCACGCGGCCGTGTTCGTCTGCCCGTCGGTGTACGAGCCTCTCGGCATCGTCAACCTGGAGGCCATGGCGTGCGGAACGCCCGTGGTGGCGTCCCGGGTCGGTGGTATCCCCGAGGTCGTCGAGGACGGCGAGACGGGCCTGCTGGTCCCCGTGGACGAGGGGGGCGGCGACTTCGAGGCCGGTCTCGCGCGGGCGCTGGACACCGTCCTCGGCGATCCGGAGGGCGCCCGCCGCATGGGTGAGGCCGGACGGGCCCGCGCGGTGGGGGAGTTCGGCTGGGACGCGGTGGCCCGGCGCACCGTCCGGTTGTACGAGGAGATCCTCAAACAGGCGTAGCCCGCCCCGTGCGGGGGCAATCATGGTTCAACCGGTGAGGGGAGCGGCCATGCGTCGTGGTGGACCTTCGGTCCTCGGAATCGTGCTGGCGGGCGGCGAGGGCAAACGCCTGATGCCCCTCACCGCGGACCGCGCCAAACCAGCGGTCACCTTCGGCGGTACGTACCGCCTCGTCGACTTCGTGCTGTCCAACCTCGTCAACGCCGACGTCCTGCGCATCTGCGTGCTGACGCAGTACAAGTCGCACTCACTGGACCGGCACATCACCACCACCTGGCGGATGTCCAGCCTGCTCGGCAACTACGTCACCCCGGTCCCGGCGCAGCAGCGGCTCGGCAAACGCTGGTACCTCGGCAGCGCCGACGCCATCCTGCAGTCGCTGAACCTGATCTACGACGAACGGCCCGAGTACGTGGCCGTGTTCGGCGCCGACCACGTCTACCGCATGGACCCGCGCCAGATGCTCACCCAGCACATCGACAGCGGCGCGGGGGTGACGGTGGCCGGGATACGGGTCCCGCGAGGCGAGTCCTCCTCCTTCGGGGTGATCACTCCGGGCTCTGACGGCCAGACGGTCGAGCGTTTCCTGGAGAAGCCCGCCGACCCGCCGGGCCTCGCGGACGACCCGGAGACGGTCTTCGCCTCGATGGGCAACTACATCTTCACCACCAAGGCCCTCGTCGAGGCGCTCCAGCGGGACGCCGAGGACGAGGACTCCGTGCACGACATGGGCGGCTCGATCCTGCCCCAGCTCACCGAGCGCGGCGAGGCCCGGCTGTACGACTTCAGCGACAACCACGTGCCCGGGGAGACCACCCGCGACCAGGGCTACTGGCGCGACGTCGGCACGCTCGACGCGTACTACGACGCCCACATGGACCTGATCGCCGAGCGCCCCGCCTTCAACCTCTACAACCGCAGCTGGCCCATCTACACCCACTCCAACCAGCTCTCCCCGGCCCGTTTCAACGCGGGCGGCATGGCCAGTGAGTCGATCATCAGCTCGGGGTGCCTGATCCGCGGGCAGGTCACCCGGTCGGTGCTGTCGCCGGGTGTCGTGGTCGACCCGGGGGCCGTCGTGCAGGGGTCGATCCTCCACGACAACGTCCACATCGGCCGGGGCGCGGTGGTGCGCGGGGCGGTCCTGGACAAGAACGTCGAGGTCCCGCCCGGTGCCACGATCGGCGTGAACCCGGAACGGGACGCGGAGCTGTACACGGTGTCCAAGGGCGGAGTGATCGCCCTCGGGAAGGGCCAGCAGGTGTCCTGATCGATCGTGTTTTCGTCGATTCCGTTTTCTGGCATCGAGCCCGTTTTCGACACACTTAATCGACTGTTAACTGTACGTAGTCCGATCGTACTTGACCGTAATCGCCCGGAGGCGATTGACTGCTGCCTCACCCGTCGTCGACGCGAGGCAAGCCCGTGACTCCTGATGATCTGCTGGCACCCCTCGACCTGGCGTTCTGGAACATCGAGTCCCCCGAGCACCCCATGCACCTCGGCGCGCTCGGCGTCTTCTCGTCGCTCTCGCCCGCCTCGGCCGCCCACGCGGCCGACCTGCTCGCCGCCCGGGCGGCCGCCGTCCCCGGGCTGCGGATGCGGATCCGGGACGTGTGGCAGCCCCCCGCCTTCGGCGGGGCGGTGCGCGAGCCGGACCCGGAGTTCGACTCCCTGAACCACGTACGGCTGCACCCGCCCACCGCCGACTTCCAGGCCGAGGCCGGCCGGCTCATGGAGCGTCCCCTGGAGCGCGGCCGCCCGCCGTGGGAGGCCCATGTCCTGCCGGCGCCGGAGGGCGACTCCTTCGCCGTCCTGTTCAAGTTCCACCACGCCCTCGCCGACGGCCTGCGCGCGCTGACCCTCGCGGCGGCCGTCCTGGACCCCATGGACCTGCCCGAGCGACGGCCCCGCCCGGCCGAGCCGCCCCGCCCTCGCCTGCCCCGGGTGCGCAGGCTGCCCGGCCTGCTGCGCGGCGCCCTGTCCGACATGGGCCGCGCCCTCGACATCGGCGCCTCCGTCGCCGTCCACACCCTCGGCATGCGCTCCACCGCCGCGCTCACCGCCGGGCCCACCGGCACCCGCCGCACCGCCGGCGTGGTCGTCGACCTCGACGACGTGCACCGGGTCCGCAAGGTCGTCGGCGGCACCGTCAACGACGTCCTGATCGCGGTCGTCGCCGGCGCCCTGCGCCGCTGGCTGGACGAGCGCGGCGACGGCAGCGAGGGCGTGGCGCCGCGCGCGCTCATCCCCGTCTCCAAGCGCCGCCCGCGCACCGCCCACCCGCAGGGCAACCGGCTCTCCGGCTACCTGATCCAGCTCCCCGTCCACGATCCCGATCCGCTCGGCCGACTCGGCGCCGTCCGCGCCGCCATGGACCGCAACAAGGACGCCGGCCCGGGCCGCGGCGCGGGCGCCGTCGCGCTGCTCGCCGACCATGTCCCGGCCCTGGCCCACCGCCTCGGCGGACCGCTGGCCGGCCAGGCCGCCCGGCTCTGGTTCGACATCCTGGTCACCAGCGTGCCCCTGCCCAGCCTCGGCCTGAAGCTCGGCGGGAACCCGGTGACCGAGGTCTACCCGTACGCCCCGCTCGCCCGCGGCCACTCCCTCGCGGTGGCGATCTCCAGCTACCGCGGCCGCGTCCACTACGGGCTGGTCGCGGACGCCGAGGCGGTGCCCGACCTCGACCGGTTCGCGCGGGCGCTCTCCGAGGAGCTGGAGACCCTCATCACGGCCTGCGACTCCTGAGCACCGTTCTCCGGCTCGTTCACCTCCGGGGCGCTGCGGCCCGCGCTCGCCTCGCGAGCGGGTTTGGAGGTGTGGCCCGGCGCTCCGTACACTTCCCCGTTCGAAAGCGGGCGCGGTCGGAGCGCCGCACGGGTCAGCAGGGAAACGGCAGCGCGATGACGGTGACAGAGGACGGCTCGGCGATCACGGACGAGGTCGTGGGCGGCGTCGCGTACGGGCCCGGCATCGACCCGGAGCGGCTCGCGGTCTGCCTCAGCGTGCTCGAGGAACTCGACAAGCTGGAGATCGACCACCCCGACGCGATCACCGTGCGCCGGGCCACCGCCGGCATCTACCGCACGGTCAAGCAGCGCCGCCGCCAGGAGCGCCGGGCCGCCAAGACCGCCCACGACAAGGCGGTCACGGAGGCCACGGCGACCGGCTCCGCCCAGCGCATCGACGACGAGACGGAAGGCCTCCTGCCGTCGTCGGTCACGGAGCAGGGGAAGATCGCGGGGATACTCCAGCGCCCGCGCTCCTGCTACACCTGCAAGGCCCGGTACGTGGAGGTCGACTACTTCTACCACCAGCTCTGTCCCGACTGCGCCCGTATGAACCGCGCCAAGCGCGACGCCCGCGCCGACCTCACCGGCAAGCGCGCCCTGCTCACCGGCGGCCGCGCCAAGATCGGCATGTACATCGCCCTGCGGCTGCTGCGCGACGGCGCCCACACGACCGTCACCACGCGCTTCCCGAAGGACGCCATCCGCCGCTTCAAGGCCATGGACGACTCCGCGGACTGGATCCACCGCCTCGAGGTCGTCGGCATCGACCTGCGCGACCCGGCGCAGGCCGTGGCCCTCGCCGACCAGCTCGCCGAGGCGGGCCCCCTCGACATCCTCGTCAACAACGCGACGCAGACCGTACGCCGCCTGCCCTCCGCCTACGCCGCCCTCGTCGAGGGCGAGAGCGCCCCGCTGCCCGCCGGTGAGCTCCCCGCCCACCACGTCATCGGCGCCTTCAACTCCGGCGCGGTCGACGGCCTGGCCGCCCTGCCGCTCGGCACCAGCGGCCTCGACGCCCAGAAGGTCGCCGACCTCGCCCTGGTCGCGGGCAACGCCAGCGTCGAGCGGCACCTCGACGGCACCGCCATCGACGCGGGCGGGCTCGTCCCCGACGTCGTCGACACCAACACCTGGGTGCAGACCATCGAGCAGATCTCCCCGGTGGAGCTCCTCGAGACCCAGCTGTGCAACTACACGGCACCCTTCATCCTGATCAGCAAGCTCCGCCCGGCCATGGCCGACGCCGCCAGGAAGTCCACCAGCGGACGCGCGTACGTCGTGAACGTCTCGGCGATGGAAGGCGTCTTCGGCCGCGGCTACAAGGGCGCGGGCCACCCGAACACCAACGCCGCCAAGGCCGCGATGAACATGGTGACCCGGACCAGCGCGCAGGAGATGTTCGAGACCGACGGCATCCTCATGACCTCCGTCGACACCGGCTGGATCACCGACGAGCGCCCCCACTTCGACAAGCTGCGCCTCGCCGAGGCCGGCTTCCACGCCCCGCTCGACCTCGTCGACGGCGCGGCCCGCGTCTACGACCCGATCGTGCGCGGCGAGGCGGGCGAGGACCTGTACGGCGTCTTCCTCAAGGACTACGCACCCGGTAAGTGGTAGGGCCCGGCGGCCGTCGGGGAGGTCTCCGGCGGCCGTTCACCGGCTGCCGGACGGGCTCAGTCGACCGCCCCGAGCCGTGAGTTCCGCGCCGCCACCAGCTCCAGCACCGTGCGCCAGTCCTCCAGCACCCCCGCGTCGACGCCGGCGACCCGGCCGTCCTCGTCGGCCTGGCGCAGGCTGAGCAGGTCGTCGTCGGCCGGTGGGCCCTGCCAGGGGTGGCGGCGTACCAGCCGTGCCACCCGCTCACCCAGCAGCGGCCGTACGGCGTCGGCGACGATCTCCGCGCGGCCCGCGGCACTGGTGGGCCGCAGCAGCCGGCCGATGGGATGGACGAGTCCCGTCACCTGGAGTTCCTTGTCCGCGGGGCGACTGCGGCGCAGCAGCGCCGCGGTCTGCAGCGCGTGATCGTGCAGATCGACCCCGTGCCCGCGATACCCCACCCCGTGTCCGCGGTGCTCCACTCCGTGCCCGCGGTGGTCCACTCCGTGTCCGCGGTGGTCCACTCCGTGCCCGCGGTGGTCCACTCCGTGCCCGCGGTGGTCCGGGGTGTCCCACACGCCCCGCCCCGCGTACAGCAGATCCATCAGCTCCTCGACGCTGCGCAGCTCCATGCGTCAGTCCTCCCGCGAGACAGCCGTAGTGACACGTCAGCAGATCATGGCGAGCTTGCGACGGAACCAACGGCACTTGAACTGAGCCACGCCGAAGCGGCGGGGTGCAGCGATGTAAGCCGTTCGGGTGAAGGTCGCGGGGTGCCGTCGGCGGGCGGAAGGGTTCAGTGCACAGGCGGGGACATGTGGGTGACTCGCCATGGTTACCCCAAATTTTCAGCCCTATCGAGCGGGCCTCCGCTCATTTGGTTAACCTGTAGCGGACGGACAGCAGGACGGAGTGCTACCCAACACCCACGGTCCGTCATGGGACAGCCGGTTCACCATGGCCTGCTCTCCTCGGAGTTACCGGCGCCACCGCGTCCGAACCACCTGCAGACAGATCCGAGGACGCGTCGAGCGACGGACCGCAGTCCGACCGGCACGCCCGAGGGTGACCGACACATAAGGAGTGCGCGGTGACACCAGAGAAGACGAATCGCGAACAGCGCCCCAAGGAACGCACGGAGCGCGGGGGCCGCCGGCCCGGGGAGATCGGCAGCCTCGACGTGTGGGCCCGCTCGGCCCCCATCCGCCTGGCCGGCTACGAGGAGGACCTCGCCGAGCCCCACATCCTGCCCAGCGTGGACTGAGTCCAGGGCGGAACCCGTCGCGATCGCCTGACGCATGGGCGTGCCCGCCACGCCCATGCGGATTCAGCCGCTCACGCTCCCCCTCATCCGAGCGGCGCCGTCCGCCGCCACGGGCGCACCTCCTCCAACTGCTCGGCCACCCGTAGCAGTTGGGCCTCCGACCCCGGCCGCCCCACCAACTGGACGGCGGTGGGAGCGCCCGACGGCAGCGTCCCCGTCGGGACCACCGCCGCCGGCCAGCCGGTGAGGTTCCACGGCGGCGTCAGCGGCGAGTGGTTGGTGTTCACCAGGACGTTGCTCAGCCAGCCCCGCTCGTGCCACGGCGCCGACTTCGGCGAGCGCCGGGCGAGCGCCGGCGTCAGCAGCACGTCGTACCCCTCGAAGAAGGGCTCCAGCCGGCGGCGCAGTTCCTCCCGCGCCGAGCCGCCGCGCACCCCGTCGAGGAAGCGCCGGCCGAGGGCGGCGTGCACCCGGGTGCGGCGGGCCAGCAGCCGCGCGTCCAGCGCCCGTGCGTCGACGGCGGTGCCCGCCGTCCAGTGCGCGAGCGCGGTGACGCCCAGCGACAGCGGATACGGCGGCTCGGCCCGGCGCACCCGATGCCCCGCCCGCGCCAGCACCCCGGCCGCCTCACGTGCCGCGCCCACGTACGGCCTGCTCACGGTGACCCCGGCGAGCGGGCTGCGCACGGAGACGGCGATCCTCAGCGTGCCGGGTTCCCGCGGCCGTACGACGTCGGTGCCGGCCAGGACCGACAGCATCAGGCGGGCGTCCTCGACCGTCGTCGTCAGGGGGCCGTTCTCGGACATGCCGAACCAGGCGCCCTCGCCGATCTCCGCCGGAACCACGCCGTGGCCCGGCTTGATGGTGACGAGGCCGCAGTTGGCCGCCGGTATGCGCAGGGAGCCCATGCCGTCGTTGCCGAGGGCGATCGGCACCATCCCGGCGGCGACCGCGGCCGCGCTGCCACCGGACGAACCGCCCGCCGTGCGCGAGGTGTCCCACGGGTTGCGGGCGGTGCCGTGCACGCCCTCGGTGGTCCCGAAGACACACAGCTCCGGCACGTTCGTCAGCCCCACGACCACCGCACCGGCCGCCCGGAGCCGGGCCACCGTGACATGGTCGGCGCCGGCGGGCGTGTCCCGAGTCGCGGCGGAGCCGACGCGGGTGGACTCGCCCCGCACGGCGAGGTTGTCCTTGACCGCCACCGGCACACCGGCCAGCGGCAGCTCGGCCAGGTCACCCCGGGCGGCCACCTCGTCGGCCTCGGTGAGCGCGGCATCGGCCCGCACCACCCGGAACGCCCCGATCCGCCCGTCCAGCCGCTTGATCCGCGCGAGGTGCTCGGCCACCACCTCGCGCGCAGTGGCCTGCTTCTCCCGCACGGCGGCGGCGATCTCGACGGCGGTCCGGCCGACCCAGCTGGTCACGGCAGCTCCTCTGCACTACTGGCGAGTACGTAGGGAGAACTGTGCCCCGCCGGATGCGGCGAGTCGAGAGGCCGGCATGTCCCCGCCGGGGTCAGGGGCCCACCTGCGCCCGCAGCCACTCCTCCACCTCGCCCACGTGCGCGGCCGCCGCCGCCCGGGCCGCCTCCGGGTCCCGGGCGGCCAGGGCGCGGTGGATCGCCGCGTGCTCGCGGCGGGTGCGGGCGAAGGCGCCCTCCTCCCGGTAGCCGCGCCAGACACGGGCGCGGAAGGTGCGGGAGGACAGGCCTTCCAGGATCGCCGCCATCGTCTCGTTGCCGGCGGCCGCCGCGATCTCCCGGTGGAAGGCGAGATCGTGGGCGAGGATCTCCTCCGGGTCGTCCGTGGCGTTCATCGCCGTCAAGTGACCTTCCACGACGGCCAGTTGCTCCGCCGTGATGCGGGCGGCGGCCAGCGCGGTCGCCGTGGACTCCAGGACGCGCCGCACCTGGAGGAGCTCGACCAGCCGCGGCCCGCGCGAGAGGTCGGCGACCACACCGAACGTCTCCAGGAGGTCGCCGGCCTGCAGCTGCGTCACGTAGATGCCGGAACCGTGCCGGGCCTCCAGCACGCCCAGGACCGTGAGGGCGCGGATCGCCTCCCGCATCGAGCTGCGCGAGATGCCGAGCTGCGCCGCGAGATCACGCTCGGTCGGCAGCCGCTGGCCCGGCTCCAGCAGACCCTCCGCGATCATCGCCTTGATCCGCTCGATGGCGCGCTGCGTCACCGTGCCCTTCGGGACGGCGGGCCCGCTCGGCGGGGACTCGTCGGCCTTGTCCACGTCATCTCTCCTGTCACCGGTGCGCCGCGGTCCCATCACCGATGTGGTCGGACCACTCGGGATGGTAACGCCTCATTTCACGCGGGCAGGGCTGTTGTCCGGGGGAAGTGGTCTGATAAATATGCGGCATGGCGTCTCCCGTTCCCGCCCGCATCGCCGCCCGTGTCATCGAGTACGTCGACCATCTGCACGACCACTTCCTCGACCCGGTGGTGGTCAGGGAAGGTCACTGCGCGGCACCCACCGCGCCGGGCTTCTCGGCGGCCACGCGGTCCGAGTCGATCGCGCGGTACACATGTCCCGGCGGCGCCTTCCGGGCCGCCGACCTGCAAAACGGATTCAACAGCGGGGAGGACCGGACGGCATGAGCGACTTCGAGGGCCTCAGGGCCCTGGTGACGGGCGGAGCCTCCGGCATCGGCCGGGCCACCGCCGAGCTGCTGGCCGAGCGCGGCGCACAGGTCGCCGTCCTCGACCGGGACCCCTCGGGCGTCGACAAGCCCCTGCTCGCCCACCGCGCCGACGTCACCGACGACGCCTCCGTCCGCGCTGCCGTCGCGGCCGTCGTCGCCGACCTGGGCGGCCTGGACGTCCTGGTCAACAACGCGGGCATCGGCGCCCAGGGCACCGTCGAGGACAACGACGACGCCGAGTGGCACCGCGTCCTGGACGTCAACGTCGTCGGCATGGTCCGCGTGGCCCGCGCCGCCCTGCCCCACCTGCGCCGCTCCGCGCACGCGGCGATCGTCAACACCTGCTCCATCGCCGCCACCGCCGGCCTGCCGCAGCGCGCGCTCTACAGCGCGACCAAGGGCGCCGTGTACTCCCTCACCCTCGCCATGGCCGCCGACCACGTCCGCGAGGGCATCCGCGTGAACTGCGTCAACCCCGGCACGGCGGACACCCCCTGGATCGGCCGTCTCCTCGACGCCGCCCCCGACCCGGCCGCCGAGCGCGCCGCCCTGGAGGCCCGCCAGCCCATCGGCCGTCTGGTCAGCGCCGCCGAGGTCGCGGGCGCCATCGCCTACCTGGCGAGCCCCCTGTCCGGCGCCACCACCGGCACCGCCCTCGCCGTCGACGGCGGCATGCAGGGCCTGCGGCTGCGCCCGGTGGCCCCGTGAACGCCCTCGGCCGCAGCGGCGTCCGGGTCACCGGCCTCGGGTTCGGCGCCGCCGGCATCGCCAACCTGTACACCGAGGTCGACGACCGGCAGGCCCACGACGCGGTGACCGCCGCCTGGCGGCAGGGCGTGCGCTACTTCGACACCGCGCCCCACTACGGCCTCGGCCTCTCCGAACGCCGCCTGGGCGCCGCCCTGCGCGAGCACCCGCGCTCCGCGTACACGGTCTCCACCAAGGTGGGCCGCCGCCTCGAACCCTTCGACGGCGGTGGGGACGACCTCGCCGACCTCTTCGCGGTCCCCGCCACCCACCGCCGCGTCTGGGACTTCACCGCCGACGGCATCCGCCGCACCCTGGAGGCGAGCCTGGAACGCCTCGGCCTCGACCGCGTGGACGTCGTCTACCTCCACGACCCCGACGACCACCCCGAAGAGGCCTTCCACGACGGCTACCCGGCCCTGGAACGCCTGCGCTCCGAGGGCGTGGTCGGCGCGATCGGCGCCGGCATGAACCAGACGGCGATGCTCACCCGCTTCGTCCGCGACACCGACGTCGACGTGGTGCTGTGCGCCGGCCGCTACACGCTCCTCGACCAGAGCGCGCTCACCGACCTCCTCCCCGCCGCCGAGGAACGCGGCGTCTCGGTGGTGATCGGCGGCGCCTTCAACTCGGGCCTGCTCGCCGACCCGAAACCGACGGCGACCTACAACTACACGCAGGCGCCCCGCGAGTTGATCGAACGCGCCCTGCGGATCAAGGCAGTAGCCGAACGTCACGGCACCACCCTGCGCGCCGCCGCCCTGGCCTTCTGCGCCGCCCATCCGGCCGTGGCGAGCGTCCTGGTCGGTGCCCGCTCGGCGGCCGAAGCGGACGACTGCGCCGAGCAGTTCAGGGCCACGATCCCCCCGGACTTCTGGCAGGCCCTGCGCGACAGCGGCCTCCTGCCGCCCGACGCCCCCGTCCCCACCGAGGGGCCGTCCCAGGAGCCGTCCCGAGGGTCGTCCGAGAAGTCGCCGGAGAAGCCGACGGAGGAGCCGTCATGAGAGTCGCCCTGCACACCAAGGTCCGCGCCGACCGGATCGACGCCTACGAGGCCGCCCACCGCGAGGTCCCCGAGGAGCTCACCGACGCCATTCGCGCGGCCGGCGCCACCTCCTGGACCATCTGGCGCAGCGGCACCGACCTCTTCCACGTCCTGGAGTGCGAGGACTACGCCCGCCTCCTCGCCGAACTGGAGAGACTCCCGGTCAACGTGGCCTGGCAGGCCCGGATGGCCGAGCTGCTCGACGTCGTCCACGACTACTCCGACGAAGGGGCCGGCGCGGGCCTGCCCGTCGTGTGGGAGCTGCCGTGACCGGGGGAGCCGGCGCGACCGTGGACGCGCACCACCACGTCTGGGACCTCTCCGTCCGCGACCAGGACTGGATCACAGGACCCGAACTCCAGCCGCTGCGCCGGAACTTCACCGTCGCCGACCTCGCTCCCGAGGCCCACGCGGCAGGCGTGGGCCGCACGGTCCTGGTCCAGACGATCACGGTGCCCGAGGAGACCCCGGAGTTCCTCGCCCTGGCCGCCCAGCACGAGCTGATCGCGGGCGTCGTCGGCTGGACCGACCTCACCCGCCCGGACGTCGCCGACGAACTGGCCCGGCTGCGGGACCTCCCCGGCGGACGCCACCTCAAGGGCATCCGCCACCAGGTCCAGGGCGAGTCCGACCCGGAGTGGCTGCTGCGCCCCGACGTCCACCGGGGACTCGCCGCGGTCGCCGACGCGGGCCTCGTGTACGACCTGGTCGTCCTGCCCCACCAGCTCCCCGCCTGCGCCCGCGCGGCCGCCGACCACCCCGGCCTCACCTTCGTCCTGGACCACCTCGGCAAACCCCCCGTCGCCTCCGGAGCCCGCGAGCCCTGGGAGTCGGCCCTGCGCACCCTCGCCGCGCTGCCCAACACGGTCGCCAAACTCTCCGGCCTGGTCACCGAGGCCGACCCCGCCGCCTGGACGATCGACGACCTGCGCCCGTACGCCGACCTCGCCCTGGAGGCCTTCGGCCCGCACCGTCTGATGTACGGCTCGGACTGGCCGGTGTGCACCCTCGCGGCGACCTACGGTGACGTGCTGTCCGCCGCCCGGGAGCTGACCCGAGCCCTGAGCGCCGGCGAACGCACACAGGTCTTCGGGACCACCGCCACCCGCGTCTACGACCTCTGAACCGCCGTCTACGACTTCCGCACCACCGTCGTCAGCCGTGTCGGCGGCAGGTACTCCCGCACATACGTCCGCTGCCAGCACGCGCCCGTCTCCCGCAGCTCGCGCCAGGTCGTGTACCGGTACCGGAAGAGGCGGGCGCGGACGTGGCGCGGGGGACGGTCGGGCGGGAACGGGGAGCGGCGCAGCAGTTTCAGGGTGGCGCGGTCGTTCTCCAGGAGCCGCTCGACGAGGGCGCCGAACCAGGTGCCGGCGTACGCGGGGGACAGCGCGGCGAACCACATCATCCAGTCCAGCCGCAGATGGTACGGCGCGAACTGGCGCGGCCAGTGCCGTGGGTCGCCCGGCTTGCCCTTGAACTCGTACTCCCGCCACTCGGAGTCCTCGCGCGGCACGTCGTCGAGTGTGCCCTCCACCACGATCTCGTAGCGGATCCGGTTCACGCTGCCGAAGGCGCCGTAGGTGTTGACCAGGTGGAGGGGGTCGAAGGAGCGGTTCATGACCTGGCGGCGGGAGAGCATGTTGAGCACCGGGCGATGGCTGAGGAACAGCAGGAACGCGCCCACGGCGAGGACGACCACCACGTACCAGAGCGGGGCGCCGGGCACGGACGGCGGGTCGGCCGGGAGTTCGAGGGCGGGCACCGCCAGGACGACGGTGATCCAGTTCAGCCAGGAGAAGTTGCCCGACAGCACCAGCCACAGCTGGGTGACGATCATCAGGGACGCGGCCGCCGTGGCGATCGGCTGCGGGGCGAACAGCAGGAACGGGACGACCAGCTGGGTGACGTGGTTGGCGGCCACCTCCACCCGGTGCAGGGGCCCCGGCAGACGGTGGAAGAACCAGCTCAGCGGGCCCGGCATCGGCTGCGTCTCGTGATGGTGGTGGAGGCAGGTGAGCTCGCGCCAGCAGGGATCGCCCCGCATCTTGATCAGACCCGCGCCGAACTCGACCCGGAACAGGATCCAGCGCAGCAGGAAGAGCACGACGATCGGCGGGGCCACCTCGTCGTTGCCGAGGAACACCGCGAGGAAGCCGGTCTCCAGCAGCAACGACTCCCAGCCGAACCCGTACCAGGTCTGGCCGACGTTGACGATCGACAGGTAGAGCGCCCACGGCACCAGCCACAACAGCATCGCGCCCCACAACGGCAGACGTCCGTCCAGCCCCGCCAGCAGCGCCACCGACACCGCGCAGCCCGTCCACGCGCACACCGCGAAGAAGCGGTCGGAGTAGTGCCAGTGGAACAGGCTCGGCGCCCGCCGGAACGGCACCCGCGCGGTGAAGCGCGGCACCGGCAGCATCCCGCGCTCACCCATCAGCGCGCGGAACTGCAGGGCCGCCGTCAGGAACGCGCACAGGTACACACCGGCCAGGGCCCGCTGGAAGACCAGCCGGCTCATCCAGTACTCGGGTGCGGTGAACCACTCCACGGCCGCGCACTCCTCTCTCCGTGCCGACGCCGGTCACTGTGCGTGTTCCTCGCCTCCGCCGACGTAACCCGAGGGGGCAAAGCCGACGATAGTGACGAAAGCGACCGCTGTCGGCTCCGTCGGCCGGGCAGGTGGCGCCCCGGTCGAAGAATCGGACAAATCCTGGCAAGGTGGCTCCATGGCTGATCGGGGAGCGAGCACGCTGTCCGTCCCGGCTGACTGGCCCGCCCACCCGGATCCGATCCTGGCGCTCAACCGCATGGGCAGCTTCGACTGGGACCTGGACGCCGGGCTGTTCCACATGGACGCCCGAGCCCACGAGATCTTCGACCTGCGCCCCGAGGAGTACGACGGCCGCCCGGAGAGCCTGTCCCCGCGGATCCCGGACGCGGAGGCCGTCCGCCTGGACACCCTCGTCGCCCGGGCCATCAAGGACGGCAGCGAGAACTACGGCGCCTACTTCCGCCTCCGCCGCCGCGACGGCGGCCTGCGCTGGACCCACACCCAGGGATACATACGGCGCGACGAGACCGGCCGCCCCCGCCGGATCATCGGCATCGTCCGCGACGCCACCGACGAGCTGAACGCCCTCGCCGCCCGCCGCGACGAGGCGACCCTCGACGACGCGCGCCGCGAGCAGACCAGCGTCGTCCAGCTCACCACCGCCGCCCTGGCGCACGCCCGCACGGTGCAGGACGTCATCGACGTCCTCAAGGACACCCACGGCCTCACCCACCTCGGCGCGACCAGCCTCGTCATGGGTCTGGTCGAGGCGGGCCGCATACGGCTGGTCGCCGAGGGCCCCGAGGGCAGCTTCGTGCCCGGCACCCTCGTCACCCGGATCGACGAGCCGTACCCGATGAGCGAGGTCGTGCGCACCCTCACCCCGCGCTTCATCGAGTCGCCGGAGGAGTTCGCCGCCGGCTACCCCGTGCTGTGGCCGCACATCACCGACCTGAAGATCACCTCGGCGGCCTATCTGCCGCTCATCGTCCAGGCCCGCCCGATCGGCGCGATGGGACTGCTCTACAACGACCGGCGCGGCTTCACCCCCGAGGAGCGCAACATCCTCGTCGCCCTCGGCAGCAGCATCGCCCAGTCCCTGCAACGGGCCATGTTCTACGAGCAGGAGAAGGACATCGCCCAGGGCCTCCAGCAGGCCATGCTGCCGCGCGCCATCCCCAGCGTCCCCGGCGCCGACGTCGCCGTCCGCTACCGCGCCGCCACCATCGGCGGCTCCCTCGGCCGGGACATCGGCGGCGACTGGTACGACCTGGTCCCACTACCTGGGGGTACCCCCTCTGGGGGAGGCCGGGTCGGCGCCGTCATCGGCGACGTCCAGGGCCACGACACGCACGCCGCCGCCGTCATGGGCCAGCTGCGCATCGTCCTGAAGGCCTACGCCGCCGAGGGGCACACCCCGGCCACCGTGATGGCCCGCGCCTCCGTCTTCCTCCACGAACTCGACACCGACCGCTTCGCCACCTGCCTCTACGCCGAGGCCGACCTGTCGACCGGTGTGGTCCAGGTCGTGCGGGCCGGCCACATCGACCCGCTGGTGCGCGGCGCCGACGGCACCTGCCGGCGGGTCCCCGTGCCCGGCGGGCTCCCGCTCGGCCTCTCCGCCGAGTTCGGCAGCCTGGGGTACCCGGTCGCCACGCTCGAACTCGACCCCGGCCACACGCTGCTGCTGTGCACCGACGGCCTGGTCGAACAGCCCGGCGCCGACCTCGACGACGGCATGCGGTCCCTCGCCGAGCTGATCGCCGCGGCTCCCGAGGACGTACGGAAACTCGCCGACCGGCTCATCGAGGTCGCCGAGGAGCGCGGCGGGGACGACGACGTGGCCCTGCTGGTGCTGCGCCGGCGCGGCCCGGACATCGTGCAGGCCGGGGGCCGGCTCCAGCAGCACGTCGCGCCCGGTGACCCGCAGGCCCTGACCGAGGCCCGGCACATGATCCGCGCCGCCGTCCGCGCCTGGGGCGCCGAGGACCGCTCCGACGAGGTCGAACTGGTCGCCGACGAGCTGATCACCAACGCGCTCATGCACACCGAGGGCGCCGCGATCGTCACCCTGCGGGTGCTCACCGGCGGGGTCCGCCGGCTGCGGGTCGAGGTCGAGGACTCCTCCAGCGCCCTGCCGCGCCGCCGCGAGGCGGGGGAGTCGGGCGTGTCCGGGCGGGGCCTGCTCCTGGTCGACCTGCTCACGGACGCGTGGGGCGTGGAGGCGCGCGGCGGCGGCAAGTGCGTGTGGTGCGAGTTCGAGATCCCGGAGTGGACCTGAACCCTCCCGCCCCGGATGGCACTCTGGACGTATGCCGGAACTCCCCGAGGTCGAAGCGCTCAAGGACTTCCTGACCGAGCACCTGGTCGGCCACGAGATCGTCCGCGTCCTGCCCGTCGCGATCAGCGTCCTCAAGACCTACGACCCGCCCCTGGCCGCCGTCGAGGGCCAGGAGGTCACCGCGGTGCGCCGGCACGGCAAGTTCCTCGACCTGGAGACCGCCGACGGCCTCCACCTCGTCACGCACCTCGCCCGCGCGGGCTGGCTCCACTGGAGGGACCGCCTCCCCGACGGCCCGCCCCGCCCCGGCAAGGGCCCCCTCGCCCTGCGGGTCGCCCTGGAGACCGGCGAGGGCTTCGACCTCACCGAGGCCGGCACGCAGAAACGTCTCGCCGTCCACCTCGTACGGGACCCGCGGGACGTGCCCGGCGTGGCCCGTCTCGGCCCCGACCCGCTCGCCCCCGACTTCGACGAACAGCGTTTCGCCACCCTCCTCGCGGGCGAACGGCGTCAGCTGAAGGGCGCTCTGCGCGACCAGAGCCTGATCGCGGGCGTCGGCAACGCCTACAGCGACGAGATCCTGCACGCGGCCAGGATGTCCCCCTTCAAACTCGCCGCCTCCCTGACCCCGGCGGAGACCCACACCCTCTACGAGGCCCTGCGCACCACCCTCACGGACGCCGTGGAGCGCTCCCGGGGCGTGGCGGCCGGCCGGCTCAAGGCGGAGAAGAAGACGGGCCTGCGCGTCCACGGCCGTACCGGCGAACCCTGCCCGGTGTGCGGCGACACCATCCGCGAGGTGTCCTTCAGCGACTCCTCGCTGCAGTACTGCCCGACCTGCCAGACGGGCGGGAAGCCGCTGGCGGACCGGAGGATGTCGAGACTGCTGAAGTAGATCCGGTTCATCGGCGGACCGACCGGTCGTCAGAGCCCGCGTGTCACGAGACGGGCGACGGCCGCCTGGGTGGCGAGCCGGAATCGTCGGGCCCTTCGTCGCCGGGATCACGGTTTCCCTCGCGCTCCTCGCCGCCGGAGCGCAGTGGCACGGCCACCTGTTCCGTTCGTGCCGGGTGAGCGCGCCCGGCATCAGCGCCGCCGCGGCGGTGAGCCGGGAGGCGGTGAGCGGCGCGATCGTCCCCGTCGGCGGTCACCGCGGAGCCGGGCTACCGCGGCTCCAGCGTCACCAGCCGATCGCCTTCCTTCGTCCGCACCTCGTAGCGCGCGATCTCGTCGGGGTGGTAGGCCGCGCCGCCCTGCATCGTGTTGGGGCGGGCGTCGTGGTCGGGCGCCATCCAGCTGGTGACCGTCTGCTCCGAGCCGTCGTGCCCGACGACGATCAGGTGGCAGGCCCGCGGACCCGCGGCGTCCTTGATCTGGACCTCGATCTGGCTGCCGTACGCCTCGTTCTCCGTCGTCACCTGCGCCCACACGCCCGACTTCTCGTCCGTGGCGGTGATGCGTACGGCCTCCTTCTCGCCGCTGCCCGCCATCATCGCGAGCGCGGGAGCGGCGAGCGCGACCACCACCGAGGCGGCCACGGCGTACAGCAGCCGGCGTTTCGCGGCCCGGTGCCGGGTGGCCACCTCGGCCAGGAGCCGGTCCAGCAGCCGCGGACCCGGCCCGGCGAAGGGGTGCACCGCGCGCGGTGTCGCCCGCCGGTACAGCATCAACTGCCGGGTGGTGGGGCCGAACTCGGTGACCTGCGCCGCGCACTGAGGACACTCCATGAGGTGGTCCTCGAAACGGAAGGCCTCCGCCTCGTCCAGCACGCCCAGCGCGTACGCGCCGACGTCGCGATGCCTCTCCAGGGACCTCATGCCGAAACCTCGTGCCGTTGAGTGCCAGTGGGGTTACTCCTTGCTCCCACCGGTACGGACCAGGCACGCGAATCACTCAAGGCGCGTACCGAATCGTGACCGAAGTATTCGGAGCGGGTCGGCCCGCGGATTGGTCGGGATCTAAAAAAGATGGATCGCGAGGTGTCCGAGGGGCAGTCCGAGCTGCCAGGCCGGCGTCCAGACCTTGGGTCCCTCGTCCTCGCCGACGCCCGGCGCACCGCCCGGCACCGCGTTGAGGTCGGGGGCGAGCAACTCGGTCTCCTCCAGCCACCGCCAGGCCGCCGACGCCAGCTCCAGATCGGGCGCGGGATCGCCCGACTCGGCTGCCTCGGCGGTGAGTTGAGCCATCCGCTCGTCCACCCAGTCCTGCCACGGCTGGTCGTACGCGGTGAGCGAGAGCCAGGTCTCCAGCTGGGTGACGACCCGGATGCCGGGGAGTTCGCCGTCGGTGTCGGAGAGGAAGATGGTCAGCGCCAGCGCGTCACGCCCGGCGCGGAACTCGAAGGACGTCGGCGGCATCAGATCGCCGGTCCGCAGCAGTTCGTCGGCGATGTACTCGGCGTACAACCAGGCCATGGGAACGGTGAGTTCACCGCCGCCGGAGCCGTCCGTGCTCTGATGACCTCTGTGCAGCATCCCTTCCTGCCTTCCTCCGGTGCGTGCGCGTCACCCGTCGCCGGGGTCCCTCATCCGGAACACGGATAAGGACACCCGATTACTCAACCGAGGTGGTCGGCAAGGCGCTTTACGGAGGTTTGACTCGACCGTGGGTTTCAGCGCAGGTCGGCCGCGTAACCGGGAAGCACCCGGCGCAGGGCGCGCAGCGCGTAGTACGCGCGGGACTTCACGGTACCGGGCGGGATGCCGAGGGCTTCGGCGGCCTCCGCCACACTCGCCCCCTGGAAGTACACCAGCACCAGGACTTCACGGTGTTCGGGAGTGAGTGTCTTCACAGCCTCGCGCACATCGAGGGCCGCGGCCGCCCGCTCGGCGTGGTCGGCGCACACCGGCGCGTTCTCCAGCACCGCGTCCCCGACCTCCGCCGGCCGGGCCTGCCGGGCCCGCCGGGCGTCGATCGCGAGCCGCCGGGCGACGGTGAGCAGCCAGGGCCGTACCGAGTCGAAGGCGTCGGCGCGCAGGGCCTCGGGATGCTGCCAGGCGCGCACCAGGGTTTCCTGGGCGAGGTCCTCGGCCCGCTGGCGGTCGCCGTCACACAGCCTCAGCAGCAGCGCGAAGAGCGGCCGGCCGTGCTCGCGCTGCAGCGCGGCGAGCTCGTGCTCGGCGGTCGTCGTCCTGGCGGTGAGGGTGGTTCCGGCCGTCATGGGCGTATGGCACCGCAGGGCGGCCGGGAGGGACAGGCCGCGCACACGCCTCTGCGGCGGACGGTCGATCGCGTCGACGAACGGTTCGACGAACGGTCCGGCTACGCCGATCGCGCGCATCGGCCGGGGTGGCGGGAGCGCCGGGGCCGTGCTGCTTCATCCATCGATTAGTAGTGATGCGTGCGTAAATATGACAATCCGTATGAAGCGGGGTGATCCGGTGATCGCACGCAGACACCTGGTGTCCCTGGCCCTGACGGCCGTCCTCACCGCCGCCGCCAGCCAGGTCCACGAACGCCGGACGGCCGCGCGGCCCGGCGACCCGGGCCCGCCCGCGGCCCGCACCTTCACCCTCGTGGCCTCCGGCGACGTCCTCCCGCACACCTCGATCCTCGACCGGGCACGCTTCGACGCCGGCGGCTCGGGCTACGACTTCCGCCCCATGCTCCAAGGCGCCCAACCCCTCGTCTCCGGCGCCGACATCGCCCTCTGCCACCTGGAGACCGTCCACGGCGCGAACGGCCGCCAGAGCGGCCGTCCCCGCTTCACGTCCCCGCCGCCCCAGCTCGCCGTCGCCCTCGCCACCACCGGCTACGACAGCTGCTCCACCGCCTCCCACCACAGCCTCGCCGACGGCGCCGACGGCATCCGCCACACCCTGGACGCCCTCGACAGCGCCGGCGTACGACACGCGGGCACCGCACGAGCCCCGGCCGAGGCCACCACCGTCACGCTCCTGCACGCCGGCCCCGCGAAGGTCGCCCATCTCGCCTACACCTACGACACCAACGGCCTCCCGCTCCCCGAGGGGCAGCCCTGGGCCGTCAACCGCATCGACGAGAACCGGATCCTCGCCGACGCCAGAGCCGCCCGGGCGGCGGGCGCCGACGTGGTCGTCCTCTCCCTGCACTGGGGCACCGAGTGGCAGGACGCGCCGGACGACCTCCAGATCACGCTCGCCAGGAGCCTCACCGCCTCCCGCACGCACGGCCGCCCCGACATCGACCTCGTCCTCGGCACCCACACCCATGTCCCCCAGGCGTACGAGAAGGTCAACGGCACCTGGGTCGTCTACGGCATGGGCGACCAGATCGCCGGTGAGATGTCCGACCGGCGGGGCGTCCTCGACCCACGCGGCAACCAGTCCGGCGTCGCCCGCTTCACCTTCACCGCCCCCGCCCGTCCCGGCGACCGCTGGGAGGTGACGAGGGCCGCGTTCGTGCCGATGATGTTCGACGTCGACGCCGGGCGGATCGTGAACCTCGGCAAGGCCCTTGCGGCGGGCGCCGACGTGCGGGGCGTGCGCGACCGGATCCGCGACGTCGTGTTCAGCCGGGGCGCGGCGAAGGACGGACTGGTGATGGGCGAGTAGGACGGCTCCCTCGGTGACGGGGTGCTACGGCACCACCGTCACCGGCCACCGCCCCGCCTTCACCAGCCGCACCGCCACCGACCCCACCAACCGGTGGCCCGCCTGCTCGGAGGCGCCCACCACCACCGCGTCGGCCTTCAGTTCGTCCGCCGCCTTCACCAGGCCGCCGTACGGGTCGCCGCGGAACGTGTGGAACTCCCAGCGCACGTCGAATATGCCCTTGAGCCGCTCGGCGGCGTCCCGGATCTCCGCCACCAGGCCCTGGGCGATCTCGTCGGTCGTCTCCGCGACCGGCACCCCGAGCGCCGCGCCCCCCGCCATCACCGGCTGCACGTACACGACGGCGAGCAGCGCGCCCTGGCGCCGGGCCAGACCGCCGGCGTAGGCCGCGGCCCGCAGCGAGGAGTCCGAGCCGTCCACGCCGACGACGATGACCTTCGGCCCGTCCGTGCCCCGCTCGAACTGATGCGAGTGCTGTTCCGTCACAGGGCCGAGGCTATCGGAACCCGCAGGTCCCGCCGCCACTCGGGCCGCTCGACGGCGGGAGGCCCGGCGTCCCCCCGCCCGGAACCCCGAACACCACCACGGAGGCCGTCACGGCCCAGGACACCGAGTGGGCCCGCCGCTGCGCCGGGCGGGTGGATTCATGCCGCCGGCCCGGTGTCGGCGGGGGGCGTCGAGTCCCTGCCGGGCGACTCATGACTCATGCAGAAGGATCAGTTGTTCACGCGGCGCCGGATGCTGCTCGCCGGCACCGCCGCCGTCGGGGCGGCCGGGACGGCCGGGCTGTTCGCGTGGGGAACGGGCGGCGAGCCGGCCCCGCCCGCCGCCGGCGCCCCGGTGCGCCGCCTCCCGATGAAGCCCTCCGCCTACCGCCTCCAGCCGCTGACCGGATACGGCCCGCCGAGCACCGCGCCCCGCCGCATCCCCGTGCGCCGCGCCCCGCTGCTGCGGATCTCCGGCCGCGGCCGGACCATGGTGCTGACCTTCGACGACGGGCCCGACCCCCGCTACACCCCCGGCATCCTCGACACCCTCGCCGAGTACGACGTCCGCGCGATGTTCTTCGTGTGCGGGGCGATGGCCGCCGAGCACCCCGAGCTGCTGGCCAGAATGTCCGACGAGGGGCATGTCGTCGGCAACCACACCTGGTCCCACCCCCTGCTCACCCGGCTCAGCCGCCGGCAGATCCGCTCCGAGATGTCCCGCACCTGCGATGTCATCGACGACGCCTACGGCGAGCGCCCCCGCTGGTTCCGCGCCCCCTACGGCGCCTGGAACCGCGCCGCCTTCCAGCTCGGCGCCGAACTCGGCATGGAGCCACTGGCCTGGACCGTCGACACCCTCGACTGGACCACCCCCGGCACGCACACCATCGTGAACCGGGTCGAGGAGGGCGCCGGCCCCGGTGTCGTGATCCTCTCGCACGACGCCGGGGGCGACCGCACCCAGAGCGTCCGCGCCCTGCGCACCTACCTCCCGCAGCTCCTGGACTCCGGCTACCACGTCGCCGTCCCGCGCCGGCAGTACGTCTAGGGCCTGTTGCGACAGTGGCGTCGTCGCCCGAAGGGCGGCCGCGCGCCCGCCGCGGAGCGGCTGATGTCGCCGTGGGTGCGTGCTCTCGGCGTGCCGCCCGGAAGCCCTCGTACTGGGCGTACTCGGGCTTTCGGGCGGTGCGGCGAGTTGGGGCACCTCCCACGCCCTTCAGGCAGTGGGGGAGCGTGCCGGGCGTCGCGCGGCAGGCGCCACTTTCGCAACAGGCCCCTCGCCCGCCCGGCCGGGTCAGCGGACCTCGACCAGGCGGGCGAAGGCGACCACGTTCCCGTCGTAACCGTTCGCCTTGGAGAAGCCGCCGCCACAGGTGATCACCCGCAGCTCGGGAGTGCCCTTGGAGGCGTAGACGCGGTCGCCGGGGAAGTTGCTCTTCTCGAAGACCTCGATGCCGTAGACCTCGAAGACCGCGGTCCTGCCGTCCTTGCGCGCCACCTCGACGTGCTGACCCTTCTTCAGGGCCCCGAGGCCGTAGAACACGGCGGGGCCCTGTTTGTTGTCCACATGGCCGACGACGACCGCGGTCCCCTTCTCGCCGGGCGAGACGGCGCCGGTGAACCAGCCGGCCAGATTCGGGTCCTCCGGCGGCGGCGCGGCGACCCAGCCGTCCACGTCCAGACCGACCGGGACGATCGGGGCGTCCACCTGGATGGCGGAGATGCGCACCCGGTCGGGCACGCCGTACGGCAGCGGGTCCGGGGGCCGGCCGTAGCCCCCCTGGGCGGCGCGGGTGTCCGCGGCCGCCGCCGAGGCGGGCTGCGGCGGGCCGACGTCGAACTCCCCCGACCCATTCCGGATGAGCGCGAGGCCGGTCAGCAGCACCAGCGCTATCACGCCCCACGGGGCGCGCTTCTTCGGCCGCTCCTCCTCTTCCGCCATCCTGGACAGCCCGTACCCAGACATTCGCCATCCCCTTTCGACGCGGCCGTCGCCACGTCCTTTCGCGCATAGGAGAACGCTAAGTCCCGCAAGGGCGAGCGGCGACGGGACAGAGGCGAACGGGTGGTGCTTGCGGCCCCTTGGTGCGCCATCCGAGTTGCCGCGACCAGGAAATTTCCTACGGCGCGTGACCTGCGGCTATATCTGATTGTGTGCTTTTCGTTCGGCGTGTCGTCTCACCAGGACGGACCATTCCCGACATGCGGGCGCGTCCCGCGCGTCTGAGGGTCTTTCCGGGAGGCGTTTTCTCGCCGACATCCGGGGACGGTCCCCGGGGGGCGCCTTCCGCGGAGGATCACATGCGCAACTCACGTGCCCTGACGGCCGCCGTCACCGCGGTCGCCGTCCTCGGGCTCGCCGCCCCCGTGGCCGTCGCGGACGGCATGGCCACTCCGGGCAGCCTGAGCGAGAACGACTTCGGCGGCAACGTCTACAACAACAACGACAACGACTTCGGCGGCAACGGCCGCGACAACGACTTCGGCGGCAATGGCCGCGGCAACCGTAACGACAACGACTTCGGCGGGAACGGCCGCAACAACGGCAACGACAACGACAACGACTTCGGCGGGAACGGCCGCGGCAACCGTAACGACAACGACTTCCGCGGGAACGGCCGCAACAACGGCAACGACAACGACTTCGGCGGCAATGGCCGCGGCAACGGCCGCGACAACGACTTCGGCGGTAATGGCCGGAACAACGGCAACAACAACTTCGGCGGTAACGGTAACGGCAACAACTTCGGTGGCAACGGGAACGGTAACGGCAACAACTTCGGCGGAAACGGGCGCGGCAACGGCAACGACAACGACTTCGGCGGGAACGGCCGCGGCAACGGGAACGCCAACAACAACTTCGGCGGCAACGGCAACGGCAACGGCAACGGCAACGGCAACAACGGCAACGCCGGCGGCAATGGGAACAACGGGAACAACGGGCACAACGGGAACGCCGGGAACGCCGGGAACGCCGGCGGCAAGGGCAACAACTTCGGGCCGTCCCCCAGCAACATCGTCGCGCAGCCCAGCATCATCTCCCGTGGTGGGCAGCTGACCGTCACCGTGGACGGCTGCCGCAACGGCGGCACCGCGAGCTCGGACGCCTTCCGCACGATCAAGCTGTCGCCGATCAGCGGCGGGAACGGGACGGCGCGGGGCACCGCGACGGTCAACGCCGACGCGAGCCCGGGTTCGCACAGCATCACGGTCAGCTGCGACGGCCGGACCCTGACGAACCCGAACGCCTTCACCGTCCTCGGCGGTGTCCGCGGCGGTCTGGGTGGCAGCAGCTCCAGCGGCGCCACCTCGACCGACATCGCCATCGGCGGCGGACTCGTGGGCGCGGCCGTCATCGGCGGCGGACTGTTCTGGATGCGCCGCCGCGCCGAACGCCGGGCCTGAGACCGCCTTCCCCGGATCGGGCGATCCCGTTCCCGCGTGGCCGGGGGACGGCACCGGCGTGGCGTTCGGCCCCGTCCCCCCCGGCGGCGTCAGCCCTTGGCGTCCGGGAAGAGGCTGAGGAAGGGTTCGGCCGACGCGGCGATGCCCCGGCTGTAGGGCGCGTCGAAGTCCCAGATCAGGAAGAGCAGGAAGGCGATCAGGGCGGAGAACAGTCCGGCGAGGACCAGTTCACGGGCCGTGCGCCGGATCTGCAGCGCGAACACCATGCCGATGGTGACGACGGCCCCCGCGACCAGCCCGAACCACACCACGCCGGGCATGGTCGCCCCGGTCGATTCGGCGCGGTTGTTGCGCGCCTGGTCCGCGGTCGCCAACTGGTCCAGGAGCGGCTGGTAGGCCTGCGCCTCGAAGTCGGACCGGGGTTCGTAGTCGGTGAGGTCGACGCGCAGCCGCTCGAGAAGTACGTCGCCGCGCTCCGTCACCTTCCCCTTGTCGGCCATCGTCCTCCACTCGGTGGTGACGACGTGTCCGACATAGGCGTTGACATCCTCCCGAACGCGGTCACGTACGTCGGCCGGGTACACCCGCACCCGCTCCGAGATCTCGTGCAGCGCCTGGGCCTCCGTCTGGACGTGGTCCTGGGCGAGACCGCGGGCCTCCCAGACCCCGGCGATGGCCAAGCCCAGGACGATGGCGTACACCACGCCGATCCACATCGTCATGTACTCGATGACGTCAGGGGTTTCGGAGGGGTCGTCGTCCTCGGCCGCCGTGCGGTGCCGGACGAGGGTGATGACGACCACCACCGCGCAGGCGGCGAGCATCGCGAGGGTGAGAACAAGCCATTCCGGCAAGAGAAGCCTCCAGGATCGGCTCAGCGCGGCCGCAGCGCGGCGACGGCGATCACCGCGGGCGCGGTGATGAGCAGGACGTAGGTGACCGGCGAGGGGCCGTTGTGGGTGCGTCGTTGGCGCGGTGCCGAGTGGTACGCCGGGTAGTGGATCGGAGTCGCGGAGGGACGTGGCGTGGGTTTGGGCGTGGGGGTCGGGGTGGGCGTCGGTGCCGGGGGCGGTGTGGGGGGTGCGACGGCCGGAGCCGGTGGGGGCAGCGGTGTCTCGGGCGGCGGCGGCGCCGGCGCGGGCGGCGGAGGGGGCGGTGGGGGTTTCGGAGGCGGGGGCGGCGTGGGGGTCGGCCTCGGTGTGGGCGAGGGCGTGGGCGTGGGCGTCGGCTCGGGCTTCGGCGGGGGTGTCTCCTTGGGCGGTGGCGGCGGCGGTTTCGGCTTCGGCGGTGTGGGGGTCGGCGTGGGCGTCGGTGTCGGTACCGGGCACTTCGGCGGCGTCGGCCACGCGATGCTCCCCGCGACCGCCACCGCCTCGGTGCCGTCCGGGCCCGTCGAGGCGTACGCGCAGGCGTCGGCCACGGCCACCCCGGCCGGCGCGGTCGCGAGGATCCAGACCGCGGCCACCAGGGCCAACGCCCGTGCGGAAAGGGCGGATCGGGTCGTTTCGGGTCCATGCACGACGGAGATCATGAGGCCTCGTGCCCCGGTGTGGTCGGGTGCTCGGGGGTGATTGCCCCGAACGGGGGAAGTCCGCCCCCGGGGGTTTGGGGGGCGGACGTCCACGCGTCCGGCCCGCCGTACGGGCGTGCGAGGGCGTGGCCCGAAGCGGGCTGTGTCACAGGCGGCGAAAAGAATTTTGTGCCGCGTTGAACACAACACCCACCGGCATGCGTACCCATGGCCGTGCGGCGGCGCAGCAGGGCGCTGCAACACCCTTGTGATGATCGGGGAGTTGTTGACGATGAAGACCTCCTGGCGGAGCGCCTCACTCGTGGCGAGCGCCGTGTCCGTTCTGGCGCTGACGACGGCGTGCGGTCAGGAAAGCGGCACGTCGAACGCGAGCCAGAACGTGGGGGTTACGGCCCCGGCAGGCACCATCGCGGGTGTGGGCAGCGGCACCGGCGGTGTCGGGGCAGGCGTCGGCGCGGGCGCCGGCACCCCGGCGGCCACGGGCGGTGTCGGGGCGGGCACCGACACCGGCACCGGTTCCCAGGCGGGCGTGGCGGGTCAGCTGTCCGTCTCCGCCAACGCGGAACTCGGCAAGGTGCTGATCGACTCCAACGGCATGACGCTGTACCGCTTCGACTCGGACACCCAGGAACCGCCCAAGTCCAACTGCGACGGCGACTGCGCGAAGACCTGGCCGCCGGTTCCCGCCGACGACGCCACGGCCGGCGACGGCATCGACAAGTCGCTGCTCGGCGAGGTCACCCGCTCCGACGGCACCAAGCAGCTGACGGTCGACGGCTGGCCCGTCTACCGCTACGCCAAGGACGCCAACGCCGGTGACACCAACGGCCAGGGCGTGGGCGGCAAGTGGTTCGCGCTGGCCCCCGACGGCAAGAAGGCCAAGGCGGAGTCCGCCCTGCCCGGGCTGTCGGTGCGCAAGGACCCCAAGCTCGGCGACATCGTCGTCGACAAGAACGGCATGACCGTCTACCGCTTCCTCAAGGACAAGGCCTGGCCCAAGCCGGTGTCGAACTGCAACGGCGCCTGCGTGGAGAAGTGGCCGGTCGTCGCCCCCGTCGCCACCAACGACACCGAGGGCGTCCAGAAGAAGGGCCTGATGAGCTTCACCCGGGGCGACGGCGTCAAGCAGATGACGGTCAACTGCTCGCCGATCTACACCTTCTCCGGTGACAAGGCTCCCGGTGACATCAACGGTCAGGGCGTCGGCGGCCAGTGGTACGCCGTGGCCCCCGACGGGAAGCTGGTCGGCGCGCCGGAGCAGTAGAGATCACCTCCCCAGGGCTGATCACCGCATCTGCCACGGCACGTACGACCCCCGGTCCGCCCCC
>NZ_JBNCAQ010000055.1:0-47478 GCF_049808595.1 Streptomyces aurantiaciflavus | reverse complement strand
CCCCGCATCCTACGACCGAGATCGCCACAGCCCGCTGTGGGAGGATCGACGGCACTCATCGGTACAACGTCGCACCCACAAGGAGCGTGCCCATGTCGTCGAATCCGGTCGCCGAGACCGTCGCCTCGCTGATGCCCAGGGCGAAGGCGGAGCTCACCGAGCTGGTGGCCTTCAAGTCGGTGGCGGACTTCGACCAGTTCCCGAGGAGCGAGAGCGAGGCGGCGGCGAACTGGATAACGGCCGCGCTGCGCGCCGAGGGCTTCCAGGACGTCGCCCTGCTCGACACCCCGGACGGGACGCAGTCGGTGTACGGCTACCTGCCCGGTCCCGCGGGCGCGAAGACCGTCCTGCTCTACGCCCACTACGACGTGCAGCCGCCACTGGACGAGGCGGGCTGGATCACCCCGCCCTTCGAGCTGACCGAGCGCGACGGCCGCTGGTACGGGCGCGGCACCGCCGACTGCAAGGGCGGCTTCATCATGCACCTGCTGGCCCTGCGCGCCCTCAAGGCCGACGGCGGGGTCCCGGTCCACGTGAAGATGATCGTCGAGGGCTCGGAGGAGCAGGGCACGGGCGGCCTGGAGCGCTACGCCGAGCAGCACCCCGAGCTGCTCGAGGCCGACACCATCGTCATCGGCGACGCGGGCAACTTCCGCGTGGGCCTGCCCACCGTCACCTCCACCCTGCGCGGCATGACCATGATGCGCGTGCGCATCGACACGCTGGAGGGCAACCTGCACTCCGGCCAGTTCGGCGGCGCCGCCCCCGACGCGCTGGGCGCACTGATCCGTGTCCTGGACTCGCTGCGCGCCGAGGACGGCTCGACGACCGTCGACGGCCTGACCGACGGGACGGCCTGGGATGGCCTGCAGTACGACGAGGAGCAGTTCCGCCGTGACGCCAAGGTCCTGGACGGTGTCGGTCTGATCGGCTCCGGCACGGTCGCCGACCGCATCTGGGCCCGCCCGGCCGTCACCGTCCTCGGCATCGACTGCCCGCCGGTCGTGGGCGCCACCCCGTCCGTGCAGGCCAGTGCCCGTGCGCTGATCAGTCTGCGGGTGCCGCCGGGCACGGACGCGGCCGAGGCGACCAAGCTGCTCCAGGCCCATCTGGAGGCGCACACGCCGTGGGGTGCGCGGGTGCAGACCGAGCAGATCGGGCAGGGCCAGCCGTTCAGCGCCGACACCGCGAGCCCCGCGTACGCGGCGATGGCCGAGGCGATGGCGGTGGCCTACCCGGGCCAGGAGATGCAGTACGCCGGGCAGGGCGGCTCCATCCCGCTGTGCAACACCCTCGCGGCCCTCTACCCGCACGCGGAGATCCTCCTCATCGGTCTGAGCGAGCCCGAGGCCCAGATCCACGCGGTCAACGAGAGCGTGTCCCCGGAAGAGCTGGAGCGCCTGTCGGTGGCGGAGGCCCTGTTCCTGCGCACGTACGCGGCGAGCTGAGTCACCGGCTCCGGCCGACAGCAGAGGGCCTCGTCTTCCGGACGGGGCCCTCTCCACGGTCGCCCATGGACGTCGTCGAAGCTCCTCCCCCACCTCCGCCTCCCGCGCTTCCCGGTCGGCCAGGCCGACCTGGCGTGTTTCGGCCACGGCGACCCGGTGACCGGGCGTGCCTCGGCGGTCCTGCGCGAAGCGGCGGACAAGTTCTCTTCCGCGCACTGAAGATGGGGACCATGGCCCCCACCGCACGCCTCACCGCCCACCACGCCCTCGCCACCACCCTGGACCTCCTCAGCGACCAGGAGCTCGCGGACCTGGTGGCGTCCGGGACCCCGCTGGGCACCGGAGTCGGCGGACAGGTGCTGCGCGTCGACGTCGACGGTCAGCCGGTCTTCGTGAAGCGGATCCGCCTCACCGACACCGAACTGCGCCCCGAACACGCCCGTTCCACCGCGAACCTCTTCGACCTGCCGCCCGTCTGCCACTACGGCGTCGGCGACCTCGCCAGCCCTGGCCTCGGCGCCTGGCGGGAACTCGCGGTGCACGCGATGACGACGCGCTGGGTGCTCTCGGGCGGCTTCCCCGGCTTCCCGCTCACCCACCACTGGCGGGTGCTGCCCGCCGAACCCCGGCCGCTGTACGAGGACCTGGCCGACGTGGACCGTGCCGTGGCGTACTGGGGCGGACGCCCAGGCCTGCGCAAGCGGATCGAGGAACTGCGCTCGGCGTCGGCGAGCCTGACACTGTTCCTGGAGTACCTCCCGACCACCCTCCACGACTGGCTGGCCGAAAAGCTCCGCACGGACGACGCGGACGACGCCTGCGCCCTGGTGGAACGGGAGTTGGCACACCTGACCGCCTTCCTCCGCGACGCGCACCTCCTGCACTTCGACGCCCACTTCCGCAACATCCTCACGGACGGACGGCGCCTCTACCTCGCCGACCACGGCCTGGCGCTCTCCCCCCGCTTCCACGTCACCGCTGAGGAGAGGGACTTCATCGAACGTCACCGCGGCTACGACCGCGCCTACACCCTCACCTACCTGGTGAAATGGCTGGTCACCGACCTGTACGGACACCACGGCGAGGAACGCGCGGCCTTCGTGCGTGCCTGCGCCGAAGGCCTGCGGCCGGAGGGAATCCCGGACGGTGCCGCCGCCCTCCTCACCCGCCACGCCCGGGTCGCCACCGTGATGACCGGCTTCGAGCGACGACTGCGGGAGGAGAGCAGGTCGACGCCGTATCCGGCGGAGGAGCTGGAGCGGGCCTCGGCCCCGTCAGAAGGTCACCCGACCGGGATCCCGGCCTCCAGATAGAGCGCGGCCCCCCGCTCACGTGCCCGCAGGGCCCAGCGCAGCCGCTCGTAACGCACCGGCGGCAGCAGATGGGCCGCCTCCTCCTCGGTGACGAAACGCCAGGCCCGCAGTTCGGGCCCGGGCAGCAGCACTCCGGCAGCGGCTTCGGAGTCGAGCCTGCCGCCGTCGAAGAGGAGGCGCAGCCCGCCGTATCCGGGAGGCTTCGGCCGTTCCCAGTCGACGACCAGCAGCCGGGGTACGTCCTCGAGCCGGACGCCGGTCTCCTCCTCGACCTCGCGCATGCCCGCGCGCGCGGGCGCCTCGCCCGGCTCCACGACACCGCCGGGGAACTCCCAGCCGGGCTTGTAGGTCGGGTCGACGAGCAGCACCCGGTCGTGCTCGTCGAAGAGCAGCACCCCGGCGGCCAGCGTCTCGGCGGTGGGCTCGGGGGTCTGCACGATGTCGCAGGCGGCCACGTCACCGCTGCCGACGGCCTCCGCGATGCGGACGGCGGTCTCGTACGGGGTGAGGTCACTGGTGTCGACAGGGTGGGCGTCGCCGGTGAGCCAGACGGCGAGGGCGGCGCGGTACGGCTCGATGTGGTCGTACGACCACTGCCGTACGCGTATCTCGCCGTCGGGGAGGTCGGGCGGGATCTCCCGCCCGGCTATTCGCTCGCGCAGGATCGTTTCGGCCGGGGCGAGGAGCACATGGTGGACGGGGATCCGGCGGGCGGCGAGGCCGCCGAAGATCTCGTCGCGGTACTCCTGGCGCAGCAGGGTCATGGGGACGACGAGGGTGCCGCCGAGCTCGCCGAGCAGGGCGGCCGCGGTGTCGATCACGAGCCGGCGCCAGATCGGCAGGTCCTGGAAGTCGCCGACCTCGGCGAGGTGCTTGGGCGGCAGCAGCTGCGGGAGCGCCGCGCCGATGACCTCGGGGTCGAAGAGCGTGCTGTTCGGGATCAGGTCGATCAGTTCCCGTGCGGTGGTGGTCTTCCCCGCACCGAACGCGCCGTTGATCCAGACGACGGTCACTTTTCCCCCTCTTCTGTTGGCCCCCTGAGGCTTGCCCGCTCCACCCTGCCACGGAAACCACCTCCCGTTGAGGGCGCGCACGCCGTGGGGGGGGGGGCCCCCCCCCGGGGGGGGGCACCGGGCCCCACGGTCGGGTGCGGAATCCGTCAGTCGCTCTCGCCGCCCAGGGCACCCTCGTCGACGGCCGACGTGTCGGCGACGGTCTGGTCGAGCGTGCTGAGGGTGTCCCCGACGTTCAGCCCGTCGAGGTCCTCACCCCCCAGGCCGTGCGAGGGGGTGATCGCCGCTACGACGAAGCCGGTGGCGAGGGAGGCGATGGCGAGCATGCTGCGCTTCTTCATGGCCGGTTCAACGCAGGAACGCGGCGCGGGGTCACGCGTTCGCGCGAGCGAGAGGCGCGCCGGGGATCCCGTCCGCGCCCGGCGCGGTGCGGGCGATCACCAGCAGCGGGCGCGGCCATCGGCACGCAAGCCGGTCGCACCGCGGGAGCAGGAAGTGTCCCAGGTCGTGGAGCCCGCCCCGGTGCGGGCCCGCAGGCCGCAGAGGATCTCCGCGCCCACCCTCTCCGGCAGCTCCCCGTCGGTTGACCCGCCGGTCCGCATCGACCGCCGGCTCACTGCGCCGCCACGCCTCCCCGTACTGGTCGCGGGCGGTACGGACGCGCCGGGGCCCGCGTCCGCCTGAACGTTCCTCCAGAGAGGAACCTCCTCCAGTGACCGGTCACACCCCCGCCGCCGTCACCCCCGCCCCGCTCGCCAGCGCCGCCGCGGCCGCCCCCACCAGCCCCGCGTCCGTGCCCATCTGTGCGGGCGTCACGGTGAGTCGCTGGACGAAGGACAGGGTCGCGTAGTCGGCGAGGAAGCGCCGCAGGGGTGTGAAGAGGACGTCGCCCGCCTTGCCCACGCCGCCGCCGATCACGGCTATGTCGATCTCGACGAGGGTCGCGGTGGCGGCGATGCCGGCGGCCAGCGCCTGGGCGGCACGCTCGAAGGAGGCCACGGCGACCGGGTCGCCCGCACGGGCCGCGGCGGCCACCGCGGCCGCGGAGGTGTCGCCGTCGGGTCCGGGCCGCCAGCCGTTCTCCAGGGCACGGCGGGCGATGTGGGGGCCGCTGGCGATGCGTTCCACACAGCCGCGCGCCCCGCACGGGCACGGATCGCCGTCGAGGTCGACGCTGATGTGACCGATGTGGCCGGCGTTGCCGGTGGGGCCCGGATGCAGGCGTCCGCCGAGGACCAGGCCCCCGCCGACGCCGGTGGAGACCACCATGCACAGGGCGTTGTCGTGGCCCCGGGCGGCGCCCTGCCAGTGCTCGGCCGCCGTGATCGCCACCCCGTCGCCGATCAGCTCCACGGGAAGGTTCCCGGTGGTGGCCCGCACCCGGTCGACGAGGGGATAGTCGCGCCAGCCGGGCACGTTCACCGGGCTCACCGTGCCGGCGGAGGCGTCCACCGGGCCCGCGCTGCCGATGCCGACGGCATGGGCGCGCCCCCACAGCGGCGACGCCGTCAGCTCTTCCAGCACGTGCTCGACGGCCCGCATCACGGTGTCGCCGTTCTCCTGTGCGGGCGTGGGCCGCTGGGCGCGGACCAGGATCGTGCCGTCGCCGTCCACCAGGGCTCCGGCGATCTTGGTGCCGCCGATGTCGAGCGCTGCCACGAGGTCGGTGTGCATCAAAGTCTGGGTTCTCCCCGTCAACCATTGGAAACCATTGGAAACCATCGGAAAGGGCCTGGCCGGTCCAACGGTGGGGGACGTGGGCCGGAGAGTGCGGTGGACAGTGTCCCCGCATCTGACAACGTTGTCCAGGCCCTATGCTCGACTCCACATCCTCATACACCTCCAGGGACCCACGCATCCCCGCGGACGACAGGACAGGACACCGCATCGTGCCCGAGACCCCCCGCCGCCCCGTCGGCCTCGCCGGAACTCGCTACGGCAACCGTCCCACGATGAAGGACGTGGCGGCACGCGCGGGGGTCGGGCTGAAGACCGTCTCCCGTGTGGTGAACGGCGAGCCGGGCGTCACGCCGGAGACGGAGCGGCGGGTCCAGGAGGCCATCGACGCGCTCGGATTCCGCCGCAACGACAGCGCGCGGGTCCTGCGCAAGGGCCGTACCGCCAGCATCGGCCTGGTTCTGGAGGACCTCGCCGACCCGTTCTACGGCCCGCTCAGCCGCGCCGTGGAGGAGGTGGCCCGCGCCCACGGAGCGCTGCTCATCAACGGCTCGAGCGCCGAGGACCCGGACCGGGAGCAGGAGCTGGCGCTGGCGCTGTGCGCGCGCCGGGTGGACGGCCTGGTGATCATCCCGGCCGGGGACGACCACCGCTATCTGGAGCCCGAGATCAAGGCGGGCGTGGCCACGGTCTTCGTCGACCGGCCGGCCGGCCGGATCGACGCCGACTGCGTCCTGTCGGACAACTTCGGGGGTGCCCGGCAGGGCGTCGCCCACCTCATCGCGCACGGGCACCGCCGGATCGGCTTCATCGGGGACATGCCGCGCATCCACACCGCCGCGGAGCGGCTGCGCGGCTACCGGGCGGCCATGGAGGACGCGGGCATACCGGTCGGCGACGCCTGGATGTCCCTGGGAGCCACCGATCCCGGCCGGGTGCGCCGGGCGGCCGAGGAGATGCTGTCCGGGCCCGCGCCGGTCACGGCGATCTTCTCGGGCAACAACCGGGTGACGGTCACCGTGATCCGGGTGCTCGCCGAGCAGGACCGCCGGGTGGCGCTCGTCGCCTTCGACGACCTCGAACTCGCCGACCTCCTCCAGCCGGGCGTCACCGTGATCGCCCAGGACGCGGCCGCCATCGGCCGCACCGCCGCCGAGCGCCTCTTCCAGCAGCTGGACGGCACCCTGGTCCTCCCCGAACGCATCGAACTGCCCACGCGGCTCATCGCCCGCGGCTCGGGCGAGCTGCCCCCGGCGGACTGAGCCCCGCGTGTACGAACGCGATCTGCACCGCACGCTGGAGGCGCTCGGTCTCGCCGACGCGCCGCGCGAGCATCCGCTGACGTACCCCGGCCCCTGGCCGGCGGACTCCGGACTGCTCGACGGGAACCGGCTGTTGCCCCTGGACCGCCTGACCTTCCCCGACCGGACACCGGTCCTGGCCATCGGCTCCAACGCCTGCCCCGGCCAACTGCGCCACAAGATGGCCGAGTTCGGGATCACCTCGCCGATCCCGATGGTGAAGACCCGGGTCACGGGCATCGACATCGGCGTCTCCGCGCACATCAGCCGCATGGGATACCTGTCCGCCTCCCCCGTCGACGCCCCCGGCGTGACACGCGAGTTGTTCGTCATCTGGCTGGACGCCGAACAGCTCGCGGCGATCGACGCGAGCGAGGGCGTGCCGCTGCCGCACGGCAACTACGCCCGCGTGCCGTTGCCCGCTCCCGAGGTGCGGATCGAGCTGGAGAACGGTGAGACGCTCACCGGCGCGTTCGCGTACGTCAACCGTCGCGGAGTCCTGCACGACGGCACCGGCGCCCCGCGCAAGCATCCGGGACAGCGCGCCCTGCTCACCGAACTCCTGGTGGAGTCGGCCGAGTTGAGGCGGCTTTTCGGTGTGGCTCCGGAGGAGTTCTGTGCCCGCGCCCGGGCCGACGCGGGGCTGTGCGAGCGCGGCACCCAACTGTTCGCGAAGGAGAAGCTCGTGACGAATTCAGGACTGGAGCACCTGATCGTCCGTTAGGGTCGTCCCACGGCATCGCGTGTCGGTCACCGGCCGGGTGAGGCATGGAGGTGCCCGTGAGTTTGCCTTACGGAGGCATTCCACACATGTCAGTCGAGTTGAACCACACCATCGTCCATTCCCGTGACAACCGGGAGTCCGCCGAGTTCCTGGCCCACATCCTGGGACTCGAAGTCGGGGCCGAGTGGGGCCCGTTCGTTCCGGTCGACACCAGCAACGGCGTCACCCTGGACTTCGCCACCATCCCGGCGGAGTCGATCGTCATGCAGCACTACGCGTTCCTCGTCTCCGACGAGGAGTTCGACGCGGCGTTCGACCGGATCAAGCAGGCGGGAATCACGTACTACGCCGATCCGCACGGACAGCAGCCGGGTGAGATCAACCACCACCACGGCGGGCGGGGCCTGTACTTCATGGATCCCGCCGGGCACGGGATGGAGATCATCACCACCCCGTACACCTTTCCCGAGCAGTAGCGGGTCCTGAGGACCGTCGGCCGGCCGGGGTGGCGACGCCCCGGCCGGCCGCCGCCGGGGCCTGTCCGGCGGATCAAGTCGCGGGAAACCGGCGGTGACTCATCGGCGCGGGCGAGCGGGGGGACGGGGGCGCCCCCGCGCGAGGCTGTTCGAGCGTGGAGGCAACCGACGACGACGTAGATGGGCGTGCCAAGTCCCGTGTCTCTGGCATACCGCCGGACGGGCCCTAGGGTGCCGATGCCGTGAGGTCACCCCGGCGGGGGGCCGCGAAGCCCTCCAGGGCGGCCCTGGTCAGCCCGGTGGCCCCCGTCACCTCCGCGAGGTCGAGCGCGCCGCAGTCCAGGCCGCGCAGCAGGTAGCCGCTGAGGGCCTTGGCGGTGGCCGGCTCGTCCATCACGTCGCCGCCGGACCGGTTGGCGTACCGGGACAGGCGCTCGGCGGCCTGGACGAAGCCCTCGCGGTAGAAGGCGAAGACGGCCGCGTAGCGGGTCGGGAGGTGGCCGGGGTGCATGTCCCAGCCCTGGTAGTAGGCGCGGGCGAGGGCGCGGCGGGTGAGGCCGTAGTGCAGGCGCCAGGCGTCGTGGACCTTCTCGGTGGGGCCCACGGGCAGGACGTTCGTGGAGCCGTCCGAGACGCGGACTCCGGTGCCGGCCGCCGCGACCTGCATGACCGCCTTGGCGTGGTCGGCAGCCGGGTGGTCACTGGCCTGGTGGGCGGCGGAGACACCGAGGCAGGCGCTGTAGTCGAAGGTGCCGTAGTGCAGGCCCGTGGCGCGTCCCTCGGCGGCCTGGATCATGCGGGCGACGGTGGCGGTGCCGTCGGTGGCGAGGATGGCCTGGCTGGTCTCGATCTGGATCTCGAAGCCGAGCCGGCCCGGCGCGAGCCCGCGCGCCTTCTCGAAGGCCTCCAGGAGCCGCACCATCGCGCCGACCTGTTGCGGGTAGGTCACCTTCGGCAGGGTCAGGACCAGTCCGTCGGGCAGTCCGCCGGCCTGCATCAGGCCGGTGAGGAAGACGTCCAGTGTGCGGATGCCCCGGTCGCGGACGGCTGCCTCCATGCACTTCATGCGGATGCCCATGTACGGGGCCGCGCTGCCCTTGGCGTACGCCTCGGCGATCAGCCGGGCGGCCCGGGCGGCCGTCTCGTCCTCCTCGGCGTCCGGGCGCGGGCCGTAGCCGTCCTCGAAGTCGACGCGCAGGTCCTCGATCGGTTCCCGCTCCAGCTTGGCCCGCACGCGCGTGTACACCGGTTCGGCGAGTTCGTCGGAGAGGCCGAGGACGTCGGCGAAGGACGTGGCGTCCGGGGCGTGCTCGTCGAGGGCGGCGAGAGCCCGGTCGCCCCAGGAGCGGAGGGTGTCGGCGGTGAAGGCGTCGCCGGGGACGTAGACGGTGTGGACGGGCTGCCGGGTGCCGGGGTCGCCGGGGTAGCGGCGGTCGAGTTCGGCGTCGACGGGGGCGAGGGAGGCGCTGATCTCCTCACTGACGGCGCCCGCGAGGCTCGTCGCCACCGTCTGCTGCTGGCCGTGACCCATCTCACAACCTCCACTTTTCCGCGTTACGGAATCAGCAATCCGCATACCGAAGCTAACTGCGGATCTTTCGGACGGTCAACACCCTGTCCACGCCCCGACCATGCCGCTGGTCCCGTGTCGCCTCCCTTTCCCCCTTCCGCACCAGAGGTCAACACCTTCATCCTTGCTCACGAGGGGAGGGAGCACATGGCGGGCTCGGGGGGGATGACGCGGCGCACAGGACTGCGCACCGTGGTGGCGGCCGCCGTCGCGGTCCCCCTGCTCGGGACGGTCCGGGCCTCCGAGGCGCCCCGCGAGCGCCCCCGGCGGGCGTTCCCGGCCCCGCGGCTGGAGGTCATGAGCTTCAACCTCCGCTTCGCCGGCAGCAAGGAGCCGAACAGCTGGGCCGCCCGCCGCCCGGTGATGCGCGCCCTGCTGCGCGAGGCGGCCCCGCACGTCATCGGCACCCAGGAAGGCCTGTTACCGCAGGTGCGCGACATCGAGGCCGACCTCGGACCGCACTACGACTGGATCGGCACCCAACGCGCGGAGGACGACAACGAGTCGGTGGCCGTCTTCTACGACACCCGCCGGCTCACTCCGGTCGAGCACGCCCACTTCTGGCTCTCTGACACACCCGGCGTGCGCGGCTCCAACACCTGGGGCGCGCACGATCCCCGCATGGTCACCTGGGTCCGCTTCCGTGACCGCTACGCCGACGGGCGGGAGTTCTGCCTCTTCAACACCCACCTCGACAACGGAAGCCAGTACGCGCGCGTGCGCTCGACCTCGCTGATCATCGATCGGCTCGCCAGGTTCGAGCCCGACCTGCCCGTGCTGGTCACCGGCGATTTCAACGCCGTCGCCCACCGCAACCCGGTCTATGAGGCGCTGTTGGGCTCCGGTCTCGTCGACACCTGGGACACGGCGCGGCGGCGTGGGCCGGAGTACGCGACCTTCCACGGCTACAAGCCGCTCACGCCGGGCGGCGACCGGATCGACTGGATCCTGGCCCGGCCCGATGTAACCGTCCATCGGACGTGGGTGAACACCTTCTCCGCGAACGGCCAGTACCCGAGCGACCATCTGCCGGTGCAGGCGTCCGTGAGCCTGGGATGAGCCGAGGCCCCCGCGACCACGGTGGTCACGGGGGCCTCGTACAGCCCGGCGGCGATCAGCCGATCGGGGGATCAGCCCTTGCGGGCCTTGATCTCCTCGGTGAGCTGGGGGACGACGTCGAACAGGTCGCCGACGACGCCGTAGTCGACCAGGTCGAAGATCGGGGCCTCGGGGTCCTTGTTGACGGCCACGATCGTCTTCGAGGTCTGCATGCCGGCGCGGTGCTGGATGGCGCCGGAGATGCCGTTGGCGATGTACAGCTGCGGCGAGACGGACTTGCCGGTCTGGCCGACCTGGTTGGTGTGCGGGTACCAGCCGGCGTCCACCGCGGCACGCGAGGCGCCGACGGCCGCGCCGAGGGAGTCGGCGAGGGCCTCGATGATCGCGAAGTTCTCCGCGCCGTTGACACCGCGGCCACCGGAGACCACGATCGCGGCCTCGGTCAGCTCCGGACGGCCCGTCGACTCACGCGGGGTGCGGCCGGTGACCTTGGTGCCGGTGGCCAGCTCGCCGAAGGAGACGGACAGGGCCTCGACGCTGCCGGCGGCCGGAGCGGCCTCGACCGCGGCCGAGTTCGGCTTGACGGTGATGACCGGAGTGCCCTTGACGACCCGAGACTTGGTGGTGAAGGACGCGGCGAACACCGACTGGGTGGCCACCGGGCCCTCGTCGCCGGCCTCGAGGTCGACGGCGTCGGTGATGATGCCGGAGCCGATGCGCAGCGCCAGACGGGCGGCGATCTCCTTGCCCTCCGCGGAGGACGACACCAGCACCGCGGCCGGGGACACCTGCTCGACGGCGGCCTGCAGCGCGTCCACCTTCGGTACGACCAGGTAGTCGGCGTACTCGGAGGCGTCGTGGGTGAGGACCTTCACCGCGCCGTGCTCGGCGAGCGCCGCGGCGGTGTTCTCGGCACCGGCGCCGAGCGCGACGGCGACGGGCTCGCCGATACGGCGGGCCAGGGTCAGCAGCTCGAGGGTGGGCTTGCGGACGGCGCCGTCCACGTGGTCGACGTAGACGAGGACTTCAGCCATGGGATTGCTCTCCTGCGAAACGAAGTTGAGGGGGCGGTCAGCGGGGGCGAGCCCTTAGATGAACTTCTGGCTCGCGAGGTACTCGGCGAGCTGCTTGCCGCCCTCGCCCTCGTCCTTGACGATCGTGCCGGCGGTGCGGGCCGGGCGCTCGGCCGCGGAGTCGACCTTGGTCCAGGCGCCGTCGAGACCGACCTCCTCCGCCTCGATGTCGAGGTCGGACAGGTCCCAGGACTGAACCGGCTTCTTCTTGGCGGCCATGATGCCCTTGAAGGACGGGTAGCGCGCCTCACCCGACTGGTCGGTGACCGACACGACGGCCGGCAGGGAGGCCTGAAGCTGCTCGGAGGCGGCGTCGCCGTCACGGCGGCCCTTGACGGTGCCGTCCTCGACGGAGACCTCGGACAGCAGGGTGACCTGCGGGACGCCCAGACGCTCGGCCACCAGGGCCGGGACGACACCGCCCGTGCCGTCGGTGGAGGCCATGCCGGAGATCACCAGGTCGTAACCGGCCTTCTCGATGGCCTTGGCCAGGACCAGGGAGGTGCCGATGACGTCGGTGCCGTGCAGGTCGTCGTCCTCGACGTGGATCGCCTTGTCGGCGCCCATCGACAGCGCCTTGCGCAGCGCGTCCTTGGCGTCCTCGGGACCCACCGTCAGGACGGTGATCTCCACGTCGTCGTCGGAGTTCTCGGAGATCTGCAGCGCCTGCTCGACCGCGTACTCGTCGAGCTCGGAGAGCAGACCGTCCACGTCGTCCCGGTCGACGGTCAGGTCATCGGCGAAGTGCCGGTCGCCAGTGGCGTCGGGCACGTACTTCACAGTGACAACGATCCTCAAGCTCACGCCGGCTCTCCTACTGCTTCGTCAGTTCTCGGCTGCCTTCTTGCAGGCAGCATAGGCGCCACAAGCGGCCGATCCCGGTCGGGGCGGCCCGCGCTCCGATCGAAATATTACTCGTCAGTACACCCAGTTCGTTCCCGCTAAGCAAGCGCTTTGAACTGTGACCTTTGCAACGCAGCGTAATCGGAATCGGACGGTTTCGCAGGAGAGCCGGGCAGTGATCAATCACGCAGCGCGGTGAACCGCCCCTGGTGGTAGAGCAACGGACGGCCCGCGCCGTCCGGATCGCCCAGGACGACCTCGGCCAGCACGATGCGGTGGTCCCCCGCGGGCACGCGCGCGACGACCCGGCAGACGAGCCAGGCGAGCACGTCGTCCAGGACGGGCACGCCCTCCGGGCCCTCGCGCCAGGCAGTCGCGGCGCCGAACCGGTCGGCGCCGCTGCGGGCGAAGGTGGCGGCCAGCTCCCGCTGGTGCTCGCCGAGTATGTGCACCCCGACATGGCCGGTTCGGGAGACCGCCGGCCAGCTGGAGGCACCGGTGCCGATGCCGAAGGAGAGCATCGGGGGCTCGGCGGAGACCGAGGTGAGCGAGGTGGCGGTGAAGCCCACCGGGCCGGTCTCGCCGGAGGCGGTGATCACGGCGACTCCGGCCGCGTGGCGGCGGAAGACCGAGCGCAGGAGGTCGGGTGAGGCGAGCTGAGGGGTGCCGAGGCCGGGCGTGGCCGTCATGGAGTTGTCCTTCTGCGGGGAGTGACGAGCGGGGTCGTGGCTGCTCAACGAGCCGGACAGCGCGCGCTCGCGGTACGGGCCAGGTCGACGTGGGCCCGTCCGTACAGAAGGAGTTCCTCAGGCATACGGTCAGGCTGACGATAGGTGGCAGGCGCAGTCAAGTCCGTCCCGGCATCCGGGAGATGCCGCACCGTCCCCGGCACCGGCCTCACACCGCCTCCCCCAGGGCCGCGATGACGTCGGCCTTGCGGGGCTGGCCGGTGGCGCGGCGCACGATGTGGCCGTCGGCGTCGAGGACCAGCACGGTCGGGGTCTTGAGAACACCGAGTTCGCGGACGAGGTCCAGACGGGCCTCGGCGTCGATCTCCACGTGGGTCACACCGGGGACCATGCCGGCGACCTCGCCGAGGATCCGGCGGGTCGCCCGGCAGGGGGCGCAGAAGGCACTGGAGAACTGCACGAGCGTGGCGCGCTCGCCGAGTTCACCGCCCAGCCGGTCGGCTCCGAGCCGCTTGCCGTCGTCGCGCCCGCGCACGCGCACCCTCCCGCTCCGCCGTCGGTGCAGCACTCCGTAGGCGCTCGCCGCCGCGAGCACCGCCACGCACACCATGAGTCCGGTCATCACCAGCACAGCATTCACGAGACTGCAAAGATTCCCGCCTCCCGGACGTCTTTCCGCTGCGGAATGCTTGATTCATGGACATTGATGTGAGGGGGCCGCGCTTCGCGGCGGCCGTCACGACCGTCGTCCTGGCGGTCGTGCTGATCACCCAGAACGCCTGGCTGCTGGCCTGGCAGACGCTGGCGTTCGCGCTCGGCGCGGCGGGCGGGGTCGGCCGCTCGCCGTACGGCTGGGCCTTTCGTGTGGCCGTGCGCCCGAAGCTCGGGCCGCCGACGGCGTTCGAGGCGCCGCAGCCGCCGCGGTTCGCCCAGACGGTGGGGCTGCTCTTCGCGGGCGTGGGCCTGGTCGGGTTCACGCTGGGCCCCGACTGGCTGGGGTTCGCGGCGACCGGGGCGGCGCTCGCGGCCGCCTTCCTCAATGCCACTTTCGGGTACTGCCTGGGCTGCGAGATGTACCTGCTCGTACGGCGAGTGGCGGTACGAGCGGAGTAAAGGCGACTTAAAAGGGCGAGGTGGATCACTGGGCGGAGTGACGAGGATCTCGCGGTTCACGGGCACGGGGGCTGGCTCCCCGGCCGTTCTTGGGGCACGATCTGCGAGATGCCGTAAACCTACGGCTGCGTAACTCTGCCGCGGGAGTCCCTTCCCCGGCAGAGAGAAGGAAGGGTCCGAACCCGCCCATGGCAGAGCTTGTCTACCGCCCCGTCGTCGGCCTCGCCCAGACGTTGTTCAAGGTCTGGGACCTCAAGATCGACTGCAAGGGGTCGGAGAACATCCCGCGCTCGGGTGGAGCCGTGCTGGTGAGCAACCACATCAGCTACCTGGACTTCATCTTCAACGGCCTGGCCGCGCTCCCGCAGAAGCGTCTCGTGCGGTTCATGGCGAAGGAGTCCGTCTTCCGCCACAAGGTCTCCGGTCCGCTGATGCGCGCCATGAAGCACATCCCCGTGGACCGCAAGCAGGGTGAGGCGGCGTACGCGCACGCCCTGGACTCGCTGCGCTCCGGCGAGATCGTCGGGGTCTTCCCGGAGGCCACGATCTCGGAGTCCTTCACGCTGAAGAGCTTCAAGTCGGGCGCCGCCCGGCTGGCCCAGGAGGCGGGCGTCCCGCTGATCCCGATGGCCGTGTGGGGCACGCAGCGACTGTGGACCAAGGGCCATCCGCGCAACTTCAAGCGCAGCCACACCCCGATCACCATCCGGGTCGGCGAGGCGGTCGAGGCCTCCCGCGACAAGTACGCGGGCGCGATCACCCGGCAGCTGCGCGAGCGCGTCCAGGAGCTTCTGGAGGCCGCCCAGCGCGCCTACCCGGTGCGCCCCAGGGACGCGAACGACACCTGGTGGATGCCGGCGCATCTGGGCGGCACGGCGCCGACGCCGGAGCAGGTGCGCGAGGCCGAGGCCCGCTGACGTCCCCTTCCCCGACCCCCGCGCCCCGGGCGTGGGGCGGCAGCCGATAGGGTCCCGGCCAGAACCGGAAGCCGGGTGACCGGGGCGCCTGACGGCGGCCGCCGGTCCGGCTGTCGACTGCCGAACGCGCTACGGGGGCGAGGATGCGGCGCTGGACCAAGGTGTCGGTGGCGGCCGTGGCCGCGCTCGGTCTGGGCGGCTGGATCGCCCAGCCGTACGTCCACGAGTGGTGGGTGATCCGCAGCGCCTGTGACGGGGTGCTGCCCGACGACGCCGTACGCTCCCTCGTCCCGGACGACGCCCGCGTCGTGGGCACCGAGGCGGGCGGCGTGAAGGAACTCGGGGACTACCGCTGCGAGGTCACCGTCGCCGACGACCACAGTGCCGACTGGTCGCTGCTGGCCCTGCAGGCCTACACCCGGCGCGACGACCAGGACCGCGCGTTCATGGGGACGTTCCCGGACAGCGGGTTCGCGTCTCAGGCGGCGATGCCCGCGGGACTTCCCGGGTTCATCGGCCGGTTCGGCAGGCTCCAGTTCCTGCTCGACTGCCCCGACCTGGGCAAGGACGCCGACGGACGGCAGCGCAAGCTGCTGGTGCACGCCGGGATCAGTGTCAACGGCACCTGGCGCCAGCCCGCCTCCTACGAGGTGGCCGTCGCGTTCGTCAACGCCGCCTCCGAGCGCCTGGGGTGCGGCGCGAAGCCGCTGACGGCGCCGAAGGGCATCAGCCCGGCCGACCCCGGGGAGGACGAGCCGAGGACGGTCCCGTTGGCGGCCGCCCGGGACACCGCCTGCGGCTGGCTGGCCGACGCGGGGCTGCCGGACCCAACCCACTGGAAGGTCGACGCGCAGCTCACCGACGCCGCGCCCACGGGCCGCTGCGACGTGGCCCTGGGCGACGAGCTCACGGACGGCGACGCGCGGGGGATGGACTTCGTCGCCTGGTTCGGCGACTGGAGCACCCGGCTCGTCGCGGGGAACAACGGCACCGACCGCCCGTCACTGTCCGCGAGCGCCCGCTGCGACGGCGAGGCGGCGCACTTCGCGCTCGACGCCGCGAAGGACATCCCCGGCGTCGGCCCGGCGAAGAAGCGGGCGCTGTTGCAGGCCTTCGCCGCGGAGCAGGTGAAGCGGCGGGGCTGCACGGACCTGCGTCTGAACGCCTGACGTGGGTCAGGTCGCCAGCCAGAGCGCCCGTACGTACCGGTCGTCGATGGCCTGCCGCATCACGTCGGCCCGCGCCTTCGGGATCTTCCGCGCCGCCGCCCAGAAGTCCACCACCCTGAGCAGTTGGTGCCGGGCGTCCATCAGGTCGCCGCGCATCCGGCCCGCGGGGCGGGCGGTGATGCCCGCCATCGGCAGGCGGGTGGTCAGCTGCGCGGTGTGGGCCAAGTACACGCCGCGCGTGTACCGGCCCACGGTCGCGTCGAAGGCGGCGAGGTCGGGGATGGTGCCGTCACGGGCGTAGCGGGCCCGGTACTTCATCAGGGCGCCGACCCGGTCGGCCATGTGCTCGAGGTCGCTGTCGACCCAGTAGGTGTCGGGGCTGTCGAACCCGTCCTTGTGCGGCTTGGGGTGGTAGTCCGGGTCGCCGCCCTTGTCGTCGAGCCGTTCCAGGTAGTACGCGAGCCAGGCGCGTTCGGCGGCGTAGAGGATCGCGAACGCCTTGGGGTCCTTGGCGAGTTCGGCGATCAGGCTCTCCAGGTCGGCCTCGACGTCCGAGTACGGCTGGGTGTGTTCGAAGTCGGCGTGGGCCTCGCCCGGGGCGAGGAACCGGCCGTACGTCGTCCAGCCCTCGTCGTCGAGCCGGGCCAGCTCGGCGGGGACTGCAGGGCGTACCGAGTCGTCGTCGGACCTGGTGTAGCGGTGCTGGTCGACGATGTACTGGGCGAGCATGCGGGCCACGCCCGGGGCCATCCCGTCGGGCAGTTCGACGTCGTCGAGCGCGGCGGCCACGGCGAAGGCGCTGCGGGCCTGGGCGAGGGTGTGCGGGTTCTCGATGCCGGTGGCCCGGGTGGCCGCGTCCACCACCTCGCCGAGCACCTTGCCACCGTCGCCGCACGGGTGCTCGTGCACGAGGAGCTCGCGTACGGCGTCGAAGCGGGCGAGGTCGTCGCCCGGGTCGAGGGCGCGCGTCGCGGCCGCCGGGTCCTTGGCGAGGGCTCGGGTGGAGGAGGGGATCTTCTGGCAGGGCGTGTCGTCTCCGTCGGCGAGGAGGAGCGGTACGGCGGTGGCGGTCGCCAGGAGAGCGAGGGCGACGGCGGAGGCGAGCAGCCAGTGCCGGCGCAGCCGGGCGAGGGGGCCCGACGGGGTGGGGTCCGGCTCGCCGCCGGGCTCCTCGTCCGACCGGTCCTGCGGGTGCCCGCCCGGCTGACGGCCGTGCGGCAGGCCCTCGTTCCCATCCGCGTCGGCCTCGCGGCCCTCTCCCCCATCACGCATGCCGGGAGATTAGCGACTGCGACCGGCCGGCTCCGCGCCGGGGGTGCTCACAGAGCGGTGGGCAGCGTCTTCCAGAGGTACGGCCGGTCGGGGGCGGCCTTCAGCGCACCGAGGACCGCCGGGTGCGGCGCGGCGTACAGGACGGGGTGGTCCAGTTCGCCGGCCTCGGTGTCGGGCGTGAAGGCCAACTGTTCGCCGTCCAGGGAGAACTGGGCGTTCACGCCCGGCTTGTTGCCGCGTGGGTCCTGCCGGTGCCAGCCGCCGTGGAAGCGGACGGCGACCAGTCCGTGCACCACGTCGAACGTCTGGTAGCACAGCGCGGTCGGGATGTCCTCGGCCCGCAGCAGCGCGGCCAGCGCGTGGGCCTTGGCGTAGCAGATGCCCGTCTTCTGCTCGAGCACGTCGGAGGCGCGCCAGGTGACGCGGAGGTCGCCGGAGTCCTGCGAGTGGGGAATGGTGTCGCGCACGAACTCGAAGGCCAGTCGCGCATAGGCATACGAGTCCTCCGCGTTCCGGGCGAGACGTGCGGCGGTGTCCCGCACCAGCGGATGGTCATGGTCGATGACCTCGTCGGCGGCCAAGTACGCGGACAGGTCGGGGGTCTCCTGGATCAGCTCCATGCCTGGAGAGCATAGAAATGCGATCACCCGCGAGTCAATGACTTTTCAGGCGACCGCATATCTATGCATGACCCGGGTGTGGCCTGCTAGCGCGCCGTCTCCTCCTTCAGTGCCGCCACGAACGCGTCCACGTCGTCCTCCGTCGTGTCGAAGGCGCACATCCAGCGCACCACACCGGCCGCCTCGTCCCAGAAGTAGAACCGGAACCGTTTCTGCAGCCGCTCGCTCACGTCGTGCGGCAGCCTGGCGAAGACGCCGTTGGCCTGCACCGGGTAAAGGATCTCCACGCCGTGCACCGCGCGGACGCCCTCGGCGAGCCGCTGGGCCATCTCATTGGCGTGGCGGGCGTTGCGCAGCCAGAGGTCCTTGGCCAGCAGGGCCTCCAACTGCACCGAGACGAAGCGCATCTTGGAGGCGAGCTGCATCGACAGCTTGCGCAGGTGCTTCATGTGGCTGACGGCGTCCTGGTTGATGACGACGACGGCCTCGCCGAAGAGGGCGCCGTTCTTCGTACCCCCCAGGGAGAGGATGTCGACGCCGACGGCGTTGGTGAACGTCCTCATCGGCACGTCGAGGGAGGCCGCCGCGTTCGCTATCCGGGAGCCGTCCAGGTGGACCTTCATGCCGTGCGCATGGGCGTGCTCGCAGATCGCGCGGATCTCGTCCGGTGTGTACAGCGTCCCGAGCTCGGTGCTCTGGGTGATCGAGACGACCTGCGGCATCGCGCGGTGCTCGTCCTCCCAGCCCCAGGCCTGCCGGTCGATCAGCTCGGGGGTGAGCTTGCCGTCGGGTGTGGGGACGGTGAGCAGCTTGAGGCCGGCCATGCGCTCGGGCGCGCCGCCCTCGTCGACGTTGATGTGGGCGCTCTCGGCACAGATCACCGCGCCCCAGCGGTCGGTGACCGCCTGGAGCGCGACGACGTTGGCGCCGGTGCCGTTGAAGACCGGGAACGCCTCGGCCGTAGGACCGAAGTGGCCGCGGATGATCCGCTGGAGGTTCTCGGTGTAGTCGTCCTCGCCGTACGCCACCTGGTGGCCGCCGTTGGCCACGGCCAGGGCGGCCATCACCTCCGGGTGGGCCCCGGCGTAGTTGTCGCTGGCGAAACCGCGGACCTCGGGGTCGTGATGGCGACGGGCGTCGGTCTTCGGGGGGTTCACGGCTGCTCGGTGAGCCACAGACGCTGTCCGTTCACTTCGGGGGCGGGCCTCTCCCAGACTCCGACGATGGCCTCGGCCAGGTCCTTGACGTCCGTGAAGCCCGCGAACTTCGCGTTGGGTCGCTCGGCGCGCATCGCGTCGTGCACCAGCGCCTTCACCACCAGGATCGCAGCCGCGGAGGTCGGGCCCTCGGCGCCCCCGGCCTTGCGGAAGTAGTCGGCCATGGCCAACGTCCACGCCTCGGCGGCGGCCTTGGCGGCGGCGTAGGCGGCGTTGCCCGCGGTGGGCTTGCTGGCGCCCGCGGCGCTGATCAGGACGTACCGGCCGCGGTCGCTGCGCTGCAGCGCCTCGTGGAAGGCGAGGGAGGTGTGCTGCACGGTGCGCACGAGCAGCATCTCCAGGAAGTCCCAGTCGTCGAGGCGCGTCCTGGTGAAGGTCTCGCTGCCGCGCCAGCCGCCGACGAGGTGGACCAGGCCGTCGACCCGACCGAAGTCCTTCTCGACGCGGTGGGCCCACTCCTGGGTCGACTGCAGATCGAGCAGGTCGACCGTGTCGCCGGTGACCGTGGCGCCGCCGTGCGCGTAGCTGGCCGCGTCCACGGCCGCCGCAAGGCGCTCCGGGTCGTTGTCCGAGCCGACGACGGTCGCGCCCGCCTCGGCGAGCCGGAGCAGTGCCGCCCGGCCGGCGGGTCCGCCCGCGCCGGCCACCGCGATCACCGCACCGCTGAGAGCCCCGTTCCCCATGTTCTTCGCCTCCTGAGCAGTGTTCTCGGTACGCAGGTCGCTCACGCGGCGATCCGCTCGGCGCCGTCCGCCGTGATGCCCTTGGTGGAGGCGATCACGTTCTTCAGCTTCTTGGACAGTGCCTCATAGAACATGCTCAGCGGAAACTCGTCCGGAAGCACGTCATCGACGAGTTTCCGCGGCGGCCGGCTCAGGTCGAGGGCGTCGGGGCCCTTGGCCCACTTGGAGCCCGGGTGCGGGGCGAGGTAGGTGGAGACCAGCTCGTAGCCGGCGAACCAGTGGACGAGCTTGGGGCGGTCGATGCCGTCGCGGTAGAGCTTCTCGATCTCGGCGCACAGCTCGTTGGTGACCTGCGGGGCGCGCTGCCAGTCGATGAACAGCTTGTTGTCGGTCCAGCGGACGACGTCGTGCTTGTGCAGGTAGGCGAAGAGCAGCTGGCCGCCGAGACCGTCGTAGTTGCGCACGCGCTCGCCGGTGACCGGGAAGCGGAACATGCGGTCGAACAGCACCGCGTACTGCACGTCACGGGCCTGCGGGACGCCGTCGGCCTGGAGCTTCACGGCCTCCTTGAAGGCGGTGAGGTCGCAGCGCAGCTCCTCCAGGCCGTACATCCAGAACGGCTGGCGCTGCTTGATCATGAACGGGTCGAAGGGCAGGTCGCCGTGGCTGTGGGTGCGGTCGTGGACCATGTCCCACAGGACGAAGGCCTCCTCGCAGCGCTTCTGGTCGTGGACCATGGCGGCGATGTCCTCGGGCAGCTCCAGGCCCAGGATGTCGACGGCGGCGGCGGTGACCCGGCGGAAGCGGGCGGCCTCGCGGTCGCAGAAGATGCCACCCCAGGAGAAACGTTCCGGCGCCTCGCGGACGGCGATGGTCTCCGGGAAGAGGACGGCGGAGTTGGTGTCGTAGCCCGCCGTGAAGTCCTCGAACTTGATGCCGCAGAACAGCGGGTTGTCGTAGCGGGTGCGCTCCAGCTCGGCCAGCCAGTCCGGCCAGACCATGCGCAGCACGACCGCCTCCAGGTTGCGGTCCGGGTTGCCGTTCTGCGTGTACATCGGGAAGACCACCAGGTGCTGGAGGCCGTCCGCGCGGCCCGCGGCGGGCTGGAAGGCCAGCAGCGAGTCGAGGAAGTCCGGCACCTCGAAGCCGCCCTCGGCCCAGCGGCGCAGGTCCTGCACCAGGGCCCGGTGGTAGTCCGCGTCGTGCGGGAGCAGCGGGGAGAGCTCCTCGACCGCCTCGACGGCCTGGCGGACGGTCTGCTCGGCGTCGGCGCGCCCGGGGGCGCCCTCGGCCGTGAAGTCGATCGAGCCGTCCTTCGACTGCCAGGGGCGGATCCGCTCCACGGCATCCTTGAGCACGGGCCACGCCGGGTGCTCCACCACCCTGGCCGCGGGAGGAACCCGATCCTCCGCACCCACCTGCACAAGAACTTCCGTCATGTCCCATCCTCCACAGGAGAACCTCTCGTAGGGACACCGTATGCGTACGAGGTTTCCTCCAGCAAGTGGAGCATCGGGAAATTATCCTGCACATCCCCATGGTCACCGCGTTTTTTCCTGTCGAATACGGGGTAGGCGAGGACTTTCACCATGGGGCGAGGGGTAGGGGAATCCGAGGCGCACACACATGTCCATGTCGGGCCCGGGCCGTTAGGCTGCGGGCTCTTCCAGCGCCGCCGTCGACGGAAGCGAGTCGAGTCTTGAACTTCCTCACCATCGGTCACCGCGGAGTCATGGGTGTCGAGCCCGAGAACACCCTCCGGTCGTTCGTCGCCGCCGAGCACGCCGGCCTCGACGTCGTCGAACTCGATCTGCATCTGAGCAAGGACGGCGCTCTCGTGGTCATGCACGACGCCGACGTGGACCGCACGACCGACGGGAGCGGGCCGATCGCCGACCTCACGCTCGCCGAACTGCGTGCCCTCGACGCGGGGCGCGGGGAGCGGGTGCCGGTCTTCGAGGAGGTCCTGGAGGCGGTCTCGCTGCCGCTGCAGGCCGAGATCAAGGACGTGCAGGCGGCGCGGGCGCTCGCCGAGGTGATGCACGCGCGGGACCTGGTGGAGCGGGTGGAGGTGTCCTCGTTCCACGACGAGGCCGTCGCCGAGATCGCCCGGCTGGTGCCCGGGGTGCGCACGGCGCTCATCAGCAGCCTCCCCCACTTTCGGCCGGGCTCGAGCGGGGGGACCCCCATCGGCCTCGACATCGTGGAGCGGGCCGTGGCCGTCGGCGCCGCGACCGTGTGCCTGAACATCCGGCGGCTCACCCTGGAGATCGTCGAGCACGCCCGCCGGCACGACCTGCGGATCATCGGGTGGGTGGTCAACACGCCGGACCACCTGCGGCTGGTGCGGGCCCTGGAACTGGACGGGGCGACCACCGACGACCCCGAGATCAAGCGCACCGGCCGCTTCACGGCGTGAAAGCGGCGCCGATCGTCACACCAGGGGCTTGACCAGCAGCTCGAACTGCAGGTCGTCGCGCTGCGGAATGCCGAAGCGCTCGTCGCCGTACGGGAAGGGGGTCATCCGGCCCGTACGGCGGTAGCCGCGGCGCTCGTACCAGGCGATGAGGTCGTCACGGACCGAGATCACCGTCATGTGCATCTCGGTCGCACCCCAGATCTCGCGGGCCTGGCGCTCGGCCTCCGCCATGACGATCTTGCCGAGGCCGCCGCCCTGGGCGGTGGGGCTGACCGCGAACATGCCGAAGTAGGCGTGGTCACCGCGGTGTTCGAGCTGACAGCAGGCGACGATCCGGTCGTCCCGCTCGACGACCAGCACCCGCCCCCCGGCCGACTCGATGATCTCCAGCACACTCTCGGGGTCGGTCCGCTGCCCCTGCAGGAGGTCCGCCTCCGTCGTCCAGCCGGCCCGGCTGGAGTCCCCGCGGTAGGCCGACTCGACGAGCGCGACCAGCGCGTCGACATCGGCTTCGGAGGCGTCACGGAAGGTGAGGTCGGTGGCGGCGGCGGTGTCCATACGGCGTTCTCCCGGGTCGTGGGCGCGGCTGATGCCCGGCCGAGCCTAACCCTCCCCTACGCTCCGGATGCATGGTGCATGTACTCAGCAGCCGAATCCTTCTGCGCCCCACCGACCCCGACCGTTCCCGTGCCTTCTACGGCGAACAGCTGGGCCTCGCCGTCTACCGCGAGTTCGGTACGGGGGCGGAGCGGGGCACCGTCTACTTCCTCGGCGGGGGGTTCCTGGAGGTCTCGGGGCGCTCGGAGGCGCCGCCGGATCCGGCCGTACGGCTGTGGGTGCAGGTCGCGGACGTGACGGCGGCGCACGAGGAACTGGCGGCGAAGGGTGTGGAGATCGCCCGGCCGCCGGTGCGGGAGCCGTGGGGCCTGGTCGAGATGTGGATCGCCGATCCGGACGGGACGCCGATCGTGCTGGTGGAGGTGCCCGCCGACCATCCGTTGCGGTACCGGCCGGGCCTCTGAGGTCAGCGGATGCCGGGGCGCTGGGTCGGGCTTAGCGTGCTGGAGGGGGTGCTCCCTTCGGAAGGAACGCCATGAAGCTCGACAGGCCCGTGCCCGGCGGTCCCTGCTGGGCCGAGCTGGGGACCAGTGACCTGGCGGCGGCCCAGCGGTTCTACGCGGAGTTGTTCGGCTGGCGGTGCGAGACGGATCCGCGGCAGGAGGCGGGCGGCTACACCGTCGCCCACCTCGGTGACGCGGCCGTCGCCACGCTCAGCCCCCTCTACCAGGAGGCGCAGCCCGTCGCCTGGAACGTGTCGTTCGCGGTCTCCGACGCCGACGTCTCCGCGCGCATGGTCGACGAGGCCGGGGGCAAGGTCCTGGTCGGCCCGATGGACGTGTTCGACATCGGCCGTTTCGTGGTCGCCCTCGACCCGGGCGGCGCGGCCTTCCAGCTCTGGCAGGCGCGGACCTTCCCCGGCGCCGGGCTGTTCAACGCGCCCGGCTCGCTGGGCTGGGTGGAGCTGATGACCCGCGATCCCGCGCGGGCGGAGGCCTTCTACACGACGCTGTTCGGCTGGACCGTGAACACCTCGGAGCACTACACGCAGTGGGGCGTCGGCGGCGCGGACTTCGGCGGCATGATCACGATGGACGACAAGTTCCCGCCCGAGGTGCCGCCGCACTGGCTGCCGTATTTCGCCGTGGCCGACGTGGACGCCACCACCGCGGCGGCGGTGCGGGCGGACGGCACGGCGCTCATGGAACCCACCTCGGTGCCGGACGGCCCGCGGATCGCGGTGCTGCGGGATCCGCAGGGCGCGGTGTTCGGGGTGTACCGGGCGAGCGACGAGGGGTAGCCCGCCTCGGGGGCGTCGGTCCAGTGGCGTGGCCGTCAAGTCGGTGTGGGCACTCCGTCGCCGTGGAGACCAGGGAGCGTGCCGCTCGCGGCGCCGTGGAAGGGCCGGTGTCCGTGCCGAGGTGGACGGTGAGGGCCGGTGACCCCGCAGGCGGCGACCGGCGTGCGGGGTCAGGCCCGGAGCGCGCGCATGTGTCCTTCCAGGCGGCCGAGCAACTCGCCGAGCAGATCGGCCAGTTCGCCCTGCCGGTCGGCGTCGAGGGCGGACAGTACGGCGCTCTCGTAGGCGAGTTGCTCGGGCAGGATGCCGTCGACGAGGTCGCGGCCGGCGTCGGTGAGGCGGACATGGGCGACGCGGCGGTCGCGGGTGTCGACGCGGCGCTCCACCAGGCCGCGTTCGGTCAGTTGCTTGACGCGTTTGGTGACGGCGGCACCCGAGGAGAAGGTCTCGCGGGCCAGTTCACCGGGGGTGAGTTCGTGGCCGGTGCGGCGCAGCGCGCCGAGCAGGTCGAACTCGGGACGGCTGAGGCCGGCCCGGCGCAGGGGGGCGTCCTCGGCCTGCTGGAGGAGGGCGGCACAGCGGTTGACGCGGCCGATGATCTCCATGGGGCCGGTGTCGAGGCCGGGGTGGACGGTCCGCCACTGCCCCACGACCGCGGCCACGGTGTCGCCCCGGGGGCCGTTCCCGGGGGCCGACGTCCTCCCCCGTTCCCCGCCGTCCCCGCCACCAGGCCGTCCCTGCGTCCCCGTCATGGCCGTACGTCCTCCGTCCTCGCGCTCGCGTCCCGGGCCGGGAGGAGTCCCTGGCGCCGTACCGTCGCGGCGAGCGTACGGTGTCCGGACTGTTCGGCCGTGACGACCCGCTCCTCGGGCAGGGCGTGCTGCCACCACTCGCCGGACGCGGCGTCCGCGGTGGCGCGCAGGTCGACCAGTGTCGCGGCGAGGGCGCGCCGGGCGGATTCCAGGGCTCCGGGGGCCGGGCGCGGCTCGGCGAGGAGGCGGGCGGCGTGCTCCCGGGCGCGCTCCACGGCGGTCAGGGCGTGTCCGAGGCGGTCGCCGGCGCGGCGGTTGGTGACGGCGACCGCGGTGGCGAAGCCGACCAGGGCGCCGACGAAGGTGTCCACGATCCGTTCGGTGATCAGGAGGCCCGCGTTCTGGTAGTGGGCGAACTCGGTGACCAGCAGGGCCATCGGGGTCACGCAGACGCTGCCGAGCCAGTAGTTGCGACTGATCAGCGCCTCCGCGCCGAAGTTGAGGACCAGGCAGACCAGGACCAGGGCGGCCTGGTGGAGGTGGGCGAGCGGGACGAGCGCGGCGAAGGCGACGACGCCGACGAGGTTGCCGACGACGCGCTGCACGCCGCGGCTCCAGGTGAGGGTGACGTTCGCCTGGTAGAGGGAGGCGGCGGTGACCAGGGCCCAGTAGGGGCGGCCGACACCGAGGGCGAGGGAGGCGTGTCCGGCGAGGGCGCAGCCGAGGGCGGTGCGGACGGCGAGCGGGGTGAGGGGGCCGAGGCGGCGCCACCACGAGGGCCGGCCGGCGGTGAGTTCGGCGTCGACGCCGAGGAGTTCGTCGTCGTCGGCGAGGTCGTCGGGGCGGGGCACCGCTCCCGTGCCGCGCAGGGCGCGGGCCCAGGTGCGCAGGCGCTCCGGGTCGGTGTCGGCGGGGGCGGCGAGGGCGACCTCGGCGCGGACCACGAGGCGTTCCAGGGCGCGGCCCGTCTCCCCGTCGCGGGCCGACAGCAGGGTCTGCCAGGCGGCGTGCACCGCGGCGGCCGCGGTGGCGCGGGTCCGGGCGTGGCCGTCGCCGGTGCCGCGGGTGGCGGCGTGGGCGGCGGCCGCGTTCAGCGCCTGGGCGGTGGCGCGGCGCTCCGGACCGTGCGGGCGCAGCAGCCCCGGCGCCATGCCGACGATCCAGGACCAGGCGCCCGCGGCGAGGGCCAGGGCGAGATGGCCGGGCACCTGCTCCAGGCTCTCCGGGGCGAACAGCGAGGCGGAGGTGACGAAGGTGAGGACCACGTTGCCGGGCGGGCCGACGCGGGTCGCGTCGCAGAGCACCTTCTGCGCGGCCGCCAGGAGAGCACCGACGGTGACCAGGACGGCGGCGCTCGCGGTGAGCGAGGCCGCGAGCAGGGCGACGGCCAGCCCGCCGGTCATGCCGAGCACCACCCAGGCCAGGGCACGGGCGCGGGCGGGGTAGGGGCGGTTGTGGGCGTAGAGCGCGCACAGGGATCCGGCCATCGTGTACATCGCCAGGTCGAGGCGGCCGAGCGCCAGCAGGGTCAGGTTGGGCGGGGCGACCGCGGCGACCACGCTCAGGGCGGGCTTGAACCAGATGTCGGAGGGGCGGCCGAGGCGCAGGACACCGGAGAGCGGGAGGCGGGTCGCACTACTCATGACTTTAATTTAGCAGGTGTTTTACTTGTAAAACGAATCGCTGTCCGCCCGGCTGTCGGTGCCGGTTGCCCCGGATCGCCCGGCTCCCCCGTGGCGGGTGAGGCGCCGGACGCTTCCGTCGGATGCGATGGCCCTGGCGGCGGGGAAGGTGCCGGCCGCTGCCCGGCCGACTCCGCCGGCGTCCCGGGCCGACTCGGGCAAGGGGGACACCGTGACCCACTGGCGGGCTCTGATCGTCCTGGGCACTGCCCAGTTCCTGATGGTCCTGGACACCGCCGTCATGAACGTCTCGATCAGTCAACTGGTCGACGACTTCGACACGGAGGTCACCGCCATCCAGGCCGTCATCACGCTGTACGCGCTGGTCATGGCAGCCTTCATGATCGTCGGTGGCAGGCTCGGGGACATCTTCGGACGGCGCCGCCTGTTCTTCCTCGGACTCACCGTCTACGCCATCGGCTCGTCCCTGACCGCTCTGGCCCCGACCCTGTGGGTCCTGGCACTGGGCTGGTCGGTCATCGAGGGCCTCGGTGCCGCGATGGTGCTGCCGGCCATGGTGGCCCTCGTCGCCGAGTCCTACCAGGGGCGGGACCGGGCCGTCGCCTACGGCGTCATCGGCGGCCTGGCCGGCGCCGGCATCGCGGTCGGCCCGCTGCTGGGCGGCTGGGTGACGACGTACCTCACCTGGCGACTGGTGTTCGCCGGCGAGGTGGTGCTCGTCGTGGCGATCCTGTGTTTCCACCGGGTGATCACCGAGTCCCCGCGGACGGGCCGGCGGCCCCGGCTGGACGGCGTCGGCGCCGCGCTCTCGGCCGCCGGGCTGGGGCTGGGCGTGCTGGGGGTGCTGCAGAGCAGCACCTGGGGCTGGGTGCAGCCGCGCAATCCGCCCTTCACCGTCCTGGGCTTCGCTCCCACTCTGTTCGTCATCGGCGCCGGAGTGATCGTGCTGGCCGGCTTCGTGCGCTGGGAGCGACGGCGCGCCACGCGGGGCACCGATCCGCTCGTGGACCTGTCGCTGCTGCGCAGGCCTCCGCTGCGGTCCGGCCTGATGATGCTGCTGGGCCAGAACCTCATCCTGCTGGGGCTGTTCTTCACCATTCCGCTCTACCTGCAGGTGGTGCAGGGCTTCGACGCCTTCCAGACCGGTCTGCGGCTGCTCCCGGTATCCGTCACCATGCTGGTCGCTTCCACGGTGGGCTCCCGGCTGGGGCGGATGGCGGGGCCGCGCCGCGTGGTCCGCCTGGCCCTGGCGACGCTGGCGGCGGCCGTCGTGTGGCTGCTGGCCTCCATCGACCCGGTCATCGACGACGCGCAGTTCGCCGGGGCCATGGCCCTGCTGGGCGTGGGCATGGGCCTGCTCGCCTCCCAGCTGGGCAACATCGTCCAGTCCTGCGTCGGCGAGGAGGAGCGCAGCGAGGCGGGAGGGCTGCAGTTCACCGCCCAGAACCTGGGCTCGGCGCTGGGCACCGCGCTCATCGGGTCGCTGCTCATCGGCGCCCTGGCCCACGCCTTCACCACGCAGGTGGAGGGAGATCCCCGGCTGTCGGACGAGGCCCGCCGGCAGACCGGCATCGCTCTGGAGGCCGGCATCAGCTTCGTGTCGACCGACCAGGTCCGCTCGGCGGCCGAGCGCGCCGGGCTGCGGCCGTCCGAGGTCGACGCCCTCGTGGATTCCTACGCCTCGGCCCAGCTGGACGGCCTGAAGGCGGCGATCCTCGCCACCGGAGGCATCACCCTCGCGTCCTTCCTGGTCACCGGGAACCTGCCGAACGCGCGGGCGAGCCGTCCACGGCAGCCGGACACCGGCACCCCGGCGGGCGGCCCCGGACCGGCGCGCTGAAGGCGAAGGAGCCTCGTATGTCCACGACCCGCCACGACGCCCGGCAGGCCCGCAGGGCCGAGCGCCGGGCGCACGCCGACTACACCGGTGGCGTCTACGGCTCCATGCTCGCCGCCTCCGTGGTGATCGGCGCGGGCACCCTGGGGTCGTTCCCGCGCGCCGAGCTGGTACTGCTGCTGCTCCTGACGGGCGCGGTGTTCTGGGTCGCGCACGTGCACGCGCAGCTGTTCGGGGCGCGCCTGGCGCAGCGGGGTCTGGACCGGCGGACCGTGCTGCACGTGTGCCGTGACGAGTGGCCGATCCTCAAGGCCGCGGTCCCGCCGGCCCTCGCGGTGGCCGTCAGCCCGCTGCTGGATCTGGACGTACAGGGCGCCGTATGGCTGGCGCTCGCCGTGGCCGTCGCGGGGCAGGTGGGCTGGTCGGTGGCGGCGGCGATGCGCGCCGGTGCCTCCCGGGCACAGATGACCGCCTCCGCGCTGGTCAACCTGCTGCTCGGCCTCCTGATCATCTCCTTCAAGATCGTCCTGAAGCACTGACGCGGTCCCCCGTTCCGCGTTTCACCTGCACAGGGTGAGGGCGGACAGGGTGCCGGGGCGCACGATCGCGGGGAAGGGCATACCCGGCCCGTCCCAGGCCGCCCTCGGGAGAGCAGCCCATGCGCTACGAGATACGCGTCGACGGACATGTGTCGGAGACGCTGGCCAAGGCCTTCCCGGAACTGAACCATGTGGTCGTGTCCGGTCAGACAGTCCTGTACGGCCCTGTCACCGACGAGGCGCACCTGTACGGCCTGCTGGCGCGCTTCCGGTCCCTGGGGCTGCGCGTGGTGGAAATGCGCCAGTTGCGGGAGTGACCCGGAGGCCGGGAAGCCGCAGCGGGCCGGAGGTCACGGGCTCGCCGTACGGCTGTTCGTGCCGGAGCGGGCGTGGGCCGACGCCCGGCACAGCGGCCCGAGCAGGCACGGTGGGTCAGGGACCCTGCTGCCGGGCCGCGCGACGCCCTTGCAGCCCGCACCGGCGTCCGAGGAAGTCGCGTCCGCGCCCCTCGGGGCCCACGGCGTCGCGATGTCCGGGAAGACGTCGCCGGCCGCCCGGATCAGCCGCTGAAACGCCACTGCACGGCGCCCCGGCTGCTGTCATGGCGGTCGCCGCCGTTATGGGGAGCGAGCACCGACCGCCGCGCATCCTTGGCCTCACCATGGGGATCGCCGCCGCCGTGCCGAGCGGGAGCGGGACCCAGCAGCAGGTTCCGACGCGACGGATCACCCGCTGGGGGTGACCCCGTGGCCGACGGCTCGCGGGACGCTGGTGCGAACGAGGTCCCCGCTCACCGCCCCGCCGACGGTCGGAGCCGGCCTCGTTCGATCACGCCGATCACGTGAGGAGCGACCATGACCATGTCGAGTGGTCCGGCACCGCGCACCGGGCCGGAGCCCGTCCCCGGCGAGGTGGCCCCGGACCCGGCGGGCGACGACACCGCGCGGGCCCTGGCGATCCTCGGGCGTTCGTGGACGTGGATCCTGGGGTCGGCGATCGCGACGCTCGTGCCGGGCGTCCTGGTACTGGTCTGGCCGGACGAGACACTCCACGTGCTCGCCGTCCTCATCGGCCTGTACCTGCTCGTGACCGGGGCCTTCCGGTTCGTTTCGTCCTTCGGCCGGCACGAGCACGGCGAGCGGCTCGGCGGGCTTCTGGTCGCGGTGTTGTACGTACTGGCCGGAGTGCTGTGCCTGCGGAACCCGTTGCAGACCATCACCGCTCTCTCGCTGATCGTCGGGATCGTCTGGCTGGTGTCCGGCGTGGTCGCCCTCCACACGGCCCTCGCCGCCAAGGACCTGCCCCACCGCGGCTTCGTCCTCGCCGCCGCGGTGATCAGCATCGTCGCCGGGATCGTCGTGCTGGCCCTGCCCACCGAGTCGGCCCGCGCCCTGACACGCTTGCTCGGTCTGTGGCTGGTCCTGCTCGGCGTGTTCGAGGCAGTGGTCGCCTTCGCGTGGCGAGCGGCGGTCCGCAGGGCGGTCGCCCCGGCATCGGGCGGCCCCGCCGAGACCGCCTGACGGTCCACTCGGTGCGGAGCCCGGCGGCTCGAGAAGTCGATGCGGATCCGCGTTCCTCCGGGACGGGCCCGCCCAGGGCAGGTGGTTGGCCGGCGCCGTCCGGGCGCCGCGGCCTCAGTCGTCCGGCGGGTGCGGGTCCTGGCCCCGGTGGCCGGTCGTGGGGCAGCGTCGTTTGCGGCGTTCGAGGTGCAGGCGGCCGACGACCGCTCCGAGGTGGACGACCACGCCGACCGCCACCAGCCAGGACAGGATGATCATGACGACGCCGATGGGGCCGTACACCTCCTCGTTGGTCACGATCGCCGAGGAGAAGTAGAGGGCGGAGAAGACGCCCAGGCCCACCCAGCAGACACCGGTGGCGACCGCCGCCGGGAGCAGGGTGCGCCACCGGACGGCTCCCGCCAGCAGCACGTGCATGCTCCACCACCAGAAGAGCGTCGCCATGGCGAGGCCGCACAGGGCCTGCAGCAGCAGCCCGCCGAGTGCTCTGCCGAGGGCGGCCTGCGCCACGCCGTAGGCGAGCAGTGAGGCGAGCCAGTAGAGCTGTGCCACGATGTCCCGCCATCCACGGACGGGAACGTCGAACACCTCCTGGTACCAGCTCTGCAGGACGCCGGCGGTGGCCACGGCCCCCAGGACCAGCAGGAAGGCGCTGGTGACCGTGAGTGTCCCCGTGCCTTGGCCGGGTGAGAAGAGGGACGCCACAGCCTGCGCGGCCTGCTGGTTCAGGCCCAGCCAGTTGGCGAGCACCGCGGAAGCGTCCCGGCCGGCCGTCGCGGTGACGACGATGAGGAAGGGAAAGAAGCACATCATGGCGAGGGCGGCCAGCTGGAACGAGTGGCCGAAGAAGTCGAGCGCGTTGAGCCGACTCCAGAGCTTGCCCACCCCGCCCGTTCCGATGCGCTGGATCACCGTCGAGCGCCTCCGCTCGAGGCGCATCGCCCATGCGAACTGGCGCCGACGTCTCCAGTTCGGAGTACGAGGCGTCCTGCCGCGGTCTGTCATGGATCGAGTGAACCCGCTCCGTGCCACAGCCGCAGCACGGGGCGCCCTGGGAATCGAGTGAACGCTCACGGCGGCCCGGGCGGGCGCGTGCGGCCAGCGGGCGCCGGGAGCGACGGGGCTGCCGCGGCCAGGCGCGGAACGGGGCCGGTCCTCAGCCGGCACTCACACTCACCCGCCCCGGGTGAGGCCGCCCGGGCCTTGCCGTGGGCACGCTGAGACCGGCACGCCTGCCGGGCGCGCACCCGGGACGGAGAAGAGACATGAGCGAGCAGACGTACCTCGCGTACGACTTTCCGCTGTTGAGCGCCTTCTGGACGATGTTGTGGTTCTTCCTCTGGATCCTGTGGTTCGTCCTGCTCTTCCGGATCGTCGTCGACATCTTCCGTGACGACTCCCTGAGCGGCTGGGCCAAGGCCGGCTGGCTCGTGTTCGTCTGCGTCCTGCCCTTCCTGGGCGTGTTCGTCTACGTGATCGCCCGCGGCAGGAACATGGGCCGCCGGGAGATCGAACAGGCGCGCGCTCAGCAGCAGGAGTTCGAGAGCTACGTACGGGAGACCGCCAAGGGCGGCGAAGGGCGGCCCAGCAGCGTCGACGAACTCGCCAGGCTGTCCGAGATCCGCGCCCGTGGCGACATCACGGACGACGAGTTCCGCAGGGCGAAGGAACTGGTCCTGACCGGCTCGGGTGCCGCGGAGCGCCCGGCCGGCGGCACCCCCACCTCCGGTCGCTGAACACCGCCGGACGACCACCCACTGGACGACAGGACACCGAAAGAAGAGGTGAAGAGGATGGCTGGCACACAGCCCGCACGCGCGCGCACGGCCAAGCAGGAGTGGGCCACCGGCCTGATGGCCTTCGCAGCCGTCATGCTCATGATCGCCGGAATACTGGACATCATGAGAGGCATCGCGGCGATCCTCGAGGACGAGGTCTTCCTGACGACCCGGAACTACATCTTCGCGTTCGACCTGACCGGCTGGGGCTGGATCCACCTGGCCCTCGGTGTGGTTGCCGTGATCGTCAGTCTCGGGCTGTTCCAGGCGTCGACCTGGGCCCGGGTCGCCGGCGTGGCCATAGCCGGACTCGTCATCATCGCCAACTTCCTCTCCCTGCCGTACTACCCGGTCTGGTCGATCGTGATGATCGCCATCTCGGCGTTCATCGTCTGGGCCCTGTGCGTGGCACGGAAGGAGGAGTCCTTCGACCCGTTCGAGCGCACGCCGCGCGGCGTGTGACGTCGGCTCGGACGGCGAGGACGGGACACCGTGGTGCCCCATGGGCGCCGCCGACGCTGCTAGGGCGTGTTTCGAAAGTAGCGTCGTCTGCCCGAAGGGCAGGCCCGGCGGCGTCCGGTGCGTGCGATCGCAAGGCGGAGGGTCGCCCCGATACTGGTTGTATCGGGGCGAGCCCGACAACGCGGCGAGCGTGCGTGCCAGGCGTCGCCGGGCAGACGGGACTTTGGGAACACGCCCTACGCGCCGGGCAGGCGCCCGGGACGTCCTGCCTGCCCGGCGCCCCTGCGGGAGGGCGCGGGCCGCCGGACCGTCGGTCCGGGCCGAGGAAGCCGGCCTGCCGACGATGGCCGGCGACGGCGCCCCAGTCCCTGGTCAGGAGGTCGCGGCGCGGCACGCCCCGCCCTTCGCGGAGATCCCCGCCGGCACCCGCGACCACCACGCCCTCGATCCCGGCTCGAAGGAATACCGGCCGACCACGTCGACGTCGCACGCACCGTGAGAGGCGGGCGACGTCCTCGTCGCGGACGTCGAAGCCGTCCGCGCGCGGCTGGGTGGCCGCGGCGTCCTTGTCACCTGACGCGCTCCGCCGAACGCTCCCCCCGTACACCCTTGCGCTCGCGTGCGCTCCGCGTGTCCCGGGCATCGCATTCCTCGACCGACCGTCGAGCGGGGAGGTGCGCGTGCACGGACCGGCTTCGCCCGGCTGGCTGCTGGTCGCGTTGTGTGCGGCGACCGGCGCGTACTGTCTGCTGCGGATGCGCAGCGGCGACGAGGAGCAGCGCCGGGCCGCGGGCGGCGAGGCGCTCATGGGGTTCGGGATGGCCGTGATGGCCGTGCCCACGGCGGCGTTCACCCCGCCGGAGTGGGCCTGGCCGGCGTATGCGGCGGTCTTCGGCGCGGCGGCGCTGCGGGCCCTGTGGGCGGCCCGCTCCAGCGCCCACCATCTGCACCACCTGGTCGGGGCCTCGGCCATGGTCTACATGGCGGTCGTGATGGCCGCCTCGCCCGGACCCGGGCACGGACACGGCGCCGCCGACGTCCCGCTGCTGACGGGCGTGCTGCTGCTGTACTTCGCCGGATACGTCCTCGTCTCCGGAGTCCGGCTGCTGCCCGTGGCCGGAACGGCGGGCAGTGCCGTCGCGTGGAGCGATCGGCCCGAACTGGCGCGGGCGTGCCGTCTGTCGATGGGGATCGGCATGCTCGCGATGCTGCTGACCATGTGAACCCATGTGATCCCATGGAGCCTGACCGGCAGGTGTCGTGGTCTGCGTCACTTGCCGCGACAAGCCGTACCCCTGAGCGCTACGCCGCTCATAGGGTGCTGCCCATGATGGTCCCCGCGGTCCTGCTGCTGCTCGGCGCCCTGACCGCCTTCGTCGGCCCCCGGCTGCTCGCGCGGGCCGACTGGCCGGACCGTGAACCGGTGGTCGCGCTGTGGGCGTGGCAGTGCGTGGTGGCGGCGATGCTGCTGTGCTGCGCGCTCTCCATGACGCTCAGCGCGGCGGCGGCCTGGCAGGCGGTGCGCGGGCATGTCTTCGCGCCGGCGCCGCGCGCGGTGGTGGAGGCCTACGCGCTGAGCGCGACGGGCCCTTGGGCCGCGGCGACCGCGGTGGCGCTGGCGAGCGCCGGACTGTGGAGCGGGGCGATGCTCGTACGGGAGATCGTCCGGGCCCGGGCCCGGCGTCGGCACCGGCGGGCCGAACTGCGGCTGCGAGCACCGCTGTTGCCGGGTGAGGAGTCGGCGACCGGACGGCTCGTGGTGCTGGAGGACGAGCGGCCCGACGCCTGGTGGCTGGCGGGCGGGACGCCCCGACTGGTGGTCAGCACCGCCGCGTTGCGCCGACTCAAGGGGCGTCAGCTCGACGCGGTCCTCGCGCACGAGCAGGGGCACGCCCAGGCGCGGCACGACTGGCTGCTGCACTGTTCCGCGGCGCTGGCCAACGGCTTCCCGCAGGTGCCGGTGTTCGCCGCGTTCCGCGACGAGATGCACCGACTGGTCGAACTCGCCGCCGACGACATGGCCTCCCGCCGCTTCGGCCGGCTGACCACCGCGCTCGCGCTGGTGGAACTCAACGAGGACCGGGGCGTGTTCGGCCCCTCCCCCACTCCGCAGGCCCACGTTCCGCAGCGCGTGCACCGTCTGCTCACGCCCCCGGACCGGCTCACGGCGGCCCGCAGACTGCGGCTGACGGCCGCGGCCGCGCTGATCCCGGTGATCCCGGTGCTGGTGACGCTGGTGCCGGGCCTACGGGCGCTCGGCTGACCGCAGGCGGGCCGGAAGTCGCCCCCGGGTTGGCTTCGGATCCCGCAGTTCGGCAAGGATCACTTCATGCACAACCTGTCCGTCGACTCCCCGCCCACCGCGTCGCCCTGTCGCACGGCCGTCCGCGCCGGCCTGGTCCTGGGACTGTGCTCCGTCCTCCTCCTGGTCCTGGTCGCGGCCGAGTGGCACCCCCTGATCTCCGTCGACGGCGACGTCTCGCGCACGACCCACCGCTGGGCCGTCGCCGACCCCGACGTCACCCAGGTCTGCCGCGTCCTCACCGACTGGGTCTGGGACCCGCTGACGATGCGCCTGCTGTGCGCGGCGGTCGCCCTCTGGCTGGTGTGGCGGCGCTCGGCCTGGTGGACGGCCGCGTGGCTGGTCACCACGTCGGCCGTGGGCACACTCCTCCAACAGGGCGTCAAGGCCGCTGTCGGCCGCGAACGCCCCGTCTGGCCCGACCCCGTCGACTCCGCCCACTACGCGGCCTACCCCTCCGGCCACGCCCTGACGGCGACGGTGGTCCTCGGCCTCCTCCTGTGGCTCCTGTACCGCCACGGCCCCGACCCCGTCGTATGGCGTACGGCGGTCGCGCTGGCCGTCGTCTCCGTGGTGGGCGTGGGACTGACCCGGATCTGGCTGGGCGTCCACTGGCCGTCGGACGTCCTGGGCGGCTGGCTCATGGGGACGATGCTGGTGGCCCTGGCGATCGCGGCCCATCTTCGGTGGCGACCATGAGCGGTGCCGCGGCGGCGGTGTGCCCGCGTCGGCCGGACGGCGCCTTCCGGGCGGGGCGCAGGTGTGTCCTGCCCGTCCGCCGACCGAGGACGAGGCCCGTCGAGGGCCGAAGCGGGGGTCCGGGGACGGCAGTTCCCGGAACAAGGCCCGCACCAGCACGACGGCGTCCGGGAGGGCGCCTTCGTCCGTGTGCTCTGTGACGCCGATCTTCCTCTCTTCTGGAACGTCGACGCGCCGCGTCCGTAAGATCCACCGCATGACTGCCGCCGTGCTGTTCGACTTCTCCGGGACCCTCTTCCGGGTCGAGTCCACCGAGTCCTGGCTGCGTGCCGTGCTCGACGCGGCGGGCGTCGCGCTGCCCGAGGCGGAGGTCGTCGAGACGGCGCGGGCGCTGGAGACGGCCGGGGCGTTGCCGGGCGGGGCTGCTCCCCTGCGGGTGCCGCGGGAACTGGCCGGTCTGTGGCCGGTGCGGGACCAGAGCGCGCAGTTGCACCGGGCCACGTACACCGGCCTCTCCCGTCAGGTGCCCCTGCCCGACCCGGGCCTCCACGACGCGCTGTACGACCGGCACATGACGCCGGCCGCCTGGGGCCCGTACCCCGACGCCTTCGCTGTACTGAGCGCGCTGCGTGAGCGTGGGATCCGGGTGGGCGTGGTGAGCAACATCGGCTGGGATCTGCGGCCGGTGTTCCGTGAGCACGGCTTCGACCCGTTGGTCGACGCGTACGTGCTGTCGTACGAGTACGGAGTGCAGAAGCCGGATCCGCGGCTGTTCGCGACGGCGTGCGAGGCGCTCGGCGCCGATCCGCGGTCGACACTGATGGTGGGCGACAGCCGGGATGCGGACGGCGGGGCGGCGGCGCTGGGCTGCGCGGTGCACTTCGTGGACCATCTGCCGGCGGCCGAACGACCCGACGGGCTGCGGCCGGTGCTGGATCTGGTGGGCCTGGCGGGCTGAGTCCGGGGGTGGCTCGCTTCCGCGATGCCGCGGTCTGGCGATTCGGCAGTGCGCGATTGGGCGGTTTCGCGATCGGAAGCGGAATCCCGGACGACAGGAAAGGAGCCTCAGGCCACCAATAGGGGGAATGCGCGCCCACTCTGGACGATCCCCCGCGTCGCCCAGAGCAGGCGGCGCCCGGCACGACTCCGAACGGAACGGATCGGACCGGGATGCGCTGAGTATAGTTGGCTGGCAGCCAGTCAACGCAGGAGTTACAGGATGTCCCCGCGCAGCGCCTCGGTCAATGAAGAATTGCGGCGCCGTTCCCGGGAGCGGCTCCTGCAGGCCGCGGTCGAGTTGGTGAGCGAGCGCGGGTACGACGCGACGACGCTCGGTGACATCACGGACCGGGCGGGCTCGGCACGCGGGCTGGTGTCGTACTACTTCCCCGGCAAGCGCCAGCTGGTGCAGTCGGCCGTGCACCGGCTGATGCACCGCACGCTGGAGGAGGTCCTGGAACGGGAGCCGCGCACCGAGGACGGCCGGGAGCGGATGGCGCGGGCCATCGACGCGATCCTGGGGCTGGCCCGGGACCGGACGGTGCTCATGCGCCAGCACATGGCGGGGCTGCTCCAGGCGGAGGGCTTCGTGCAGTGTCCGGAGCAGCAGCGGCTGGCCGAGCTGCTGCGGGACACGGTGGTCCGGCACGGCTCACGAGACGTCGACGCCGACTACCCGATGCTGCGCGCCCTGCTGATGGGGTCCGTCTACGCGATGGTGCTGCCCAACGTGGGCATGCCGATCGCGCCCGTGCGCGCCGAGTTGTTCGCGCGCTACCGGCTCGACTGGAACCTGGGCGTCCCGCCGGGCGCCGAGGCGCCCGGCGGGAGCTGTGACACGGACCTGTCGCGGTTCTTCGCGACAGAGCTGCCGGTCGGTGATCAGTCGAAGTAGTCCGGCTGGGTCTGGACGTTCAGCTCACGCAGCCGGACGTACTTGGCCGGATCCGTGCGCCGGTCGTTGAGCTTCAGCACGTCGAAGCCCTTGGCGATGTCGTTCGAGTAGATGTAGCCGTTGTAGTAGTACGCCGACCAGGAGCCGGCGGTGGTCAGCTTCTCGGTGTCCACCGGGCCGCGCTCGAAGTAGGCGATCTCCTTCGGGTGGGCGGAGTCGGTGAAGTCCCAGACGGAGACGCCGCCCTGGTACCAGGCCTGGACCATGAGGTCCCTGCCCCTGACCGGGATCAGCGAGCCGTTGTGCGCCACGCAGACCTCGACGTCCGCCTGATGCCGGTCGATCTTGAAGTAGCTGCGGAAGACGAGCTTGCGGTGGTCGCCCTTGCCGACGATGTCGTAGATGCCGTCGGCACCCCTGTTCGGGCCGGTCTCCGCGTTGCAGGTGGCCGCGCCGCCGCCGCCCAGCTCGTCGGTGAAGACGACCTTGTTCGCCTTCTGGTTGAAGGTCGCCGAGTGCCAGAACGCGAAGTTCACGTTGTCCTGGACCTGGTCGATGACCTTCGGGTTCTCCGGGTCCTTGATGGAGAACAGGATGCCGTCGCCCATGCAGGCTCCGGCCGCCAGGTCCTTCTCCGGGAGCACCGTGATGTCGTGGCATCCGGTGGTCTTGGAGACGCCCGGGTTGGTGGGCCCGCCCGGGTTGCCGCCGCCGTCCGGTCCCTCACCGGGGAACAGCACGGGGAAGTTCACGATCGCGGCCTTCTCGGGCGCGTTCCGCGGCACCTTGATGATCGAGATGCCGTCGTGCGGGGGCTGGCAGTCGGGGTAGGCCGCGTTGGGCGAGTACGAGGAGACGTACACGTAGACGTTCTTGCGCTCCGGCACCAGCGTGTGGGTGTGCGAGCCGCAGGCGGTCTCGACGGCGGCGACGTACTTCGGGTTCCTCTTGTCGCTGATGTCGAAGATCTTCATGCCCTCCCAGGAGGACTTCTCGGTCGCGGGCTGCGTGGTGCTGTTGCAACTGCTGTCGCTGCGCGAGGAGTCGGTGGAGAGGAAGAGCAGGTTTCCGGAGACGGAGATGTCGTTCTGCGAGCCGGGGCAGAGCACCTCGGCGACGGACTTGGGGGCCTTCGGGTTGCTGATGTCGAAGACGCGGAAGCCGTCGTAGTTGCCGGCGAAGGCGTACTTCCCCTGGAAGGCCAGGTCCGAGTTGGTGCCCTTCAGGGCCTCCTTCGGGATGTTGGCGACGTGTTGGACGTTGGCGGAGTGGACGATCTCGTCCTTGCCGGGTAACTGGCCCTCGGCGATCGCCTCGGCCACCTCGGCCCGCACGCCTTGGGAGACTTCGCGCTCCACGGCCGGGCCGTCCCCCGGGTCGGGGGTCGCGGCCGCCGGGACAGCCGTGAGGAGCGTGGCCAGGAGCCCGGCACAGGCCGCGGCGACTCCCAGGCGTCTGCGCCGCGTTCGGGGATCGTTCAACAGGGTCACTGCGTCCTCCCTTGTTGCCGTTCACAGGGAACGGTTCACGGTCCTCCGAAGTATCGTCTTCATCATGCACAGATCAACAGTCGGCAACACACTCGTCATGAATGTTTTTGATCAGTGGCGCACAGACTCGTGTTAGGCCGGTCCACGTTCCGGTCAGGTCCGCACAGGTCGTCAACCCGGCTCCATCAGGAGGTCGTTGTGCTCTTCCGCCGCGCGCCCCTTGTCACCGCCTCGCTGCTCGTGCTCGCCCTCGGGGGCTGTGACTCCGGGTCGGACGACACCAAGTCGGATGCGGCGAGCGGCCCATCGGTGATCGCACCGGGCATGCCGGGCGAGGAGAACCGGACACTGTCCGCCGAGGACGCGGCCGAACAGCGCGCCGAGGACGACACCCCGAACTCGGCGGACGTCTCCTTCGCCCGCATGATGATCGAGCACCACGCCCAGGCCCTGGAGATGACCGGACTGGCCCCGAAACAGGCCGAGTCCGCGCAGGTGAAGGCCCTCGCCTCACGGATCTCCGCCGCACAGGGGCCGGAGATCGAGGCGATGAGGAGCTGGCTGACGACCCACGCCAAGGGCGGCGAGAGCGGGGCGAGCGGTGGGCACGACCACGCCGCGATGCCCGGGATGGCCACCGAGGCGCAGCTGAAGAAGCTGCGGACGGCTCGCGGCAAGGCCTTCGACGAGCTGTTCCTCACCCTGATGATCACCCATCACGAGGGCGCCCTCACCATGGCCGCGGACGTGAAGGCGCAGGGGAACAACATCCGCATCGAGGAGATGGCGGACGACGTGGTGGCGGAGCAGACGGCGGAGATCACGCGGATGCGGAGGATGTTGTGAGCGGGCCGAGCGCGCAGCGGACGTAGCGTGACCGCATGGTCACTCTTCGCTCGAACGGTCCCGCGGCCGCAGATGGCGCACCGCACCCTGTCAGCGCGACGGCGGCGGTGCGATGCTGGAAGAACCAGCGCTCTCCTGCGCCTGCCGGGGTAAGGAGTTCGGCCGTGCTGCGTGTCGCCGTCGTCGGCTCCGGGCCGAGTGGGGTCTACAGCGCCCAGAGCCTCGTCCAGCAGGACTCCGAGGTGCTCGTCGACGTCCTGGACCGGCTGCCGTGCCCGTACGGGCTGGTGCGCTACGGCGTCGCCCCGGACCACGAGAAGATCAAGTCGCTCCAGCAGAACCTGCGGACGGTGCTGGAGCACGAGCGGGTGCGCTTCCTCGGCGGAGTACGGGTCGGCGCGGACGGGGTGCCCGTCGAGCGGCTGCGGGAGCTGTACCACGCGGTCGTGTACTGCGTGGGCGCCGCGACGGACCGCCACCTGGGGATCCCGGGCGAAAACCTCCCGGGCAGCTGGTCGGCGACCCAGTTCGTGGCCTGGTACAGCGCCCACCCGGACGCCGTCACCGACCGCTTCCTGTCCGGCGCGCGTACGGCCGTGGTGATCGGCGTGGGGAACGTCGCCGTGGACGTCACCCGGATCCTGGCGCGCGGCGCGGCGGAGCTGAGCCCCACCGACATGCCACAGGCCGCGCTGAGCGCGCTGGCCGCGAGCGAGGTGACCGAGATCCACATGGTGGGGCGCCGCGGGCCGTCCCAGGCCCGCTTCACCACCAAGGAGTTGCGCGAGCTGGGCGCCCTGCCGGACACCGACGTGCTGGTGGACGAGGCGGAGCTGGCCCTGGACCCGGCATACACCGACCCGTCCGCGCTGCCGGCGGCGCTGCGCCGCAACGTGGAAGTACTGCGCGGCTGGGCGGCCACGCCGCCCCGGGGCCTACGGCGCCGGATCCACCTGCGCTTCTTCCTGCGGCCCGTCGAACTGTCGGCCGGCGGCGGCCGGGTGCGGGCGGTGCGCTTCGAGCGGACCGCCCCGGACGGGCGCGGCGGAGTGAGGGGGACCGGCCGGTACGAGGACGTCGAGACACAGTTGGTGCTGCGGTCGGTGGGCTATCGCGGAGTGCCGCTGGAGGGGCTGCCGTTCGACGCGGAACGGGGCACGGTTCCCCATCTCGCCGGGCGGGTGCTGCGCGAGGGCGTGGTCGCGCCGGGCGAGTACGTGGCCGGCTGGATCAAGCGGGGCCCGACCGGTGTCATCGGCACCAACCGGCCGTGCGCGAAGGAGACGGTGACCTCCCTGCTGGAGGACGCCCCCGCCCTCGTACGACGGGAGCTGCCCGGTGATCCGCTGCCGCTGCTGCGGGAAGCGGGGGTGGAGCCGGTCGAGTGGGCGGGGTGGCAGGCGATCGAGCGGGCGGAGGCGGAGCTCGGGGCCTCGCTGGGGCGGAGTGTGGTGAAGCTTCCGGACTGGGCGTCGCTGCGGGCGGCGGCGAGCCGGGCGGAGGCAGGTGTACGGGACACGCAACGGCAACATCCGTGAAATCAACAAACTGTTCAAGGCTCGTACGGTCTCGTGCTGTCCGGATGTCGCCTGCCGTGCGGATGCCGCCCGCCGCTCGGGCGCCGCCGCTTGTCCCCCGCCGCCTTCTCCGTCCCCCGCCGCTCTGGAGTGCCCATGGCCACGACCGCGCCCGTTCATCCCGTCGACGAGGTGCCACCCGCCCGCCAGTTGGCCGTCTTCGGTCTGCAGCATGTGCTCGCGATGTACGCGGGCGCGGTGGCCGTGCCGCTGATCGTGGGCGGCGCGATGAAGCTGTCGCCCGCCGACCTGGCGTATCTGATCACGGCGGACCTGCTGATCTGCGGTGTCGCCACGCTCATCCAGTGCGTGGGTTTCTGGCGCTTCGGGGCGCGGCTGCCGATCATGCAGGGCTGTACGTTCGCGGCCGTGTCGCCCATGGTGCTGATCGGGACGACGGGCGGGGGACTGCCCGCGATCTACGGCTCGGTGATCGTCGCGGGGCTCGCGATCGTGCTGCTCGCGCCCGTGTTCGGCCGACTGCTCAGATTCTTCCCGCCGCTCGTCACGGGCACGGTGATCCTGGTCATCGGCCTGTCGCTGCTGCCGGTCGCGGGCAACTGGGCCGCCGGCGGGGCCGGTTCGGCGGACTTCGGGGAGCCGAAGAACATCGCGCTCGCCGCGTTCGTGCTGTTGGTCGTGCTGGGCGTGCAACGGTTCGCACCGGCTTTCCTGAGCCGGATCGCGGTGCTGATCGGCATCGCGGTGGGCCTGGCGGTGGCCGTCCCCTTCGGCTTCACGGACTTCGGCGGGGTCCGGGACGCCGACTGGCTCGGGATCAGTACGCCGTTCCACTTCGGAGCGCCGGCCTTCGAGGCGTCGGCGATCGTCTCGATGCTGGTGGTGGCGCTGGTGACGATGACCGAGACGACCGGTGACCTGATCGCGGTCGGCGAGATGACCGGCCGCAGGGTCGAGCCGCGCGCGCTCTCGGACGGCCTGCGCGCCGACGGCCTGTCCACCGTCCTCGGCGGTGTGTTCAACACCTTCCCGTACACGGCGTACGCGCAGAACGTGGGCCTCGTGGGCATGACGCGGGTGCGCAGCCGCTGGGTCGTCGCCGCTGCCGGAGGCATCCTCGTCCTGCTCGGACTGCTGCCCAAGCTGGGCGCGGTGGTCGCGGCCGTCCCGGCGCCGGTGCTGGGCGGCGCGGGGCTGGTGATGTTCGGGACGGTCGCGGCGAGCGGCCTCAGGACCCTGGCCGAGGTCGACTTCAAGGGCAACCACCAGCTGACCGTGGTGGCCGTGTCGGTGGCGATCGGCATGCTGCCGGTCGGTGTGCCGACGGTCTACGAGAAGTTCCCGGACTGGTTCCAGACGGTGATGAACAGCGGGATCAGCGCGGGCTGTGTGACCGCGGTCGGCTTGAACCTGCTCTTCAACCACCTTCCCGCGAAAGGTGGTTCGGGCGCCGCGGCGGCCGGCGGCGTCGGGGAGGGTGTCGAGAAGTCCCGGGACGACAGCGCCTGAGAGTCTCTTCGCGGGCCGTTCAGTCGAGCAGCGCGGTGTCCTCGGGCGAGCGCCGGTAGACGCCGTCCTGCCGGTCGAGGTGGTGCAGGTCGACGAGGTAGCGGCGCAGAGTCACATGGTCGACCGCGGAGCCCTCGCACCAGGCGCGCAGCCGGTCGTTGACCTCCTGCTCGGAGTACTCCCGGCCCGGCTCGAAGCTGCGTTCCGCGAGATGGCGCAGGACGACCTTCTTGCGCTCCCACTGGGCCGGCAGCCGCACCAGCCGCCCCTCGCGCACGAACGTCCGCAGCAGCGTCTCGATCTGCTCGTCCCCCGACCCGTGGTCCTCCGGCGGCCCGGACACGGCCGCAGCGCGGGCCAGGCCGCGGAAGTGGTCGTACGACACCACGAGCCCGCCGCCGTGTGACACGAGGACCTCGCGGTCCTCGAGCCGGCGCAGCGCGCCGAGGGCGTCCTTGGCCGAGAGCCCGGTCCGCTCGGCGACCTCGGTGGCGTTCCTGGCGCCCAGCGCCACGGCGGCGAAGGCGCGCACCCGGGTCTCGTCGGCGAACAGCCTCACCACGTCGTCGGACGTCATGCTCATCTCTCCATCCCTGGGGACAGGGTCTCGATCTCGACGACGCTACCTTCCGCCCCCATGGGCTGCTCGGCATTTTCCCCGTGCGGCCCGCGGGCCGCACGTGGCCGACAGCTGACGGATCAGCTCGTGGTGCAGGCGGTGCCGTTGAGCGTGAAGGCGCCGGGCGCCGCGCTGTTGCCCGTGTGGTTCGCCTGGTAGCCGATGGTGACGCTCGCGTTCGGTGCGAGTGTGCCGTTGTACGTCGCGTTGGTGGCGGTCACCGCGCCGGAGGCGGGCGTGTAGGTGGCGCCCCAGCCGTTGGTGATGGTCTGTCCGGCGGGCAGGGTGAAGCCGAGTCGCCAGCCGTTCAGCGTGGTGGTGCCGGTGTTGGTGAGGGTCACCGAGGCGGTCAGGCCGGTGCTCCACGCGTTGGTGGACACGGTCACCCTGCAGGGGCCCGCGGGGGGCTGAGGCGTGGGGTTGCCCGAGTCGAGGCCGAAGAAGGTGATCACGCGGGAGGCCATGCCCCAGGCGTACAGGTTGTGTCCGACGCCCTGGAGGCTGATGGCCTCGACGGGGGCCTGGTCACCGGTGCCGCCGTAGCGGGTGCGGGTCCAGCCGGACTGCGGCGAGTCGGTGGCGGCCGGGGTCTGGCCGAGCCCCCGGACGTTGGTCCACTGCTTGATCTCCTCGCCGAAGTTGGGGTAGCGCAGCACGTCGTCCTCGGTGCCGTGCCACACCTGCATGCGCGGCCGGGGCCCGGTGTAGCCGGGGTAGGCACCGCGCACGACGTCGCCCCACTGCTGCGGGGTGCGGATCACCGTGCCGCCGGAGCAGGCGCTGTTCCACTCGGAGCCGTCGGTGGTGGCGAAGCAGCCGAAGGGCACCCCGGCGAACGCGGCGCCCGCCGCGAACACGTCCGGGTAGTCGCCGAGCAGGACGTTGGTCATCATCGCCCCGGAGGAGATGCCGGTGGCGAACACGCGTGAGGTGTCGGCGGAGTACGTCGTCGTCACCCAGTCGATCATCGACTTGATGCCGACGGGGTCGCTGCCGCCGCCGCGTCGGAGCGCCTGGGGCGAGGAGACGTCGAAGCACTTGCTGCTGCGGGTGACGGACGGGTAGACGATCACGAATCCGTGGCGGTCGGCGAGCTGGGAGTACTCGGTTCCCGAGTACATGGCGGGGCCGGAGCCGCCGCACCAGTGCACGGCGACGAGGACGGCCGGGTGCGCGGTGACGTTGGCCGGCACGTACACGTACATCTGCAGGTTGCTGGGGTTGGCGCCGAAGCCGGTGACCTCGGTGAGGGTGGCGGCGGGGACCGCCGCCTCGGTGGTCCGGGCGCGGGCGGAGGCGGTGGGGGCGGCGAGCAGGGCGCCGGTGAGTAACAGCACCAGTGCCGCGAGCGCCGAACGCAGCGCTCTCCTGGGGGAGTCGAGGGTGAACACGCTGGTCCCTTCTGATGGCGGCTCGGGGGACGTCGTACGCGGAGGGTGGGCTCAGCGGGCGGAGCTCGTCCGGGTCAGCAGGCTCAGACGCCTCAGCAGTCGGGAGTGGTCGCCGCTCGCCGCGGGGTCCTTGCCCTCCGCACGCATGGTGGCATGCACATGCCGTCCATGGAAGCGCTCCCACACCCCTGCTCGGGAAGCCCTTGCCGGTCAGCCGGTGTGGCTGAATGTCTTCTGCGCAAAGCGTTGACTAGAAAGCGCTTGCCCCCTACGTTCCGTTCAGCAGTGTGGACGAGCCGCTCAGTCTGATCCCCAGAATGCCGCACTGCTGGTGCAACGAGTTCAACATGGCGTACATCGATCACATATACGATCTCCCCCGCCCTTTCGAAGGGACGCACCCGCATGCGTACAGGCCCCCCACGTACACAGGCGCAAAGGTCCGCTCTGGTGGCGACGGCCGCCGCTCTCGCCACTGCGGCGGTTCTCGCCCTCCCCCAGCAGGCCGGCGCCGCCGAGAGCGCGCCGGTCGGATTCGGCGCCGGGACGACCGGCGGCGGTGGCGCCACGGCGGTCACGGTGTCGACGCTCGCCGCCTTCAGGACGGCCGTCACCGGGAACGCGGCCAAGGTCGTGAAGGTCAACGGCCTGATCACCCTGAGCGGTCAGGTCGACGTCGGGTCCAACACCACGGTCCTCGGCGTCGGCTCGTCCTCCGGGTTCACCGGTGGCGGGCTGCGGCTGAAGAAGGTCACGAACGTCGTCATCCGCAACCTGAACATCAGCAAGCCGCTCGCACCGGCCGACGGTGTCACGGTCGAGGCGTCGACGAAGGTGTGGATCGACCACAACTCCTTCTCGGCGGACCGCGATCACGACAAGGACTACTACGACGGTCTGCTGGACATCAACCACGGCTCCGACAACGTGACGGTGTCCTGGAACACCTTCAAGGACCACTTCAAGGGTTCGCTCGTCGGCCACAGCGACAACAACGCCGGTGAGGACACGGGTCACTTGAAGGTGACGTACCACCACAACCTGTTCAGCAACGTCTACTCGCGCATCCCGAGCCTGCGCTTCGGCACCGGGCACTTCTACGACAACTACGTCGTCGGCGCCGACACGGCCGTGCACTCGCGCATGGGCGCGCAGATGCTCGTGGAGAACAACGTCTTCCGCGGCACGAAGGTCGCGGTGACGACGAACCGCAGCAGCGACGTGGACGGTTACGCCAACCTGACCGGCAACGACCTCGGAGGAGCCGCCACCGAGGTGTCACGGGTCGGGACGTTCACGAAGCCGCCGTACAGCTACACCGCCGAGCCCGCCTCGTCCGTCGTCGCCTCGGTGACGTCCGGCGCGGGCGCCGGAAAGCTCTGACGATCCCCGCCCCCCACAGGAAGAAGGAATCGGGACATGACTTCTTCGGCACGTTCGCGCACCCGCGTGCGCGCGCTGACCGGCATGCTGGCCACTCTCGGCCTGTCGATTGGCATGATCACGACATTATCGGCCCCCGCGAACGCCGCCACCTGGCCCACCGCCAACGGCAGCCAGGCGGTCTCCTCGACCATCCCCGTCTCCGGCACCAAGGACTACGGGATGAAGCGTCTGTACGGCACCGGCGACCTGGGCAGCGGCAACCAGGACGAGGACCAGGGGCCGATCCTGGAGTTGGCCGACGGCGCCGTTCTGAAGAACGTCATCATCGGCGCCCCGGCCGCGGACGGCGTCCACTGCAAGGGCAGTTGCACGCTGCAGAACGTCTGGTGGGAGGACGTCGGCGAGGACGCCGCCACCTTCAAGGGCACCTCCTCGTCGAGCGTCTACACCGTCTACGGCGGGGGCGCGAAAGCCGCCAGCGACAAGGTGTTCCAGTTCAACGGCGCGGGCAAGCTGGTCGTCTCCAAGTTCGCCGTGCAGAACTTCGGCACCTTCGTCCGGTCGTGCGGCAACTGCAAGACACAGCACAAGCGGACGATCATCCTGAACACCATCGAGGTGACCTACCCGGGCGGCCGGATCGCGGGCATCAACACCAACTACGGCGACAGCGTGGCGCTGCGCAACATCACCGTCGTCGGTGACAGCAGCAAGAAGATCATCCCCTGCCAGAAGTACATAGGAAACAACACCGGTGCGGAGCCGACCACGAACGGCACCAGCGCCGACGGCACGTACTGCAACTACACGGCGGCCGAC
>NZ_JBNCAQ010000054.1:42639-48681 GCF_049808595.1 Streptomyces aurantiaciflavus | reverse complement strand
AACGGGCCTCGTCCTCAGTCGCCGGACGGGCTGGGTCGGCCTGGGCCGAGTCGGGTGACGTCTCGGCGGTGCTGGGTGCCGCCCTGTGCCCCGTGAGGGGCGCGGGGGACGCAGTCCCTGCCGGTGTTCGGGGCGGAGCCCCGGGCAGGCCGTCTCGGGGGGCGACGTACTCCGTCCCGGTCCCGCGGAGCCCTGCTGGGTGACCTCTTGACCGACCGAGTCGGGCCGTGGGGGGCCGGGTGTCGGCCTGTGCCCCGTGAGGGGTGCGGGGCCGAGTCCGCCGACAGGGTTCGGGGCGGAGCCCCGGGTGGGCGGTCCTCTCAGCCGGCTTCGGGTGGGTGGGTGGGTGGGCGAAAACCCCGTCGAGCCACCGCAGGTATCGTTGTACCGTTCTTGATGCCCTGTCCCACATGGCCGACAGGGCCATCGATCCCGTACCGGCGGGTGAACCGGCTACACACATGTACGTGGGGACTCTGTCCTTCGACCTGCTCCTCGGCGACATACGGTCGCTGAAGGAGAAGCGCTCCGTCGTCCGCCCCATCGTCGCCGAGCTCCAGCGCAAGTACGCGGTGAGCGCGGCCGAGGTGGACCATCAGGACCTCCATCGCCGGTCCACGATAGGCCTGGCCATGGTCTCGGGTGACGCGGAGCACCTGACCGACGTACTGGACCGGTGCGAACGGCTGGTCGCCGCCCGCCCCGAAGTGGAGCTGCTGTCGGTCAGACGCCGTTTCCACGGCGAAGACGACTGACCGGACCAGAGAACGCAAGAGAAGAAAGAACGGGAGACGGACCAGTGGCCGACAACGCGCGCGCCAAGAGGCTGGCGGACCTCATCCGAGAGGTGGTGGCCCAGAAGCTGCAGCGAGGGATCAAGGACCCGCGGCTCGGCTCCCACGTCACCATCACGGACACCCGTGTCACGGGTGACCTCAGGGAGGCGACCGTCTTCTACACGGTGTACGGGGACGACGAGGACCGCAAGGCCGCGGCCGCCGGTCTGGAGAGCGCCAAGGGCATCCTGCGCTCGGAGGTCGGCCGTGCGGCGGGGGTGAAGTTCACGCCGACGCTGGCCTTCGTCGCCGACGCCCTTCCGGACAACGCCCGCACCATCGACGACCTTCTCGACAAGGCGCGCGCCGCCGACGAGAAGGTGCGCGAGGCGTCCGCGGGCGCCGCGTACGCCGGTGGCGCCGACCCGTACCGCAAGCCGGATGACGACGAGACGGACGACACCGCCGAATGAACCGGAAGCACACCGCGCCCGACGGCCTCGTCATCGTCGACAAGCCGTCGGGCTTCACTTCGCACGACGTCGTGGCCAAGATGCGGGGGATCGCCAGAACCCGCCGCGTCGGCCACGCCGGCACGCTCGACCCGATGGCGACGGGCGTCCTCGTCCTCGGCCTGGAGAAGGCGACCAAGCTCCTCGGTCACCTCGCCCTCACCGAGAAGGAGTACCTGGGGACCGTCCGCCTCGGCCAGAACACCCTGACCGACGACGCCGAGGGGGAGATCACCTCCTCCACCGACGCCTCGAAGGTCACCCGGGACGCCGTCGACGCCGGCATCGCCAAGCTGACCGGCGACATCATGCAGGTCCCGTCCAAGGTCAGCGCCATCAAGATCGACGGTGTGCGCTCGTACAAGCGGGCCCGCGAGGGCGAGGACTTCGAGATCCCGGCCCGGCCGGTCACCATCTCGTCCTTCACCGTGTACGACGTCCGGGACGCCGTCGCCGAGAACGGCACCCCCGTCCTGGACCTGATCGTCTCGGTGGTCTGCTCCTCCGGCACCTACATCCGGGCCCTCGCCCGCGACCTGGGCGCCGACCTCGGCGTCGGCGGCCACCTCACCGCCCTGCGCCGCACCCGCGTCGGCCCGTACAAGCTGGACTCCGCCCGCACCCTCGACCAGCTCCAGGAGGAGCTGACGGTGATGCCGATCGCGGAGGCCGCCGCGGCCGCGTTCCCGCGCTGGGACGTGGACGCCAAGCGGGCCCGGCTGCTCACCAACGGCGTGCGGCTGGAGATGCCCGACGAGTACGCCGCCGTCGGCCCGGTGGCCGTCTTCGACCCCGAGGGCCGCTTCCTGGCGCTCGTCGAGGAACAGAAGGGCAAGGCGAAGAGCCTGGCCGTCCTGGGCTGAACCCCGCCGGTCTGCCCGTGGAGCGGCGAGCACGGGGCCCTGCTCCGCCGCCGCTCCACGGTCCCCCCTCGGTTCCCCCACCCCTAGGGTGTATCCAACGCTCCCCGTTCATTCACCCGCGCGGGCAGGCGCTCGGAGTGAACCCGGGGAGTGCAGGGGGGCGCGTTCGTCCGGCGACCTGTCCCGCTGATCATCTTCCGCCTACCGTCGAACAAGAGAGCACGTGGGCGCGGCGGGGAGGTACGACGATGGCGGGACGGGGCCCGCGAACCACCGGTGGCCGCCCTACGGCGCCGTACTCCAGCGACCGGCCGGCGCACGGCACCGGGTCCGCGCCGCACGACGACCGGCCGACGGCCACCCCGGCCCGCCCCGCTCACCCTGCCCCGCACGACCCCACCACCTCCCTCGTCCGCATCCACGACCTCGCCGGCCGGCCGCGTGGCACCGGCTTCCTGGCCGACCACCACGGCACGGTCGTCACCAGCCACGAGGCCGTCGACGGTCTCTCCCGCCTCGTCCTGTACGACGCCGACGACCACGGCTGTGTCGTGACCGCCGACGCGGTCACCCCGCTGCCGGAGCTGGACCTGGCCCTCGTCCGCACGGAGGGCCTCGCCGGCGACCCCCTGCCGGTCACCGCCCGGGACCACGTCGAGACCGGCACGTACGTCCGGCTGGCCGCCGGCTGCTGGCGCGAGGCACGGGTGCTGGCCGAGACGCCCGTGACGTACACGGCCACGGGCGGCCGCCACCTCCTGGACGGCGCCCTGGAGCTGGCGATCGGCACGGCGGGCCGGGACGCGCTGCGGTGCGGCGGGGGCGCGGCCGGCGGTCCGGTGCTCGACGCCGCGACCGGCGCCGTCGTCGCCGTCCTGGGCACCGCCCTGCACTCCGGGCGCGACGCCGGCTTCGCCGTCCCGCTGCGCCCCGGCCCGCCCGACGGCCCCCTCGCCGAGCTCCTCGCCCGCAACGCGGCGACGGTCCCCGCGTACGGCGCCGACCTCGATCCCGCCGGCGTCCTCGAACTCACCGCCACCCCGGCGGGCCCGGCCGGGCCACCCGGCGACTCGTGCGGCGTCCCGGTCGAACGCGCCGTACCGGCAAGGGAGTTCGCCGCCTTCGCCGCGAGCCTCGCGGCCGTCCCGCATCACCGCGTCGGGCCCGTCGTCCAGGCGCTGCTGCTCGTCGCCCGCCAGCAGGGCACCCGGCAACTCGCCGAGCGGTTGGGCGAGTTGGCCGACGCCCTGGAGGCCGAGCCGGACTCGTGGTGGGCCGCCCGTCTGCTCGCCGGGACCCTGCTGCGCGTCCCGGACGCCACGCCGTACCTCGGTGTCCTGCGGCTGCTGGCCGACCGGATCGTGGAGTGGGCGAGCCGGCCGGACAGGCCCGCCGAGTTCGCCCCCGGCTTCTGGACCGCCCTCCCGCTGCCGACGGAGACCCGCCTGGACCTCCTGCGCCGTCTCGTCCTCGCCGACGCGGCCCCGCACGCCGCGGGCGAACCCCGCCACCTCGACGCCGTCGCCGGGCTCCTCGCCGCCGACCCCACCGCCGTACAGCCGCTTCTCACCCGCTGGTTCGACGACGAGCGGCCGTTGCCCGCGATGCCGCACGCCACCGTGGCGACGGCCGCGCAGGCGCTGCTGCACACGCATCGGCACCGGGCGCCGGACGATCTGACGGAGGTCCTCGCCGACTGCGCGCACCCGCGGGCCGACGAACTGCTCGGTGTCCTGGCGGAGGAGGAACCGTCCGCGCTGTGCCGGGCCGTGGACCGGTGGGCGCACGACGAGCGGCCGGCCCGGCGGGCCGCGGCGGTGACGTACGGACTGCGCGCCGCGCCCCACGTCCGTACCGCCGCCGACCGGGAGCTGCTGCGGTACGCGGCCCTCACGCTGCTGGCCCGCCCCGCCGACCGCACCCTGCACGGCGGCGCGCTCGCCCTCCTCGTACGGGATCCGCAGACCCGCTCCCGGCATCTCCGGCAGGCTCTGGAGCGGTTCGCGGCGGGCGATCCGCAGCTGCCGCCGAGTGCCCTGCTCGCTGCCCTGACCACCCACCCGGAGCCGGTGCTGGACGCCTTCCGGGCCCGGCTGCGCGGTCCCGACGCGGGCGGTGTGCTGCGGGCCCTCGTCGACGTCACCCCGCCCGCCCTCGCCCGCCGCGTCGTGGTCCTCGTCCGGGAGGCGGTGGAGGGGTGCCCGGAGACCGCCGGGGACCTGGCCGGGTACGTCGACCGGCGCCTCGACCAGGGGCCGGCCGCCCGTGCCGTTCTGTTCCCGCTGGTCACCGGGCTGCTGGACGGCGGGCCCGTGCCGGTGCGGGCCGCCCTGGCCGCCGTCCTCGCCGCACCCGGCACCCCCGACTGCCGTCCTCTCCGCCGCGAACTCCTGGAGTTCCTCCTGACGCACGAGGACGACCCCGCCGTCCTGGCCGCCGTACTGCACGCGGCCGCCCGACGCAGCGGGGACGACCTGCGCGATCTCGTCCACCGCACCGGCCTGCTCCTCGTCCGCACGCCGCAGGGCGCGGCCCGCTTCGACCGCGGCCTGGTCGACCTGGGCCGCCATGTCCCCGGCTTCGCCGCGCAGGTGGCGGGCTGGCTCACGGACAGGCCGGGGGAGTGGGCGGCGGTGGTCGGCCCGAGCGCCCGCCGCGTGATCGAGAGCCTGGCGGGCGTCCGGGTGCCCGCCTGATCCGCGGATACGGGGAGGGTGGCCGCGTGGGCCGGGTCACAGCCCCGATACCGATGCGGGCCGGGGACTCCCGGCATGGCACCCTTAGAGCTGCGTAAGCGGTCAACGGAACACGAAGAACGATGAAACACGGACACGGGTTCGAGGAGCGGTCACAGTGCAGCGCTGGCGTGGCTTGGAGGACATCCCCCAGGACTGGGGGCGCAGCGTCGTCACCATCGGCTCTTACGACGGGGTGCACCGCGGCCACCAGCTGATCATTCGGCACGCCGTGGACCGCGCCCGCGAGCTGGGCGTGCCCTCCGTCGTGGTCACCTTCGACCCGCACCCCAGCGAGGTCGTCCGCCCGGGCAGCCACCCGCCGCTGCTCGCCCCGCACCACCGCCGCGCCGAACTGATGGCCGAGCTGGGCGTGGACGCGGTCCTGATCCTGCCCTTCACGACGGAGTTCTCGAAGCTGTCCCCGGCCGACTTCGTGGTGAAGGTCCTGGTCGACAAGCTGCACGCCAAGGCGGTCGTCGAGGGCCCCAACTTCCGCTTCGGCCACCGGGCCGCGGGGAACGTGGAGTTCCTCGCCGAGCAGGGCAAGATCTACGACTTCGAGGTCGAGGTCGTCGACCTGTACGTGCGGGGTGAGGCGGGCGGCGGCGAACCGTTCTCCTCGACGCTGACCCGCCGCCTGGTCGCCGAGGGCGATGTCCAGGGCGCCGCCGAGATCCTCGGCCGCCCGCACCGTGTCGAGGGCGTGGTCGTGCGCGGCGCCCAGCGCGGCCGCGAACTCGGCTTCCCGACGGCCAACGTGGAGACGCTTCCGCACACCGCGATCCCCGCCGACGGCGTCTACGCCGGCTGGCTGCACGCGGGCGGCGAGGCGATGCCGGCCGCGATCTCCGTCGGCACGAACCCGCAGTTCGACGGCACCGAGCGCACGGTCGAGGCGTATGCCATCGACCGCGTCGGCCTCGATCTGTACGGCCTCCATGTCGCCGTCGACTTCCTGGCGTTCGTCCGCGGCCAGGCGAAGTTCGAGTCGCTGGAAGGGCTGCTGGAGCAGATGGCGCAGGACGTGAAGCGCTGCCGGGAGCTGGTGGCGGCGGCGGAGTAGCCGTGTTCGGCTGAAGAACGCGAAAGGGGGGGCCGGGTGGTTGGGCACCCGCCCCCCCGTCAAATGGCGGGTACAGCAGCCGGGGCGGGG
>NZ_JBNCAQ010000054.1:0-42629 GCF_049808595.1 Streptomyces aurantiaciflavus | reverse complement strand
GGTGGGGGGGGGGGTGGGTGCGCGGTTTGGGCGTTCACACCGCAAGGGGGGGGGGGGGGCGGCCGCCCCCCGCCCCCCCTTTCACTGTGCGGCTACTGCTGCGGGGGCGGGGGAGGAGGCGGCGTCTGGCCCTCGGGGCCCTGCGGAGGCTGCGGGTAGCCCGCGGGGCTCTGTCCGGGCTGCGGCTGCTGCGGGTAGGGCTGACCGGGCTGGGCCTGCTGCGGGAACGGCTGACCGGGCTGCGGCATCTGCGGCTGTCCCTGCGGGGGATAGGGCTGTCCTGGCTGGGGCTGCTGGGGCTGTCCCTGCGGGGGATACGGCTGCTGGCCCGGCTGCGGATAAGCCTGTCCCGCCTGCTGCGGAGGGTAGGGCTGGCCGGGGAACGGCTGGCCGGGCATGGGCGGGGCGGCGACCGGCGGCGGGTTGCCGTCGTTGGTCCACAAGCCGTGCATCTGCTGGTGCCGGACGAAGTCCTCCGCGACCATCGCCGCGAGGTTGAAATACGCCTCCCGGACCTTCGGCCGCATCATGTCGAGGTCGACCTCCGCGCCGGCGGCCAGGTGCTCGTCGAAGGGAACGACGACCACGCCACGGCACCGGGTCTCGAAGTGCGCGACGATGTCCTCAACCTTGATCATCTTGCCGGTCTCGCGGACACCCGAGATGACCGTGAGGGACCGCGAGACGAGCTCGGCGTACCCGTGCGCCGACAGCCAGTCCAGCGTCGTACTGGCGCTGCTCGCGCCGTCGACCGACGGCGTCGAGATGATGATGAGCTGGTCGGCGAGGTCCAGCACCCCGCGCATGGCGCTGTAGAGCAGACCCGTGCCCGAGTCGGTCAGGATGACCGGGTACTGCTTGCCGAGCACGTCGATCGCGCGCCGGTAGTCCTCGTCGTTGAAGGTCGTCGAGACGGCCGGGTCGACGTCGTTGGCGATGATCTCCAGGCCGGAGGGGGCCTGGGAGGTGAACCGCCGGATGTCCATGTACGAGTTGAGGTACGGGATCGCCTGGACGAGGTCACGGATGGTGGCCCCGGTCTCCCGCCGCACCCGGCGGCCGAGGGTGCCGGCGTCCGGGTTGGCGTCGATGGCGAGGATCTTGTCCTGCCGCTCGGTGGCGAGCGTGGAGCCGAGCGCGGTGGTGGTGGTCGTCTTGCCGACGCCGCCCTTGAGACTGATGACGGCGATCCGGTAGCAGGACAGCACGGGTGTGCGGATCAGCTCCAGCTTCCGCTGCCGCTCGGCCTCTTCCTTCTTCCCACCCAGCTTGAACCGGCCGCCGCCGACCGCCGGGCGGCTGCTCTTCGCCTTCTGCTTCTTGTTGTTGAGCAGCCGGTCGGAGGACAGCTCCACCGCCGCGGTGTAACCCAGCGGTGCGGCACTCGGGTTGACCGGCTGCCGCTGGTCGTGCTGGATCGGCTGCGGCCAGGCGGCGCCGGCGCGGGGGTCAGCGGGGGGCTGGGGGAATGGGGGAGCCTGGCTGCCGTCGGCCTGCTGCGGGATGCCGGGGTGCGCCTGGGGCGCCTGCGGCGTCGGGGGCTGCGGGAAGCCGTAACCGCCGGGCGCGGTGGGGCCGGTGGGCGGCTGAGCAGCCGACGGGGCCGACTCCGCCTGGGCGTCGGGGGTGGCAGGTGGAGCCGCCGGGTTCGGGCCCGGCTGCGGGAAGCCGTAGCCGCCCGGGGTGGCCGGGGGCGTCGGCGCGGGACCGGCGGGGGGCTGGGGGAAGCCGTAGCCGGCCGGGGTGTTGGGCGCCGGGGGCTGGGGGAAGCCGTAGCCGGGCTGGGCGTTGGGCGCGGTGGGCGGTTGCGGTGCCGGGGGTTGCTGCTGTGCGGCCGGGGCGTTGGGGGCGGGGGGCTGCGGGAAGCCGTAGCCGGGCTGGGCGTTGGGCGCAGGGGGTTGCGGAGCCTGGGGCTGCTGCTGCGCGGCCGGGGTGTTGGGCGCCGGGGGCTGGGGGAAGCCGTAGCCGGGCTGGGCGTTGGGCGGTTGCGGTGCCGGGGGTTGCTGCTGTGCGGCCGGGGCGTTGGGGGCGGGGGGCTGGGGGAAGCCGTAGCCCGGCTGGGTGTGGGGGGCAGGCGGCTGCGGGAAGCCGTAGCCGGGCTGCTGCGGGGTCGGTGCGGAGGGCGGCGGGTTCCAGGCGGGCGGCGCGGGCGGCTGCTGTGCCGCCGCGGCCGCCGCGGGGTCCGCCTGCTGCGGCTGGGCCGGCCACTGGGCCGCCGGTGCCGGCGCGGCAGGCTGGTACGACGGCGGCAGCGGCGGCACACCGTTCTGCGGGGCCGGCGGGGGAGTCCAGGCGGGCGGGGCCGAGGGAACGGCGCTCGGCGGCTCGGCGTCCGGCGCGGCAGCATCCGCCGGTTCGGCCGTCGGTACCTCGCCCGACGGCTCGTCGCCGGCGGAGTCCCCCTCCGCAACGGCGTTTTCCGCGACGGGAGCAGCGTTCTGGGGCTCTGCCTCCCCGGCGTCGCCGGACACGGCCTCCTCGGCCTCGGAGATCTCCGCGCCGTCGCCTCCGGCGGACGCGCCGTCGGCGTCGCTCGTCTCGCTTTCGGCCTCCGCGGACACGGCGGATCCACCCACACCGTCGCCCTCGGCGGACGCGCTCTCCACGTCGCCGTCCCCCGAGTCGGCCGCACGACCGGCATCCGCGTCGGCATCCGACGGGGCGTCAGCGGCCGCAGCCGCGTCGACTGCGCCTGCCCCGTCAGGTGCGCCTTCCCCGTGGGGCTCGGCGGCCTCCGCCGAAACCTCGCCGGTGGCCTGAGGCGACCCGTCCTCGGTCTCCCCGTCGGCCTCGTCGGGCGCGGTCTGCGCCGCAGCCGCCTGCTCCGCGATCTGCCGCTTGAGGGCGACCGGCGAGAAGCGCATGGTGGCACCGCTCTCCAGGTCCCCGTTCTCGGCGGCGTCCTCCTCCTCGGCGGCGGGGGGCGTCACGGGAGCCGGCGTCTCCGCAGGCGCGGAAGCCGGTGCCGCGGCGGAAGCCCCCGCGGCCCCCCACTGGCCCTGGAAGTCCGCGGCCGGTCCCGTGGCCGGCGCCTGCTGCGGCTGGAACCCACCGTCCGCCGGCAACCCGGGCACGCCTACGGGCCCGCCGGTGGGAGCCGCGGGCGGCGCGGGGGGTGCAGGCGGTGTGAAAGGCGCTCCCTGAGCGGGAGCGGCAGGAGCAGAAGCAGGAGGTGTGAACGGTGCGCCGGGACCCGGCGCCACCGGCGGTGTGAACGGCGCCCCGTGCGCCCCGTTCGCATGGGCGGGGGGAGCAACCCCCGGAACCGGACCGCCGACAGGGAAGCCGCTCGCCGGCGCGTGGGGCGCGTGCGGTGCCGCCGTCGGCCCGGAGGAGCGAGGGTCCGCACCCGAACCGTCGCCCGAGGGCGCCCCCGAGCCCGGGCCCGAGGCGTCCCCCGCGCCCGACCCCCCGGCCGCGTTCTGCGTGTACCAAGCAGGCGGCGCGTAGTCGATGGTGAACTCGCCCGTCGTCTCGATGGCGGACTCCGCGTCGGGCTGGTCATCGCCGGGTGTCGCCCAGCCCCCGCGCATCCCGTCCCGATCGCTGCTCACAGTTCCTCCTGGTGTGGTCGAGCACCCTCATGCCGTGCCGGGGCGACCATTTCTCGTCGTACGAAGTGGTTTTGAGGCCGTCCGAGGTCGTCCGACGTGCCGGCCCTGGCCGGAGACATCGACACCCACCCCACGGTTTCCGGCATCGCGCCCCGCACCAGCCTAATCGCCGGGCGCCCCAGCCGGGCAGGCCCGCCCACCCCTCGGCACCAGTCCATCACGCCGGTCACCCCGCTCGGCAAACCGGCCATAACGTCCCAAGTGCCGTACAAAGACAGGGAGAAGCTCCCTCAGTCCATCCGCCGAGGCGTCCCCAGCAGCCCGATCTCCGCATCCGTCGGCTGCGTCATCACGTACTGCCGGTCGCGGTCGGCGCACCACAGCGTGAAGCCGTCGGCCAGCGTGGGCAGGGCCTCCACGTCCCCCCGGGGCAGCGCCAGCGCACGGCCCAACTCCGTGGCCTCGTCCGGCGAGATCCGCTGCACGCCGACCAGCCGGGCCTGCCGCAGAAGCCGGGGGGCGACCGGGCTGAGATACGGCAGCAGGGTCAGCACGGCCTGCCAGGGCCCGGAGGCGACGCGTCCGCGCGGCGGGCGCATACCGCAGTCCCGCACCACCAGCACGGGCGTACCCGCCGAGGCGCCCTGCGGGGGCACCCGGCCGACGTCGTACACCGCAAGGCCGTTCTGCCCGCCGCCCATGGCGTGCACCATCTGCACCCATGCCTGCGGCCGCCCCGTCTCCACGGCCACGCGCGCCCCGGTCGCCGCCGCTCTCAACGCGAGGACCTGCGCGGTCCACAGACCGCCGATGAGGACGACGTCGTACGGCGTGGGCCGGTTGAGGCCCAGCACCGCGGGCCGTCCCTCGGCGTCGACACCGATGACGACACCGTCGTCCCCGATGGGCAGCGCGAGCCCGGCCAACTGGTCCAGGGACACCGAGTGGCGGGCGTGCCGCGGACCGAGCAGACCGAAGCCGCTGCGCAGCGACCGGCCGCCCCGTCGGCCGGCGGAGGGCTCCGGCTCGCCGGGAGCGGAGGCCGCCCGAGTCGTCATCGCCGTCACCGAACACCTCCGAGGGGCAGAGTGGCCAGGATGCCGGGCACCTGTTCCCGGTCGAGGCGGGCGAGGCCCGCGCCGGTGTGCCGGGCCGCGCCCTGCACCGCGCGCCGGGCCGCCACGAGTTCGTCGTCGCTGCGCCCCGTCACCCGGATGTGCGCGGAGAGGGACACCTCCTGCCGGTCACCGCGGGCGAGGGTGACACTGAAGGTCGTGGCGAGCGCCGGGACCGCCGTGACCAGGGCGATGAACTGCGGCAGCGAGGGAGCGTCGCGGCTGCCCAGCGAGGGCCACCGGCGCAGCCAGTACGTGGTGTGCCGGCGGTTGTCGCAGCGCCAGCTCCGGCCGGTCTCCTCCGTCCGCCGGTCGACCGCCCCGGTGCGTCCGGCCTCCGCCGTCACCAGCGGGTTGGCGCAGACCGACGTGGCGATCGCGGCCGTCAGCTGCTCCTCGTCCAGGACGGTCGCGCGGAACCCGGCCCCGGTCAGCCGGCTCGCGAGATGGTCGGCCGCCCGCACCACGCACTTCTGCGCTCCGACCAGACCGCCGCCGCGCACCGCCACGGCCTCCGGACACAGCTCCGGATCCAGCTTCAGCGCGATCCATGTGATGCGCACGGCCGGTGCGCCGGTCTGCTCCTGCAGGGGCGCGTAGTTGGACACGGCCACCGACTGCGGCGGCAGATGCAGCGCGGGCGCGGGCTGGGTGTGCAGCACGACCTGCGCGGACTCCAGACGGATGCCGTCCACGTCGAGCGCGTCGTGCACCAGGGCGAGAGGCAGCGGCTGCCGGTTGCGCTCGGCCCGCAGCGCGGTCGCGTCCGCCTCCACCTGAAGGACGGCGGTGACGAACGTGCCGTCGCCGACGATGCCGACGGGCCGCCGGTCACGGCCGCCGTAGGTGTACGTCCGCAGGCTCGGGTCGCACTCCAGGGCCGGACCGAAGCCCGGCTCGGTCCCGGGCGGTATCTCCAGCTTCTCGGCCAGCCGGCGCCGGACCTTCAACGCCCGTGCCGTCGCCAGCCATTCGGGAAGAGAGCGGCCGCGGCGGCGCGCGACGGAGAGCACCACCAGCACGACGGCGACGACGCCGGCCACCGCCAGGGCCACCGGGTCGATCACCCAGCCGACGAGCAGGACGGCCGCCGCGATCTCCCACAGGACGAGGCGTTGCAGCCGGAATGCCCCGCCCTGCCCCGAACGCGCCTTCAGATGGAGCGCGCCCGACGCCGCAGGCCGCTGCCGTGCCTCCGGCCGGGGCGCCGAGGAGCCCCGTGTCCGCGATCGGCCACCGGAGCGTTCGCGCGTTCCCGAAGCCATCACTCCATCCCCCCGTTCTGCTCACGACTCGCCCGCATTCCAGCACCGCACAGGGCACTTGACGGCCCGGGAACCCTACCCGCTCCCCAAGTCCCCGCGGATACCAGGCATAGTAGGGGGCCGCTCTGACATCGAGGGCGGGGGACCGTGGCCCCGCTGGTGCGGCCAGGACGGAAAACGGGGAGAGACAGAGACAGATGGCATCCCGGCGCGATCAGCTCAATGCCTACACCTTCGCGAAGCGCCGTATGCTCGCGGCCTTCCTGCAGTCGTCGCCCGACGGCTCGGAGGAGGGAGCGCCGCGGCCGCTGCGCGCGATCCTGCCGGGCATCATCGTCGGCGTGATCGTCATGGCGGTCTTCGGGGCCTGGGGCATGTTCAAACCCACCGCTCCGAAGGGCTGGGACGAACCCAACGCCAAGGTGATCATCGCCAGCAAGTCGACCACCCGCTACGTCGTCCTGAAGACCGACGGCGAGGTCCAGCTCCACCCGGTCCTCAACATGGCCTCCGCGAAGCTGCTCCTCGAAGCCGGCAAGGGCGACGTCGTGACCGTCGCCGAGTCCGTCCTCGACAACGGCAAGATCCCGCACGGCGTCACCATCGGCATCCCCTACGCGCCCGACCGCCTCCCCTCGGCGTCCGAAGCCGGCACCACGAAGCGCTGGGCGGTCTGCGAGCGCCCGAGCGCGGGCGGCGGCGACTCCGTCCAGAAGGCCGCACTGGTCCTGTCCTCCCGCGACATGAAGGCGACCGACGGCAAGGGCCGCCTCAGCGGCGGCCAGCTGCTCTACGTGGCCGACCCGGACGGCAAGCGCTACGTCGTGGACGCGGGCGGCACCGCGTACCCCGTGGACAAGAGCGACGAACTGCTGCTGCGCGCCGTGGTCGGCTCGGGTCGGCAGCCCCAGCGGGTGTCGTCGGAATGGCTGGCCACCCTGCACCAGGGCGACCCGATCACCTTCCCGGACATCACCGGTCAGCCGGGTGACGCGGCCGGCGCGCCCGGCCAGCTGGACGAGGCGACCGACAAGGTCGGCATGGTGCTCAAGGCGCTGGACAACAACGCGGAGCAGTACTACGTGGTGCTGCCCGGCCGGGTCGCCCCCGTCTCCGCCTTCGTCGCCCAACTGCTCTTGTTCAGCGAGGAGTTGGCCCCGCTCGGCCAGGCCGGTCAGGCCCGTGGGGTCAGCCCCGGCGCGATCGTGCCGGGCAAGGCGTTCGGCACCGAGCACCGCTGGCCGACCGGGGACCCGGCCCCCGTCAACGAGGCGTCGGCGGCCAAGGGGAGCCGCAGCACGATCTGCAACGTCCTGCGCGGAGTGAACGCCGACTCGGGCGCCACCACTCTGAGCACCTGGGCGGGCACCGACTTCCCGGAGAAGCTGCCCGCCGGTTCCTCCAGCGCCTACGTCACGCCGGGCTCCGGCCAGCTCTACCGCCAGTTCCAGGGCGAGGCGACGAAGACCGGCCCGGTGTTCCTGGTCACCGACACGGGCCTGCGTTACGTCCTGCAGTCCAACGGCGACAGCGCCACGGACGACGCCGGCATCGGCACCACCGCCAAGCAGCGCGAGCAGCAGCAGCGGGAGGCCCAGCAGGCCCAGACCCTGCTCGGCTACAAGGACGTGGACCCGGCGCCGATCCCCGCCGCCTGGTCGGAGTTCCTGCCCACCGGCCCACGACTGTCGACGGCGGCGGCCCGCCAGCCGCAGGGCTCGTGAGAAGGAGGGCGACAGTGCTTCGTACGACGCTGGTGGCGGCCGCGACCCTGCTGACCGCGACCACGGTCCTCGCGCCCCCCGCGGCCGCCGCGGACAAACTGCCGTACTCGGACCAGTGCCAGTTCCCCAACGGCCTCTACCCGGGCCGCCCCTGGTCCCTGCAGCGCGTCCTGCTGGACGAGCTGTGGAGCCGGTCCAAGGGCAGGGGCGTGCGGGTGGCGGTCATCGACACGGGCGTGGACGTGAAGAACCCGCAGCTCACCGACGCCGTCGACGTCAAGAGCGGCCGCAACCTGCTGCCGAAGAACCTCAAGGACGAGGACGGCGACCCGATCGAGCGGGGCAACGAGAACGGTACGACCGACACCGTCGGCCACGGCACCAAGGTCGCCGGCATCATCGCCGCCCGCCCCACGAGCGGCACCGGATTCGTCGGCCTGGCCCCCGAGGCGACGATCATCCCCATCCAGCAGAACGACGCGGAGGGCCACGGCACCACCGACACCCTGGCCGCCGCGATCCGCTACGCCATCCAGGCCAAGGCCGGGGTCATCAACATCTCCCAGGACACCTCGAACGCGATGAAGCCGTCCCCCGACCTGGAGAAGGCGATCGACGAGGCCCTCGCCCGGAAGATCGTCGTCGTGGCGTCGGCCGGCAACGACGGCCTCGGCGGCAACGTCAAGGAGACGTACCCCGCCTCCTACGACGGCGTCCTCGCGGTCGCCGCCTCCGACCGCAACAACGAACGCGCCTCCTTCTCCCAGTCCGGCGACTTCGTCGGCGTGGCGGCCCCCGGCGTCGACATGATCTCCACGGTCCCCCAGGGCGGCCACTGCTCCGACAACGGCACGAGCTTCTCGGCGCCGTACGTCGCGGGCGTGGCGGCGCTGCTCAAGGCCGAACACCCCGACTGGACCGCCCGCGAGATCGTCGCCCAGATCGAGCAGACCGCGGAACGCACCATCGCCGGTCACGACCGCCTGGTCGGCTGGGGTGTCGTCGACCCCGTCCGCGCCCTCACCGAGGACGACCACCCCATCGAGTCCCCGTCTCCCCAGGGCGGCCTCGGCAAGGCGGAGGCCCCCACCGCCGCCGAGTTCCAGGTCGGCGAGACCCCCGACGAACGCAACGCCCGCCTCGCCACGTACGTGGCCGTGGCCGCGGCGGTCCTGGTCGCCGGCCTCGGCGGCACGGCGGTGGCCATCCGGGACGCGCGGCGCCGACGGCGCAGGCTGGTGGAGGACGGGCCGTGGACGCACTGACCAAGCTGAACATCCTGGGCCTCGTCCTGTCCGCCCTGCTCCTCGCCATGGCCTGCGTCAAGGCGGACCGGGTCCGCGCCTGGCGCGCCGGCGTCAACCCCTCCGCCGAGGAACTGCCCGACTCCGCCTTCGTCGTGGCCCGCATCAGCCTCGTCACCCTGGCCGTCATCGGCATCTACCAGTGCGTGCAGGGCTTCGGCGTCGCCGACGACACGTCCTGGGACGACAGCGAGCTGACCAGCGCCGTGCGGCAGGCCACGGACGACCTGGACGGCTACAGGTACTACGCCGACGAGTCGGGCACCCCCTTCCACTTCGACGACTACCAGACGCTCATCGAGGACAAGGTGGTCCGGTACGGCGGCGGCGACGCCCCCGAGTCGGGCGTCGCCGCCAGCCCGGCAGACGCCAACACCGCCGCCGACGCCTACTTCACGGTGACGGCGAACGGCGCGGACGCCGCGTACTGCACCCACGTCGAGCGCATCCGGTCGAAGGAGCACGACTACACGCCGCCGGGCATCGCCGGAGGCGAGGGGACGCTGACGTACCCGGGCTACCGGCTCGCCGTGGCGACGCGGGACGGGGAGTGCTGACCTCCGCCGTCGAGGCGGCCCGCCGCCCAGCCCACGCCGGTCGGACGCGGTGGCCGAACTCCCCGGGTCATCCCTCGGTCAAGCACGGACCGGCCCACAGCCAAACACCTGTATGGGTTCCGCATACCTCACCCCCGGCAACCTGAATTAGCCTGATTTGCCGGATCGTTCCCTGGCTACGGTGGTGCCGCCACAGCGTCCACGGGCCAACGTGCCCACAGGGAACAGGAGATGGCGGTGGGTGCACCGATCCGTTCGCGGCTTCTCGACTACGTCGAGGCGGAGCCGCCCGCAGACGCGGTCCCGGTGTCCTCGGCGACGCCGGAACCCCGCAGATCACGCCTGCTGGACTACGCCGAGAACGTGCGGGCTCCCGAACCGCCCGCGCGCCCGGCCGCCCCCGAACCCGGCGTCCCGGCTTACCACACACCCGTGTTCGTCCCGGCGCACCCCCGCTACGTCACCACCCCGGCCCCGTCCGACGCCACCACCCCCTCCCGCGTCCCCTTCATCACGTACGAGCTCTTCGAGCACCCCACCGACGGCACCGTGGCCCTCGCCTTCACCACGCTCCACGCCCTCGTCGCCGCGCTCGGCGAGGCCCAGCCCTGGGTCGTCACCTCTCTCGGCCCGCTGGCCGAGGGCGTGCGCGAGCAGGGCGTCACGGTGCGCCTCGACCCGCGCATCGCCGCCGGCCGTCCCAACTGGCGTCCGGCCGACCTGTCCTCCTACGCGCGGGAGGTCCGCTGATGCCGGTCGACTTCAAGGCGGTCCTGAGCGATCTCGCCGCCATGTCCAGGACCTTCCACGACGAGGCCGTCAACTACCGCGCGCTGCACTCCGACGTCGCCCCGCCCGTCGTCAGCGGCGGCGACGCCGGCCTCGACCACGCCGTCAAGGAGGTCGCCGACCTCATCGTCGCCCTGCACATCGGCTTCGCCGACCGCCTGGACGACCACGGCGACAAGGTGACCCACGCCCACGACTCCTTCCAACGGCACGACATCGACGTACACGGACTCTTCGAGGACCTGATGGCGGGTGACGGCTGATGGCCGACAGCTGGGTGGGCGGTGACATCGGCGGACTGCGCACGATGACCGAGACGTACAAGAACGCCAAGCAGAAACTGGAGGACGTCGTCCATCCGCTCGGACAGGCCGTCGAACGGCTGGTGGGTGACACGAACTGGAAGGGCGAGGCCGCCGAGACCTTCCGCGCCACCTGGAGCGAGGACGCGCTGACCGCAGGCGCCTTCGCCACCCTCGTGCACTCCGCAGGCGACATCCTCGACACGCTCGTCGCTCTCCGCCTGCGAGACGGCCCTGCAGAACGCCGAACACGTCGCCACCCGCAAGGGCGTGCCCATGGGCGACAAGGGCGTGCCGCTGGAGATCCTCACCGCGAACCCGCCCAGCGCCGACGACGAGAGGACGATCGCCGCCCTCGACGAGTACGGCAAGGTCCGCGACGAGATCCTGCACACCGCCCAGCACGCACGGCTGGTCGCGGCGGACGGACTGCGCGGCCTCTACGCACAGGTCACGGCCCCGGTGTCCACCGGAGACAAGATCACCATCGCCGACGCCCTGCGCGGCCTGTACGCCTACGACGCCGAGGACGCCCGGGCCGGCGGCCGGCACGCCCGCGAGCTGATCGACGGCGCCAAGGCCGAGGAGCGGGCCGCCAAGAAGGAACTGCGGGCGGAGCGAAGGGCGTTCCAGAAGGCGGGCCGCGCGCTGCCCGACGGGCTTCCCGCCAAGAGCGGCTATCGCGACGCGGTCATGAAGGTCGACTCGCTGGAGGACGCCATCGCCCGCGCCGACCACGGCAGTACGGCCCTCCCGTACGACCGCGCCCTCAACGTGAAGCTGGCCGACGCGGCCGATGCGCTGCGCCTGGGCGAAGGCGTGGCGAAACTACCGGAGTTCCTCAGGGAGATCCCGGTACTGGACGTCGCCGCGGCCGCCGCCTGCGGGCTGGTCGAGGCGAAGGACGACCACGACAAGGGCTGGTCCTGGCAGCACTCCGTCACCGTCGACGTCGGAGCCGCCGTCGGCGGCGTGGCCGTCGGCGCTGCCGTGACGGCTGCCTTGCCCGTCGAGGGTGCCGTCGCGGTGGCCGCGGTCGGCGTGGGGACGGCGATCCTCGCGACGGACGTCCTCGACCACTCCTTCCACGAGCACTGGAGTGAGGACATCCACGACCACGGTGTGGTCGGCGGGCTGCTGCACGGCGCCGGGAACGTCGCCACGGAGACGGGCGACGACGTCGTACGACTGGGGAAGGACATCTGGCATGGCGTCACGAGCATCTTCTGAGGCAACCGCCATGGGATCGCCTGTCCCCGTCCCCGCCCTGCCGAAGCTCGGCACCACCTGGTACGAGCGGGGTCCGCTCTACTGGCTGTGCCGCGCCCGCACGACCGCCTTCGTCATCGTCGTGGCGGCCTTCTTCTGCTTCTTCGCGCTCAGCCTCTATCGAGGGTTCACCAGCGAGTGGTCGCCGACCGTGCGCACGGTGTGGAACTGGACACAGGCGATCGCGTCCGGCGCGGCCCTGATCTGGGGCTGGACCAAACAGCGCCGTAGCCACCGCGAAGCCCTCCTCCACCCGCCCACTCCCGAGCAGACCCGAGCGGCCAAACTGGACCACAACAGGCGCGCCCCCGGCCGGGTCGCGGCAGGCCGCGGCCTCGTCCTCCTCGCCGCCCCCGTGATGCCGGCGTTCGCCGCGTATGTCGTCGGCTGGCTGACCGCCTGGCTCACCGTGCGCGAGTACCCCAGCGAGGTCGGGGCCCGGCGGTGGATGGAGGAGCAGGGCACCAGGTGAGGTCCCTTGCCTGCCGTGAAGAATCAGTGAAGCTTCGATCCGCAGTAGCAAGGCTGTTGCATATGGCAGTTGGGACTGTCGGTGGAAGTCATTAGAGTGGTCATGTTGCGGTCATGAACGCTTGAGGGGCGTGGGCTGCTCAGGACAGGCAACGGACAACGGGGAGGGAAAGCTTCGTGCTTCCTGCAGACATGGGCGGGGGAGCCGCCGACGTACGGCGTGGTCTCATGGCGCTTTCGACCTTCAAGAAGCGCGTGGACGACCTGCTCAAGGACTTCGAAGAGTCGGCCGGAGGCTCGTCCAAGGTCGGCACGCACAGCCTGTCGCAGACCGCGTTCGGCATGGGGAACTTCCCGGAAGCGAAGGCGCTCCACCTGGAGTACGAGCGCGTTCACGAGCGCATCACGGCGCTCTCCAAGTCGCTCGGCCTCCAACTGGAGGCGATGCAGATCGCCGTCCACGGCGTGGACGTGACCTTCGACAACCTCGAAGAGGACCTTCGCTACCGGTTCCACGAGATCCGCGCCGAGGTCAACCAGGAACGCGACGAGATGCTGAACGAGCAGATCAAGCGCGACAACAACGCCGACCACACTGACGCGGGGTACTGATGAGCGGCGACAAGAACAAGCAGCCGGACCCGTACAAGGCGGAACGCCAGGAGGCCGCCCAGCAGAACGGCACGCTCGACGTGGTCATGGATATGACCAAGATCATCAACCCTTGGGGGCCGAACCGGGGTCTCCACTTCGGCAAGACCAGCTTCGAGGGTTACGACCTCAACGAGATGATCGACATCGTCGAGTCCTCGAACCCGGAACTCGTGGAGTCCGCGGGCACGGCCCTCGTCGCCGCCCGCGACGCCATCACGAAGGCCGCCGAGGAACTCAGCCTCAACCTGGGCGACGTCGACTGGGAGGGCGAGGCCCACACCGCGTTCTCCACCTGGGGCAACGACCTGGTCAGCACGGCCTACGACCTCGCCAACTACGCCGACGTGGTGGGCACGCAGGTCCTCGCCGCGAGCTCCGGCCTCGCCTCCGTACGCAAGTCCATGCCGCCCCGCGACACCCGCACCGACCCCAAGAAGGTCGACGACATCCCCGAGGCCAAGCGGGTCGACAGCAACGACGAGTACACGGCGGCGGTGAAGGCGGAGAGCCACCGGCAGGAAGCCATCAACCAGATGTACCGGTTGGCGTCGTTCTACACGGTGTCGGGCGGGATGATGCAGACGGCTGAGGAGCCGGTGTTTCCGAAGATGCCGGATGCGGGGGTGCCGGAGCCGCCGCCGGGATGGTCGCCGATTGATCCGGCTGACCCGGCTGGCTCCGGGTCCCTACGGCCTGTAAGCGATTCTGGAACCACGCGTCATCACTCTGTGGACTCTGGAACTGTGCGATCAGGTGCGGAAGACTTGCGGTCATCCCACAAAACCGCGGATGAGTCTGTGACGTCTCCGGAACGGCACGTCGGCACAGAGATCGACAGCGTCGGTACGTTGCCGCCGCAGGAGACCATGAAGCCGGCGCCCGTCACATCGCCGTCGACGACAGGTCCCAACGTCACTCCGGTGGGAGCGGCACCACCGTTTGCCCCCGTCGCGGCACCTCCTGCTGTGCGAGGCCAGGCCGGGCGCACCTCAGGGTTCGGTGGCGTGCCCACAACCAGGACTCCTACCTCGGCACAGGGGCAAGTTGGCGGCATGCCGACCGGCACCCCGGCGGGGCGTGCGGGAACTGGTCCCGTGGGACCTGTGGGACGCGCCGCAGCACCAGGGCAGGGAGGTGGTCGTACCGCCGGCCCTATGGGGCGAGGCGTGTTCGGCGGAGTGCCGAGGGCTGGCGGCCCGGCTGCCCAGCAGGCCGGTGGGGGCACGCGCGGTCCGGTTACTGGCATGGGCGCCGCGAACCCCGGGCGTACCGTCACCGGACGCGCCGGTGTGGGGCGTACCACCGACGGCGTTGTCGGCGGGAGGCCTGTCACTGGGGCCACCCCTGGCTCCAATGGCTCCCGGGTGCCGCGCGGCACGGTCATTGGCGGTGAGGGCGCACCCACCTCGCGTGCCACAGGCGAGAGGCCCGGTCAGCGTGGAGTGATCGGGGCGCCCGCCTCGACGACCGGCGCGGGACAGCAGTCTCGCCGTCCCGTCGGCAGCCCTGACGGTGTCGTCGGAACGCCGAAGGGTCGAGCATCCGGGCCCCGGAACGGCGGACATACGCCCGGCGGCACCGGCGGCGCGATGCGTGGCGCTGCGGGCAATCAGGGTGGCCAGGCGCGTTCACGCCGAGACGACCGGCGTGACGGAGCGTCGTCGACCGACTGACCGGACAAGAGCGAGGACAGACAGAGGCATGGTGGCAGGGATCAGTCGACGCGGCGGGTGGGGCTCGCCCTTCGCGGGACGGAACGGAAGACGGGTTTCCGCCGTCTGCTCAGCGCTTGGCGCCTTGGCCGTACTCTCAGCAGGTCTGGCTCCGAGTGCGGCGGCCGCCGACGTCCAGTCCCAGCAGTGGTACCTGTCGGCGATGAAGGCCGACGAGATGTGGAAGGTGAGCACCGGCAAGGGCGTCAAGGTGGCCGTTGTCGACACGGGAGTCAACCCCAACACTCCCTCTCTGAAGGGGCAGGTGCTCGCTGGCGAGGTGCCGAAAGCCGTCGGCTACAAGGCGACTGAGGACTACGAGGGCCATGGGACGAGCATGGCAGAACTGATCGCCGGTACCGGTGCCGGTGGCGGTCTCAAGGGACTCGCTCCGGGGGCAAAGATCGTTCCATATAGGCTCGCCATGAAGGCCATGAAGAATGAGAGCGAGAGGAAAAGAGCGCCTGAACTGGCGGATGTGATCAGGGCAATTGCTGATAGCGATGTCAAAATCATCAGTATGTCCTTTACAGGCGGCATTGACAACCCAAAGGATCGCGAAGCATTCAAGTATGCTCAATCCAAGGGCAAGTTGATGATCGCCGGTACCGGAAATGACGCCCAAGAAAAGAACTTCATCGGATATCCAGCCGCCTATCCCTACGTAGTCGGCGTCGCGGCTTCAGACAAGTCCGGCACGGTCGGGAAGTTCTCAGAGTACGGCAACTACGTCGACCTGGCCTCCCCTGGCGTGGACGTGCCCAGGTGGTGCGACAACACATTCCGTTCGTACTGCACCGGCCAGGGCACCAGCCAAGCCACCGCCATAGCCTCCGCTTCCGCCGCCCTCATCTGGTCCGCGCACCCCGACTGGACCGCCAACCAGGTCCTCGCCAGCCTGATCGACACGGCCGGACGTGACTGGGCGAAGGACGACCCGAGCACGTACCTCGGTTACGGGCTGATCCGCCCCCGCAAGGTGCTGGAGAACAGCAAGTTCAACCCGGGTTCGGCGGGCACCGACCCGCTCGCCAAGGAGAACGCGACCGGCGTCACTGACGCCACGGGCGCCAAGCCGTCCGCTTCCGCATCAACCTCGTCACAAGCGCCCAAGGACACTACAGGCGGCCGGACTTCGGCGGCAGGATCAAGCTCGGAATCCTCCGACAACACCACGATGTGGGTGGCCCTCGGAGCCGCAGGAGCTGTTCTGGTGATCGGGGGCGGAGCCTTCGCGGTGATCCGTTCACGGCGAGGAGCTTGACGACTCACGCACGACCTACGCACGACTCAGGCCTGACACCCGAGTACGGCGATCAGCGCGGCACCACTCGGGGACGCGCGGAAACGAACCACAGCTCTCACGAAAAGGAGTGCCGAAATGGTCGACCGCAAGCTCAATGAAGGCGACGTACAGAAGCTTCAGACGGAAGTCATCGATCGCTACGACAACATCCGTCAGTCGCTCGCGAAGCTCCAGGGAACGATCGACATGATCGAGAAGAACTGGACGGGCCAGGGCGCCATGTCGTTCAACGCGAAGCAGACGGAGATCAACGGCCACATGGTCGCGATCGGCAAGATGCTGGACGACTTCCTCGAGGGCATCCACATGAACCGGACGGACAAGCGCAACCTCGAAGACCAGATCGAGGCCGACATGACCAAGATCCAGGTCGACGACCTCGGCGGCAAGACCTCGGCGCTGAACAGCTACTGACGAGCCATTGGCGGCACTGCGCCGCACCACTGTCCGGGCTGCGGTGTCCGGCTGAAATCTTCAAAGAAACGAGGGAACCATGTCCGGAGTCCACTACGACGAGCTTGCCGTCACCTACGGCACCATGGACGCGCTTGCCACCGAGCTCGGCGACCAGGCCAAGAAGCTCGAGGACGACCTCGAGGCCCTGAAGCAGGCCGTGCTCAACGTGTCCGCGGGCTGGGGCGGCGAGGCGTTCGGCGAGTTCCAGAAGAAGGCCGGCCAGTGGGACACGCACGCCCGCGGCATCCACGCGGCACTGCTGCAGATCTCGAAGCTGGTCCACACCGCCGGCGGTGACTACCGGGGCGGCGACCTGAAGGGCGCCAGCTACTTCCAGTAGAGGCACAGCACTTCACAGAATCAGGGTGGGCACGCACGGGAGGTGCCCACCCTGTGCTGTATCCGCGTCGTTCGGATGGCTCGAGTGCGAATGCGGTGCGAGCGATTCACCTTGGCAGCTTCACATCCGTGCAGCCGTGCCGCACGGCCGATTGCTCGGCGAACGCACGCAAAGCGGAGAGCAGAAAGCTCTGCTGTGGATCGGCGTACTCCGTCGCGTAGATCGAGAAGACCGCCCGAGATGCGCCGGGGCATGCTGCGGTTGCCCACGCCTGATGTCTGCTCACCCCAGTATCGGCGTTCAGCGCGTCTGGTTCATCAGTCGTCGATCGCAGTCCCTGGGCATAGGGCCCGAATGAAGCCTTGAGGTAGTACAAGGGCTCGTCGCGCGCCTTGGACTCGCCCAGCACGCACTCCTCCAGGGGGGTGGTGCCGGATGCGTCCGACTCCTTGATCCAGTCGATGCCCTCGTCTTCAGGAGTCGGGATGCTCTTACAAGACTTTGTAGCAGCACCTGCGGAGCGCTGCTCAGTCGGCGCTGATGAAATCTTGGAGATTCGTCCTCCGTAATTGGACTTGCAGGACCAGCGGTCGGCCGCGTTTCGGGCGGTCGCGGCTGCCAACTCACCCATGGCGCGAGCCTCGCTGGGATTTTCGTGCGACTCGTCGCCGTCAATGGAAACGACGACTGAAGCAGATTTGTTGTTACAGGGCAGCACGACACTGGTATTACGCAGGTCCGTATAGCCGTACCAGCCACCTCCGAGGGCTACTGGAACGTTGTCCGAAGGGCTGGCCTGCAATTCCTTGAACACTACAGAGGCGCCCGAGCCGGACCCGACAGCATCGTCGGGCACCAGGGTGATGGTCAGCGCCATGTCGGCGACTTTGCAGTAGTTGTATCCGTGGCTGCCGTAGCCGTAGTGCTTGTCTGACTGCAAGCCGACTTCTGTGTTCAGACCGGTGAAGACGGCCGACTCGTTATAGGGGATCAACCCGTCGCAATATGTGGCCAGTTTGTCCTCATAGCGCCAGCCTTTGCCGGTGTCGCTTATTTGGTACCATCCATAGCCTGCAGCGAAGGCGACTGCCAGCAATGCAATAGAGTATTGTGCTATTCGGCGCAAGACTGTGACGCGTCTATTGTTCACTGTTGTGCGCCCGTCGCGCATTCGTCTGATTTCTGGACCTCTTCGGTGAAGGGGGGGAGGTGCTTCATGAATTCTGTATGGCAAAGTGTCGTGAGCGCGGTGACAGAAACCAGGATGGCCGCTTCGTACAGTGCGTCCTTATGTAAATCGCAGAGTTGTAGTCGGCATCCTTTGCCCCGTCCCCGTAGGCACTGCCTCTCCCCGGTCGGACTGACCCGTCACCGCGGATGATCCGCTCCAGAAGGGTGCAAGGCAGAGAACTCGACTCCACCCACTCGGGACAGCCTGCAACCTCCCTCGAACCGGGGCGGTTCAGCGGCACTCGCCGGAGTCCTCGAGCGCCTTGGTATAGGCCGCGATCAGTTTCTTCATCGCGCCGGTGTCGGAGTGATCGGGGGCGAACACCTGGATCACGGCGAACAGAGTCTGATCGGGATGATCCGAGGACTTGCACGACGCCGTGGTCTTCCCTACCGCACCCGTGCCCGAGTAGAGATAACGGCCGTCGTCCGTCACCTGGCCGTCGTCCATCCTGTCGTATCCGGCGGCGACCGTGGATGCGCTCTCCCCGTTGCTCCACCAGGTCCGGATCTGCCGAACAGAGAGTTCGCCATCGACGCTCACGTCACACCGTTTGGTCCCGCCGTTGGGAGATGAAGGCTTCACGGAAAGGGAATCACCCCCTGGCAGGAAGGCGTCGAGCAGCTCGGGGTCCAGTGAGATTCCGCAGAGGGCGCTGGGGGTCGTGTACTTCTTTTCCTCTTCTCCGCCTCCGCCTGAGCACGCGGAGAGAGCCAGCGCGCCGGTCAGCGCCAGGGTGACCGAAGCTCGGACGATTCGTGCGGGTTGGTTCGGTCGCAGGCGGAACAAGGAGAGTCCCTCTCGCATGGGGTCAGATATCGGTCTTGAGGTGTGGTGCCATGTATTCGGTGTTCGTCCCCGCGTCCCGGAAGCCGTCCTGCGCCGCCGCGCGCGCTCTTTCATCGATGCTGTTGTCCTGCAGGTCGGTCCGGTTGTGCGCCTTGGCAGCGAGTTCGGCAGCCCGCTCGGTGTACGCGGAGTTCGTCTCGAGGCCGCTTTCCCATTTCTCTCCGATGACGGCTCCGGCGTCATCCTGCGCATGGCCCTCTGCGTTCTGGAACAGTTCCTCGAGGATCATGCTGCTGACAGTGCTGGCCGCGCCGCCGGCCACAGCTCCGCCCACCGGGCTCGCGATGAACGTGACGCCGACGCCGATACCCGTTCCGACACCGCCTGAGACAGCGTTCTTCCACTGGGCGACGGAATCGTCGTAGGCGTCGTCGGATTCCTTGGCGGGGCCGGCGACTGCCTCCTGACGTCCGATGGCGAGTGTTCCCGAGATCTCGCCCGAACCGTGGGCAAGCTGCTCGATGGCGAACTGTGTGTCATTGGAGTACCGGTCGCCCGCTGCCAGATTCGGGTTCATGTGGTAGTCCATCAGGTTTGCCATGTAGTCCTTGTTCGCCACTTCGACGGCTGCGTAGCCTTCAGGGTTCTGCCCGACGGAAACGAGCAGCGCCGTGACGTCCCTGTGGTTGAGCGTGGCGGCAGTTCCGGCCACCGGGAACAGCCTGTTCGTGTCTGCGTCGGCGTCGTCCGTCATCGCCCGATTGATGTCCGGGAGATACTCCGACGTGATTTGTCCGATGCTGTCGGACATGTAGCCGTGGTCGGTGAGCCGTCCGGTGTCGTCCGAGATCGATGAAACGAGGCTCTCGAAGAGCTTCGCCTGCTCCTTGTTGTGGGCGGGCGTGTCCGGCGTCGGCAACTCGCCCGCAGGGTGACCCGTGGTGGCCGCCTCCAACGCCAGCGCCAGATTGTTCTGCCCGGTGTGAAGATCGTCTCCGTGGGAGTCCGTCTCCTGAGGCCAGTCCCGTTCCTCGAACAGGTACTGGAAGTTGGACAGAGTGACTTTCCCCTTGTAGTCGTTTTCGTCGTCCGAGTCCCGCTCGAAGGGGTTGTCCGGATTGTCCTTCGAGATGTACTCCTCGTTGAAGAACTGGGTCGCGGCGTCAGGGCTGTTGGAGAGTCCTTTCAGGAATCCCGTCAGCGGATCGGACCCGCTGTCCTCGCCTATGCGGTTCAGGTACTGCGTGGTGCCGGCGGCTCCGCCGAAGCTCCAGGCAAGGTTCTGCCGTTCACCGTTGCCGGTCAGTTTCCGCTCGGTCGCCATGAGCTCGGTGCCGTACCGGTTCAGGAACTCGTCGTCGTAGTCCCCGGCCCGCATGAGGTTGCTCATGACCTGGAAGCCCATGGGCCCGTTGGATCCGCCGATACGCTTCTCGCCGAGGCCGATCACGTTGTTCTTCCAGTCCGTCATCGCGGCGGAGTCGCTCTGGGAGGCGGTGGCGAGGGTGAGGCCGAGGTTCCGCTGCATGTCGTCAAGTTGTTCGAGACGATCGCGGAACACATGGGAGTTGGTGTACGGGCTCGTGACTCCCGTCCAGAACTCCAGGGTCTTCTGCGGGCCGAGATCCGTGGCGAACCGCTCGGCGAACAGGGGGTCCTTCCCATAGTCCTTGAGGCCGGCGTTGAGCCGGTCGAACTGCGCAGTCGTGAGATCCTCGGGATCCTTCTTGGCCAGCTCGGCCAGCTCGTCGGCCTTCTTGAGCGCCTCGGCGGCCTCGTCCCGGTCGTCGTAGTCCACGTCCGAGAACCCCAGCCTGCTCTGGTCGGCGATGGCCATCAGGACGGTGCCGGCCGACGTGTCGCTCGTGGTGGCCTGCTCCAGGATCTTCTGGATCTCGTCGCGCAGCGCGGTGATCTCGCCCTTGTTGTCCTGATCCTGCTGGGCCCGCCCCTCCGGCGGGACGTTGGACGTGACGGTGAAGCCGCCCTCGTAGCCGATCACCGTGAGGTGCTTCTGGCGGGCTCGCTCCAGGGCGTCGTCGAGTTGCCCCTTGTATTTCTTCAGCTCGTCCCGGGTGTCCCTGAGGATCTTGTGGATGGACGAGGCCTGGCTGTGGGCGTCCGTGAACTCGCCGGCCGTCTTGCCGATGAACTCCTTCGACACCGTGGCGTTGTAACCCGCCCAGTTGGCCTTGTTGGCGGCGCCGTGGAGGCCCTTCTCGGCGGACTCCATCAGTGTTTCCAGGTCGCCGACCATCGTGGACCAGTCGTCGACGGCGTCGTCGAGCAGAGCGAAGTCGATGTTCCGGAGGGCGTCGAGATCCATCAGTCCTTCTTGCCCTTCTTGTCATCCTTCTCGCCGTACACCGAGTTCGGCTCGCCGGGTTTGCCGACGCGTTCGTCGAAGCCCGCGTCCAGCACGTCGATGCTGCTCATCTGGCGGCGGATGTAGTGGTCGTCGTCGGCGTGCAGCTTCTTCGTGACGGTCATGTGGTTCGAGATGTGCGCGCACGCGTCCCTGAGGGAGCCCAACTGCTCGTCCCAGCGGAGCGCGACATGCTGCAGCGCGCTGCCCAGGGCGAAGCCCCCCTTGCTGAGGACGCCGGCGGCACTCTCGCTCGTGGGGACCGCCCGCCGCCCTTTGTCCCAGAGGTCGTTGTAGAGATCGAAGGCGTGGCTGCCGATGTTCGCCAGGTCGGTCTGGTTCGCCCTGAGCTCGCCGTACTGACCGGGGTCCGGCGCGGGGCGTACAGGGCCGCTGCCGGGATCCAGCTGGTTCAGCTGCATGTGGGGCGCGCCGCCCGAGGCCGCCTCCGCCTTGAGCTGTTCCCATTCGTCCCACGCCATGCGCGTGCCCCTTCCCCGTGTCCCCGTGTCCCCGTCAAAGCCCGCGCATCGGGCGGGCGTTCCTGTCGGCTACCAACAGGCCAGATCCGTGAGCTCGATTCAAGCGAGTTCACGGATCTCACCATACTTTCCACAAATCACTGGAGGGCGGCTTGACAGCGCAGAGCGTGCCCCTGTGATGCGACCGCCTCTCACATCTGGGCAGCCAGTGAGAACGTCCACACGGCCATGCCCACCATGAGCGCGGCGCACATGAACGCCACGATCCGCTTCGACCGGTACTCCGAGTCCGACGGTTCGTTCGCCTCCGGATCCCGGAACCGCCGGGCCTGGAACCGCCACCACAGCGCCCGCTGGTCGGCCGCTCCGAGCCCGGCGAGCACCCCGGCCAACAGGAGAAGGAAGATCCCCACACCGACCATCAGTACGTCCTTCCCGACGACCGGTACGACATCTCAGTACGTCCCTTCCGGCGCCAACCCCACCTGGATCAACGGCTTTCCACGACGCCGCGAGACGAAGACGCCCCGCCCCGCGGGCATCGGCCGGGGCCGCACGCCGCCGAGGACGTCTCCCTCTGCGGGGTCGCCCGCCAGCACCACGCCCTGCGCGCCCAGTTCCTTGATGCGCTGCATGAACGGCTCGTACGCGGCCCGTCCCGCGCCGGCCGTGGACCGCGCGATGACGAAGCGCACGCCCACGTCCCGGGCGAACGGCAGCAGTTCCGTGAGTCCGGCCAGCGGGTTTCCGCTGGACGTCGAGACGAGGTCGTAGTCGTCGATGACGACGAACACGTTCGGGCCCTGCCACCAGCTGCGGTCCCGCAGCTGCTGTGCCGTGACGTCCGCGGTCGGGGTGCGGCGCTGCATCAGGTTGGCCAGGGCGGACATGTGGTGGTCCATGGCGTTGGACATCGGGATGTACTCGGCCAGGTGGGAGGACGGGGTGACGTCCAGCAGGGAGCGCCGGTTGTCGACCACGAACAGCTTGCACTCGTCGCCCGAGTAGCGTTCCGTCAGCTGCTTGATCAGCAGGCGCAGGAGGTTCGACTTGCCCGACTCGCTCTCGCCGAAGACGAGGAAGAACGGGTCCTGCTCGAAGTCGACGAAGACCGGTTCGAGGGCGTTCTCGTCGAGGGCGAAGGCCACACCCTGGCGCGGGAGGCGGTTGCCCGCGGGCAGCTGGGCGGCCGGGAACTCCCGGGGCAGCAGCCGTACTTCGGGAGCCGGCGGTGCCTGCCAGTGCCGGGAGACCTCCGTGGCCAGCGCCTGCGTGGCGTCGGAGAGGTCGGTGTCCGAGGCGAGCCCGTCGATGCGGGGGACCGCCGCCATGAAGTGCAGCTTCTGCGGGGACTGACCGCGGCCCGGGACGCCCACCGGGACGTTGGCGGCGACCTTGCGGTCCATCTCGGAGTCCATGGTGTCGCCGAGCCGCAGCTCCAGACGGTTCATCAGGTGGTCCTTGAGGTTCGCCCGGACCTCCATCGACCGGGACGCCGTCAGGACGACATGGATGCCGTAGCCCAGGCCGCGCGCCGCCATCTCCAGGACGACCGGCTCCAGCGTCTCGTAGTCCGCCTTGAAGTTGCCCCAGCCGTCGATGACCAGGAAGACATCGCCCCAGGGCTGGTCGGTGACCGAGATCTCGCCCCGGGCCCGCCGGGCCCGGAAGTCGCCGATCGACGGGATCCCGGCCGAGCGGAAGTACTCCTCGCGGCGGGTCAGCACGCCGTACACCTCGGCCACCGTGCGCCGCACCCGCTCCGGGTCCAGACGCGAGGCCACCCCGCCCACGTGCGGCAGGCCGGCCACCGCGGCCATGCCGCCACCACCGAAGTCGAGGCCGTAGAACTGCACCTCGTACGGCGTGTGGGTGAGGGCGAAGGAGCAGATCAGCGTGCGCAGCAGGGTCGACTTGCCGGACTGCGGGCCGCCGAGGATCTGCATGTGGCCGGCCGCGCCGGAGAAGTCCACCCAGAGGGCGTCACGGCGCTGCTCGTACGGCTTGTCCACCAGGCCGACCGGGACGACCAGACGGCCCGCGCCCTCGTAGCCCGGCTGGGTGAGACCGCGGTCCTGCACCGCCGTGAGGCCGGGCAGCAGGGCGTCGAGCGAGGGCGGGCTGTCCAGCGGCGGCAGCCACACCTGGTGGGCGGCCGGACCCTGCGCCTCCAGCCGGCGCACGATCACGTCGAGGACCGTGTCCGCGAGGGCCTCGTCGACCTCGGGTTCGTCGCCGGACCGCTGCTGGGGCACCTGCACATACCGCACCGGCACCTCGGCCGCCGTGAACAGCACCGGCCGCCGGTCCACCGGCAGCGGGCCGCCGCCGAGCGCCGCGCGCTGCGCGCCCGAACGGTAGACGCCGGAGACGTACGCCGCCTTGAACCGCACCATCTCGCCCGTGCCGAACTTCAGGAAGCCGGAACCCGGCACGTTCGGCAGCTCGTAGGCGTCGGGGACGCCCAGCGCCGCGCGCGACTCGGCCGCCGAGAAGGTCCGCAGACCGATGCGGTACGACAGATACGTCTCCAGGCCGCGCAGTCGGCCCTCCTCCAGGCGCTGCGAGGCCAGCAGCAGGTGCACGCCGAGCGAGCGGCCGATCCGGCCGATCTGAACGAACATCTCGATGAAGTCCGGCTTCGCCGTCAGCAGTTCGCTGAACTCGTCGATCACCAGGACCAGGGAGGGGATCGGCTGCAGCGGGGCGCCGGCCGCGCGCGCCTTCTCGTAGTCGTGGATGTTGGCGTAGTTGCCGGCGTCCCGCAGCATCTCCTGGCGGCGGTTGAGCTCGCCGCGGATGGAGTCGCCCATGCGGTCGACCAGGGTCAGGTCGTCGGCCAGGTTGGTGATCACGGCCGCTACGTGCGGCATCTGCGCCATGCCGGCGAAGGTCGCGCCGCCCTTGAAGTCGGCGAGGACGAAGTTCAGCGTCTCCGAGGAGTGCGTGACCGCCAGGCCCAGCACCAGCGTGCGCAGCAGCTCGGACTTGCCGGAACCGGTCGCGCCCACGCACAGGCCGTGCGGACCCATGCCCTCCTGCGCGGCCTCCTTGAGGTCGAGCATCACGGGCCGGCCGTCCTCGCCGACGCCGATCGGCACGCGCAGCCGCTCGGCCAGCGAACGCGGCCGCCAGGTGCGCCGGGTGTCGACGGAGGCCGCGTCGCCGAGGTTGAGCAGGTCGGTGAACTCCAGGTTGGCCAGCAGCGGTTCGTCGTCGTCCCCGCCGGACGCCATCCGCAGCGGGGCCAGTTGCCGCGCGAGCACCTCCGCGGACTCGTACGACAGCACGTCGGGCGTCCCCTCGTAGACGACTCCGTGCCCGGACTCCAGATGCAGCGCGCCGGGCTGTACGACGATGGAGAGCTCGCCGCCGGCGCCGGTCAGTTCGCCGGGGACGACTTCGAGGACCGTCACGCCCTGGAGGCCCTCGGGGTTGGCCAGGAGCGAGTCCGAGGTGAGCGAGACGCCGTCGAGGAGGACGACGATGTGCGGCTCGTCCGGCAGGGGCGTGGCGTTCGGGTGGAACCGGGGTCGGCCGCTGAGCCGGGACGCGATCATGTTCTCCAGCTCGCGCGGGTCACTGCCGATCAGCCGGCGGCTGCCCGCGCCGTCGACGGCGTCGGAGGCCTGGACGTGCGGGAGCCACTTGGCCCACTCCCAGTGCGCCAGCTCCTCCCGGCCCGCCGCGACGACGAGGACCAGGTCCTCGGGGGAGTGCAGCGCGGCCAGCGAACCGGCCAGGGCCCGGGCGGAGGACCGTACCGACTGCGGCTCGCCGCTGATCGTCACGTGGTAGAAGGCCCGCAGGGAGACGGCCATCGGCAGGTCGTCGAGGGTGCTGTGGACGGCGAGGAAGCGCTGCAGGGCGCCCGCCGTCAGCGGCTCCAGCTGCTCGACGGGCCCGGTGTCGGGGGCGACGAGCGCGGTGGCGAGCGCCTGAGGGCCGAGGCCGATGCGGACCTGGGCGAAGTCCTCGTCGCCGGGCCGCCGTTCCCACACCCGGCTGCCCTCGGCGACCAGCGCCCACAGCTGGTCGGGGGAGGGGTGGAGGTAGTACTGCGCGTCCCGTTGCGCCCTCGCGGTGTCGAGCGTGGTGCGGCGGGTCTGCGCGAGGTAGCTCAGATAGTCGCGGCGCAGGTCCGCCAACTGCCCCTGGGTGCCCCGGCGGAAGCGGACCACCATCGCGACGGACATGGCGATCGTGGAGGCGATCATGACCATGCCCATGATCCTCATGAACGGCTGCCCGCTCGTGAAGAAGAAGACCACCGAGCCGCCCATGCCGAGGGTCGGCAGGAGTTGCATCAGCACGCTCTCCTGGTGCCCCCGCGGCAGCTCGGGCGGAGGCTGCACGGCGATCTCACCCGTGGGCACCTCGGACGGCAGCGACCGAGGCGGCCGCTTCACGACGATGTGGCTCACTGCTCACCAATTCCCTTGGCGGCCACGGGAAAGTACCGTCCGCCACCCCGTGTCAGGCGGACGCAGGCCGCCGCGTGATCCTACTGACTTCTCGTGTGACGAGGGGGCGGTAGGGTGCCGGATGTTCGCGTGAGCACATGCGACATGGGCTGTGGACGCCGGGACATTCCGTGTGATTCGGAACGCTTCGGCGCTCGGCGGCCGCCTCACGGCGCCTGTTCCGCCGCCCGGCCGGACCCACGGGTCCCACGGGGCGCGGACCGGCGCAGGATCTTCACACCGCCGACGCGGAACCATCACTGAGGGGGAGCAGCAGGTGAGCATCACGGCCTCCGCGGCAGCCACCGGAGGAGGGCACGGAACGGGAGCCGCCTCCGGGACCGGGCTCGGCTTCTGCCGGGTCACGATCGTCGCGCCCGACAGCAGGATCGACGTGGCCCTGCCCGACGACATCCCGGTCGTCGACATCTACCCGGAGATCCTCAGGCTCTCCCGGCAGAGCCCCGCCGAGGGCGCCCCGGTCGGCTACCACCTGGTGCGCCGGGACGGCAGGGTCCTCGACGGCTCGCGCTCGTTCGCCGCCCAGCACATCCTTGACGGCGAACTGCTCACGCTGCGCCCCTTCTCCGAGTCGCTGCCCCCGGCCGTCTACGACGACGTCTCCGAGGCGGTCGCCTCGGCCGTGACCCGCGAACACACCCTGTGGGGCGGCGACCTGACCCGTGCCGCGGGCCTCGTCGGCGGCGGCGTCCTGCCGGTCCTGCTGGCCTTCGTGGCCTGGATGGGCGACCCGCGCCACGACATGCACTCGCTGCCCGGCGTCCTCGCCGCGGTCGCCGGCGTCCTCCTGGTGGCCCTCGCCTGCGTACGGGCCCGTGTCTACGACGACCGGCCCTCGGCCATCGCCCTGGGCCTCGGCGCTCTGCCGAACATCGGGGTGGCCGGCTCCGGACTCCTCCCGCTCGCCGACGGCCAGGGCATCGGCAAGCTCCAGTTCCTGCTGGCCTGCGCGGCGGTGCTGATCGCCGCGGTGCTGCTCACCCTGTGCTCGCCCGGCGGCGACGGCCCGTTCGTCGCCTGTGTCGTCGCCTCCGGCGTGGGCCTGGCCGCCGTGTTCGCGGGGATCCTCGCGCACTGGACGCCGTCCGAGATCGCCGCCCTGTGCGCCCCCCTCGGCGTGGGCGCCCTGGCCTTCCTGCCCGGCCTGTCCATGCGCTTCGCCCGGCTCCCGATCGGCTACGACGCCCAGGCCTCCGCCCCGCGCAGCGCCTACGGCACCGATCCCGCCCCCCAGGAGCCCGTCGACGTCGAGCGGATCACCGCCCAGGCCCGCCGCGGCCACGAACTCCTGGTCGGTCTGGTCGGCGGCTGCGCGGTCGTCGCCGTCGGCTCCTGCGCCGTCCTCGGTTTCTCCGACGGTGTCTGGGCCCAGCTGCTCGCCCTCGCCGTGGGCGTCGCCCTGCTGATGCGCGCCCACCTCTTCCGCTACACCGCCCAGGTCGCCCCCGTCCTGGTCGCGGGCCTCGGCTCCCTCGTACTGCTCGGACTCGGCCTGGCGCTCAACCCGCCCGTCTCGGTGTTCCGCGACGCCCTGACGGGCGACCGCACCGACCTGGACATCCGCACGATCTGGCTCATCGCGGCGATCGCCGCGGCGACCGCCATCGTCACCGCGATCGGCCTGATCGCCTCGCGGGGCGGCGTCACCCCGTTCTGGGGACGCTTCACGGAGATCGCCGAGGGCTTCGTCCTGCTGACCCTGGTGCCGCTGGCACTGGCCGTCTTCGACGTGTACGCGACCGCCCGGTCGATGACGAGCTGACCCGGTGCGCACGGCCGACGACGAGCTGAACGCACCGCAGGGAAAGGAACGTCGAGCGTGAGCTTCGGCCCACCCCCGTCCATCTACACCCAGTCCACCGTGACCGCGGACGCCGCCCGCGCCAAGCGCCGCCGGCAGCTGTTGGTGTGGCCGCTCGCCGTCGTGCTCGTCGCGGCGCTCGGCACCGGCGGCTGGCTCGTGTGGGGCCGTGACAGCGGCGGTACGGAGCCCACGACGCGGGCCGCCACGGGGCAGGGCCGCCTCGACGTCCGCGAGACGGTCGAGCAGCAGCCCACGAGCACGGTCGGGAAGATGGCCTTCCGCTTCTCCGTGGACGACCTGAGCCCCGGCGAGCACTACGAGATGCCGGGCATGTGGGCCACGGACACGATCCTCGCCAAGGGCATCAACAAGACCGTCGTCGGCCTGACCATCGGCACCGACGCCTCCCCCGGCGACGAGAAGTGGAAGCTCCCCCTCAACGGGCCCATCTGCGGCTACACCCGCCATGTCACCGGCGAGAACCGCACCGCCGTGCTCTACCGCGCCAACGCCGAGAAGGACTCCTACTGCAACCACGTGGCCTTCTTCGACCTCGACGACGGCCGCGCGGTCTGGCAGAGCGACTTCCCCTTCTCCGACTACGGCGACTCCCCGGGCACCCCCAAGAACGGCGAGAGCCAGGACACCCCGAGCGTGACCCTCACCCACGGCACGGTCGTCGTGACCTGGGGCGGCGGCACCGACGCGTACTCCATGGACACCGGCAAGCGCCTGTGGCGCACCACCTCCACCGGCGCCTGCCAGGACATGGGCGCCGCCGGCGGAGGCGCGCTGATCATCCGTCAGCAGTGCTGGAACGACGACGACAGCCTCCCCGTCGACTCCCTGGAACGCGTCGCCTACAAGGCCCGCAAGGTGGACCCCGGCACGGGCCGGACCCTGTGGACCTACTCCGCCGCCAAGGGCATCCGCGACCTGAACATCCCCTCCGCCGACCCGGCCGTCCTCGCGGTCCAGGCCGGCGAGATCGGCATCTCCGAGATGCTCTCCCTCGACGACCGGGGCAGCAACCGCGCCACGATCCGCCTGCAGAACGGCACGTACGAGGGGGAGTGCTCGTACGACGACTACCTCGTCGTCGACGACTGCCCGACCGTCGCCGTCGGCGCCGGCCAGGTCTTCCTGCGCAGCAAGGAGACCGGCGACCAGGCCAACGCCAACTGGGTCATCGGCTTCGACCTCGCCACCGGGAACACCACGAAGAAGTTCGACTCCGGCCCCGGCGCGCTGCTGTACCCGGTGCGGATGAGCGGCGACCGGCTGCTCGCCCTGCGCGAGACCGACGACCACATCTCCCCCAGCGCGCTGGTGGCCCTGGATCCGAAGACGGGCGAGGAGACCCCGTACTTCTACTTCGACCTGCCGGACGAGGCCGCCCTGCTCACCATGACGGACCACAACGACGTCGTCGTCCAGGACGGACGCCTCTTCCTCGGCGCCAAGAACGCCGACGGACCCGCCTCCGGGAAGGCCTGGACGTATCTCGTCCTCGGCATCGAGAGCGGCGCGGCGAAGAAGCCGTGACCGCCCGTGTGCGGCGGCCGGCGCGCGCCGGCCGCCGCAATGGCTACTGCGCCGTCAGCCCTCCGTTGTGCGGCGCCGGCTCCAGATCGAACTCGCCGTCCCGCGCACCCAGGACGAAGGCCCGCCACTCCGCCTCCGTGTAGCGCAGCACGGTGTCCGGGTCGAGCGACGAGCGCATCGCCACGGCCCCGCCGGGCAGGTACGCGATCTCCACGCGCTCCTCGTGCTCCTCCGTACCCGGCGCGCACTGCCACTCGACGCCCGAGATGTCGAGCGCGTACAGCTCGTCGCGCTCCCGCTCCTTGCGGGCCTTGACGTCCTCGTTCGTTTCCTCCGCCATGGCGCGGCGACCCCTTCCCGACGCACGGATGATCCCACCGTTCACCCTAGTGGCAGCGCCCCTGCTGCCCACACGCTTCGGGAACCGGTGCGAAGACGGTCCCGGCCTGCTGGTACTCTGGCTGACGGCCGTTTGTGTACGCACCCCCGGAGCACCCGCTCTGGAGGCCGCGCCCAGCGGATCCCCGCCATCCCGAGTAACGGAAGCTCCCCCGAGACGCAGACCGGGGGCACTCGGTGGCCATCCACAGATTTCGAGGAGTACGCGTGTCGCTCGACGCCGCAGTGAAGAAGCAGATCATCTCCGAGTTCGGTACCAAGGAGGGTGACACCGGCTCCCCCGAGGTCCAGGTCGCTCTGCTGTCCCGTCGGATCTCCGACCTGACCGAGCACCTCAAGACCCACAAGCACGACCACCACTCCCGCCGTGGCCTGCTGATCCTGGTCGGTCAGCGCCGCCGGCTGCTGCAGTACCTGGCGAAGAAGGACATCCAGCGCTTCCGTACGCTGGTCGACCGCCTCGGCATCCGCCGTGGTGCGGCGGGCGCCAAGTAAGACGCCGTGAGGGGAGCGGTTCCCGTGACGATCGGGGGCCGCTCCCTTTGCCGTACGTACGGAAACGTGCGGAGTGTCACTCACGCTTTGTAGTGTGGTAGCACAACGCAATACGGACGACACAGCACGACAAGAAGAGGAGGAGCGCACCTCGCCGCCGCCGGTCCTCGGTAGTGGCCCCCGGGGGGAAGTCAGCCCCGGGTGCTTCGATCGAAGACCGGCCCGCACCAGACGGAGCGCTTCTCCGCCACCGTCCCCCTGCCACACGGGCAGGCGAGGGGCGAAAGACGACAAGTAACGGAGAAAACGCTAGTGGAGAACGAGACCCACTACGCCGAGGCCGTCATCGACAACGGTTCCTTCGGCACCCGCACCATCCGCTTCGAGACGGGCCGCCTGGCCAAGCAGGCCGCCGGCTCCGCCGTGGCGTACCTGGACGACGACACCATGGTGCTGTCGGCCACCACCGCCTCCAAGAACCCCAAGGACCAGCTCGACTTCTTCCCGCTGACGGTGGACGTCGAGGAGCGGATGTACGCCGCCGGCAAGATCCCCGGCAGCTTCTTCCGCCGTGAGGGCCGCCCCTCCGAGGACGCCATCCTCACCTGCCGCCTCATCGACCGCCCGCTGCGCCCGTCCTTCAAGAAGGGCCTGCGCAACGAGATCCAGGTCGTCGCCACGATCATGGCGCTCAACCCCGACCACCTGTACGACGTCGTCGCGATCAACGCCGCGTCCGCGTCCACGCAGCTGGCCGGTCTGCCCTTCTCCGGCCCGATCGGCGGCGTCCGCGTCGCGCTGATCAACGGCCAGTGGGTCGCGTTCCCGACGCACACCGAGCTCGAGGACGCCGTCTTCGACATGGTCGTCGCGGGCCGCGTCCTGGAGGACGGCGACGTCGCGATCATGATGGTCGAGGCCGAGGCCACCGAGAAGACCGTCAAGCTGGTCGAGGGTGGCGCCGAGGCGCCGACCGAGGAGGTCGTCGCCGCCGGTCTGGATGCCGCCAAGCCCTTCATCAAGGTGCTCTGCAAGGCCCAGGCCGACCTCGCCGCGAAGGCCGCCAAGCCGACCGCCGAGTTCCCGATCTTCCTCGACTACCAGGACGACGTCCTGGAGGCGCTGTCCGCCGCCGTCCGCCCGGAGCTCGCCTCCGCGCTGACCATCGCGGGCAAGCAGGAGCGCGAGAGCGAGCTCGACCGCGTCAAGGCGCTCGCCGCCGAGAAGCTCCTGCCGGAGTTCGAGGGCCGCGAGAAGGAGATCTCCGCCGCGTACCGCTCGCTCACCAAGCAGCTGGTCCGCGAGCGCGTGATCAAGGAGAAGAAGCGCATCGACGGCCGCGGTGTCACCGACATCCGCACTCTGGCCGCCGAGGTCGAGGCCATCCCGCGGGTGCACGGCTCCGCGCTGTTCGAGCGTGGCGAGACCCAGATCCTGGGCGTCACCACCCTCAACATGCTCCGCATGGAGCAGCAGCTGGACACCCTCTCCCCGGTGACCCGCAAGCGCTACATGCACAACTACAACTTCCCGCCGTACTCCACCGGCGAGACCGGCCGCGTCGGCTCCCCGAAGCGCCGTGAGATCGGCCACGGCGCCCTCGCCGAGCGCGCCCTGGTCCCGGTCCTGCCGACCCGCGAGGAGTTCCCCTACGCGATCCGTCAGGTGTCCGAGGCCCTCGGCTCCAACGGCTCGACGTCGATGGGTTCGGTCTGCGCCTCCACCATGTCGCTGCTGAACGCCGGTGTGCCGCTGAAGGCCCCGGTCGCCGGTATCGCCATGGGCCTCATCTCCCAGGAGATCGAGGGCGAGACGCACTACGTCACCCTCACCGACATCCTCGGTGCGGAGGACGCCTTCGGCGACATGGACTTCAAGGTCGCCGGCACCAAGGAGTTCGTGACCGCCCTCCAGCTCGACACCAAGCTGGACGGCATTCCCGCCTCCGTCCTGGCCGCCGCGCTCAAGCAGGCCCGTGACGCCCGCCTCCACATCCTCGACGTGATGATGGAAGCGATCGACACGCCGGACGAGATGTCCCCCAACGCGCCGCGGATCATCACCGTGAAGATCCCGGTCGACAAGATCGGCGAGGTCATCGGCCCCAAGGGCAAGATGATCAACCAGATCCAGGAGGACACGGGCGCCGAGATCACGATCGAGGACGACGGCACCATCTACATCGGCGCCGCCGACGGCCCCTCCGCCGAGGCCGCCCGCGCCACGATCAACGGCATCGCCAACCCGACGATGCCCGAGGTCGGCGAGCGCTACCTGGGCACGGTCGTCAAGACCACGACCTTCGGCGCGTTCGTCTCGCTCCTGCCCGGCAAGGACGGTCTGCTGCACATCTCGCAGATCCGCAAGCTGGCCGGCGGCAAGCGCGTGGAGAACGTCGAGGACGTGGTCGGCGTGGGCCAGAAGGTCCAGGTCGAGATCGCCGAGATCGACTCCCGCGGCAAGCTCTCCCTCATCCCCGTGATCGAGGGTGAGGAAGGCTCCACCGACGAGCAGAAGGACGACACCGACAAGTGACGTCGAGCAGCTCCAAGGCGACGGCCCGCACCTCTTCGGAGGCGCGGGCCGTCGCCCGTACCCAAACCCTCATCAAGGGCGAGAACGGCACCGGTACGGTCCGCAAGACCACCCTGCCCGGCGGCCTGCGCATCGTCACCGAGACCCTGCCCTCGGTCCGCTCCGCGACCTTCGGCATCTGGGCACACGTCGGCTCCCGCGACGAGACCCCCGCCCTGAACGGCGCCACGCACTACCTGGAGCACCTGCTCTTCAAGGGCACGGCCCGGCGTAGCGCGCTGGACATCTCCTCCGCCCTCGACGCGGTCGGCGGCGAGATGAACGCGTTCACGGCCAAGGAGTACACGTGCTACTACGCGCGCGTGCTCGACGCCGACCTGCCGCTCGCCATAGACGTCGTCTGTGACATGCTCACGGGCTCCCTCATCCTCGAAGAGGACGTCAACGTCGAGCGCGGCGCGATCCTCGAGGAGATCGCGATGACCGAGGACGACCCGGGCGACTGTGTGCACGACCTGTTCGCGCACACCATGTTCGGTGACCAGCCCCTCGGCCGCCCGGTCCTCGGCACGGTCGACACGGTCAACGCCCTCACCGCCGACCGCATCCGCCGCTTCTACAAGAAGCACTACGACCCCACCCACCTCGTGGTCGCCGCCGCCGGCAACGTCGACCACAACAAGGTCGTACGTCAGGTCCGCGCCGCCTTCGAGAAGGCCGGCGCCCTCACCGACCACCACGCCACACCCATCGCCCCGCGCGCCGGCCGGCGCACGCTCCGCACGTCGGGCCGCGTCGAGCTGATCGGCCGCAAGACCGAGCAGGCGCACGTCGTCCTCGGCATGCCCGGCCTGGCCCGCACCGACGACCGCCGCTGGGCGCTCGGCGTGCTGAACACCGCGCTGGGCGGCGGTATGTCCTCCCGGCTCTTCCAGGAGGTCCGCGAGAAGCGCGGCCTGGCCTACAGCGTGTACTCGTACACATCCGGCTTCGCCGACTGCGGTCTGTTCGGCGTGTACGCCGGCTGCCGGCCCAGCCAGGTGCACGACGTGCTGAAGATCTGCCGCGACGAGCTCGACCACGTCGCCGAGCACGGCCTGTCCGACGACGAGATCGGCCGCGCCATCGGCCAGCTGAAGGGCTCCACCGTTCTCGGCCTGGAGGACACCGGTGCGCTCATGAACCGCATCGGCAAGAGTGAGCTGTGCTGGGGCGAGCAGATGTCCGTCGACGACATGCTGACCCGGATAGCGGCGGTGACCCCGGACGAGGTCCGCTCGGTGGCCCGCGACATCCTGGGACAGCGCCCGTCGCTGTCGGTCATCGGCCCGCTCAAGGACAAGCAGGCGTCCCGTCTGCACGAGGCCGTGGTCTGACACCCGTCCGTCTTCGGAAAGCACCTTCGGTAAGGAAGCAAGAGATGAGCAAGCTGCGCGTGGCGGTCCTCGGCGCGAAGGGCCGCATCGGTTCCGAGGCGGTACGGGCGGTCGAGGCCGCCGAGGACATGGAGCTGGTCGCCGCCCTGAGCAGCGGCGACAAGCTGGAGACGCTGGCGGAGACCGGCGCCCAGGTCGCCGTCGAACTGACCACCCCGGCGTCGGTCATGGGCAACCTCGACTTCTGCGTACGGCACGGCATCCACGCCGTCGTCGGCACCACCGGCTGGACCGACGAGCGCCTCGCGCAGCTCAAGGGATGGCTGGCCCAGTCCCCGGAGACCGGCGTGCTCATCGCGCCGAACTTCTCCATCGGGGCCGTACTGACCATGAAGTTCGCGCAGATCGCCGCGCCGTACTTCGAGTCCGTCGAGGTCGTCGAGCTGCACCACCCGAACAAGGTGGACGCCCCCTCCGGCACCGCCACGCGCACCGCCCAGCTCATTGCCGAGGCCCGCCGCGCGGCCGGTTCCGCCCCGGCCCCGGACGCCACGGTCACGGCGCTGGAGGGCGCCCGCGGCGCGAACGTCGACGGCGTCCCGGTGCACGCCGTACGGCTGCGCGGACTGCTGGCCCACCAGGAGGTCCTGCTGGGCGGCGAGGGGGAGACCCTCACCGTCCGCCACGACTCCCTGCACCACAGCAGCTTCATGCCGGGCATCCTGCTGGGTGCCCGCCGCGTGGTGACGACCCCGGGCCTGACCTTCGGCCTGGAACACTTCCTCGACCTGAACTGAGCCCGACAGTCATGCGCGCGAAGCTCTCCTACGCCCTCACGGCCGCCGTCCTGGTCTTCTACTTCGCCCTGGTCGGCAGCCGCGGCGTCATGCTCATCCAGTCCGGCACGCTCCTCACCGTCACCTTCGGCGTGGCGGTGCTGATCCTGCCGGTCATCGGCGTCTGGTTCCTTTGGAAGAACACCCAGTTCGTCCGCAGGGCCAACCAGCTCGCCGCCGAACTCGACGCCGAGGGCGGCCTGCCCGTCGACGAGCTGAAGCGCACCCCCAGCGGGCGGATCGACCGTGACTCGGCCGACGAGGTGTTCGCCCGGCGCAAGGCCGAGACGGAAGCCGCCCCCGACGACTGGCGCACCTGGTTCCGCCTCGCCGTCGCCTATCACGACGCCCGGGACACCCCGCGCGCCCGCAAGGCGATGCAACGCGCGATTACTTTGCACCAGACGGCACGGCAGCAGGCCGCGACCTGACGCACACGGCTGTGGGCCCGGTCGACATGTGCCCCACCGGCCCCCACCCGGGTGCGGGTGCCGGCCGGGGTCCGGGCCGCCCCGCCCCCACCGGGGGTGGGGCCGGGGTCCACTGGGCCCGCCGGGCCCCACAGCCGTGTCCGTGTCCAGGCGGTGCTCAGGGCCGCCGGTACTCCTCGGCCCACGCCTCCAGCGCATCCGTCGCCCGGTCGAACGCCTCGACCCGCGCCAGGAAGTCGGCTCCGTGCGTGGTCAGCAGCAGCATGGTGTCCTCAGCGGCCCGGTCCCGCCGTACGAGCGTCAGGGCCTGGCCCTGCACGGTCCGCGGCAGTCCCAGCCAGCGCACCGGCTGCTGCACGGTCCGCACGGCCACGATCCGGTCCCAGGGCACCGTCCGCGTGCGGGAGAAGCCCACGTGCCGCAGCCCGCGCGCGCTCACCCACACGCCCATCCGCAGCAGCCGCAGCGCACCGGCGATCACCAGCAGCGAGATCCCGAAGACCGCACCGGCCTCCGACATCGAGGCGGTCAGCGCGATCACCACCGCCGCGAACAGCACGTACGAGGCGAGCAGCAGACACAGCGCGGCCACACCGACCCGCCAGGGCCCCGGGCGATAGGGGCGCCGCCAGCGGTCAGGGTCGTCGAAGGGCAACGCGACGTCGTCGGCTGCCTCGAATGCGCGGTCGGCCGTCAGGAAGGGCAGGGGCACGGGCGGGTCCTCACTCAGTCCATGCATGAGCTGTGCCCGGTGAGGCTATCCGCCTGTGTCTGCACCCACCACCTTCGGGGGTCCGGATGGAGTCAGCGCCCCTGAGAGGCCTGTGACTGCTGAGTCTGCGCGGAGTGATCCAGGGTCAGCGCCGGCATCCCGATGACCAGGGAACCCACCAGCGCGGCCACGATGGTGAGCCCGAGGAGCCAGCGCCCGGCTATCTGGCCGGCGGAGGCCCGCTCCGGGGGCGGGGGCGCGACATTACTGCGGAACGTGTCGGCTTCGGCGAGGAAGGCGAAGGGTACGGGCTCGCGCCGACGGAACATGGCTGGTTCGTCCTCCTTGGGTCGTGGAGTGGACGTGGTCACTGATACAGACGAGCGAGTGCCCGAAAACGTGCCCCATTTCACGAGACGTCCCGTAAGAATCTCGTGGCACACCCGTGAGTACCCGTCTCGGAAGCCCCGTGGAGGCCCCCGTAGAGTTGGCGCCGCTCTCAAGCCGCACTGGGAAGGACCCCGCACCGTGACCGACAGGCCCGCCGACGAACCCAAGATCTTCACTCGCAGCGACGTCACCGTCGAGCTGGTCAAGCACACCGCGTCCGACGCCGACGTGCTGTTCGCCGCCCGTGTCTCGACCGCCGGCGAGCAGTCCCTGGACGAGCTGAACAAGGACCCGGAGCGCTCCAAGGGCCTGATCAACTACCTGATGCGGGACCGCCACGGCAGCCCCTTCGAGCACAACTCGATGACCTTCTTCATCAGCGCCCCGATCTTCGTCTTCCGCGAGTTCATGCGGCACCGCGTGGGCTGGTCGTACAACGAGGAGAGCGGCCGCTACCGCGAGCTCCAGCCCGTCTTCTACGTCCCCGACGCCTCGCGCAAGCTCGTTCAGCAGGGCCGCCCGGGCAAGTACGTCTTCGTCGAGGGCACCGAGGCCCAGCAGGAGCTGGTCGCCCGCACCATGGAGGACACCTACCGGCAGGCCTACGAGGCCTACCAGGAGATGCTCGCCGCCGGCGTCGCCCGCGAGGTCGCCCGCGCGGTCCTCCCCGTCGGCCTGTTCTCCTCGATGTACGCGACCTGCAACGCCCGCTCCCTGATGCACTTCCTCGGCCTGCGCACCCAGCACGAGCTGGCGAAGGTCCCCTCCTTCCCGCAGCGGGAGATCGAGATGGTCGGCGAGCGGATGGAGGCCGAGTGGGCGAAGCTCATGCCCCTCACCTACGCGGCCTTCAACGCCAACGGCCGGGTCGCCCCGTAGCTGGAGACGTATGTACGGATCAGCCTGGCGAAGTGTCCGTATTGCGGCATTTAGAGAAGTTCATCTAGCCTGATCAAACGGACCCGGCACTGCTTGAACCCCCGAGCAGGCAGTGCCGGGTTCCACATTTGTCGCAACTTGTCGCCCGCCCCGAGGGAAGACCCCGCCCTGAGCAACGAGTAGCGTGGTACCCATGGCTCCGACCTCCACTCCGCAGACCCCCTTCGGGCGGGTCCTCACCGCCATGGTCACGCCCTTCACGGCGGACGGCGCACTCGACCTCGACGGCGCACAGCGGCTCGCCACCCACCTGGTGGACGCAGGCAACGACGGCCTGATCGTCAACGGCACCACCGGCGAGTCCCCCACCACGAGCGACGCGGAGAAATCGGACCTGGTACGAGCCGTCCTGGAGGCCGTCGGAGACCGCGCCCACATCGTGGCCGGCGTCGGCACCAACGACACCCGCCACAGCATCGAGCTGGCGCACGCGGCGCAGAAGACGGGCGCACACGGCCTCCTGGTCGTCACCCCGTACTACAACAAGCCCCCGCAGGAGGGCCTGTACCGCCACTTCAAGGCCGTCGCCGACGCCACCGAGCTGCCGGTCATGCTCTACGACATCCCCGGCCGCAGCGGCGTCCCGATCAACACCGAGACGATCGTCCGGCTCGCCGAGCACCCCCGGATCGTCGCCAACAAGGACGCCAAGGGTGACCTCGGCCGCGCCGGCTGGGCCATCGCCCGCTCCGGCCTGGCCTGGTACTCAGGCGACGACATGCTGAACCTGCCGCTGCTCTCCGTGGGCGCGGTCGGCTTCGTCTCCGTCGTCGGCCACGTCGTCACCCCCGACCTGCGCGCCCTCGTCGACGCGTACGTCTCCGGCGACGTCCAGAAGGCCACCGAGATCCACCAGAAGCTGCTCCCGGTCTACACGGGCATGTTCCGCACCCAGGGCGTCATGACCACGAAGGCCGCGCTCGCCCTCCAGGGCCTGCCCGCCGGCCCGCTGCGCGCGCCCATGGTCGAGTGCTCGCCCGAAGAGATCGAGCAGCTCAAGATCGATCTTGCCGCAGGCGGGGTACAGCTCTGACATCAGACTTCACAACTGAATACAGCAGGCCACCGGTGCCTGCGCCGTTCCACACGACAACTGCTTCTGCACGCACGTCACGCGCGCCACGTGCCCGACCGGTACGTGGCGTGCGTGGTTGAGGAGAGTCTTTTGAGTCATCCGCACCCTGAACTGGGCCCGCCCCCGCCGCTCCCCGAAGGCGGCCTGCGGGTCACCCCGCTCGGCGGCCTCGGCGAGATCGGCCGCAACATGACGGTCTTCGAGTACGGCGGTCGCCTGCTGATCGTCGACTGCGGAGTGCTCTTCCCCGAGGAGGAGCAGCCCGGAATCGACCTGATCCTGCCGGACTTCTCGTCCATCCGGGACCGCCTGGACCAGATCGAGGGCATCGTCCTCACCCATGGCCACGAGGACCACATCGGCGGCGTCCCCTACCTCCTCCGCGAGAAGCCGGACATCCCGCTGATCGGCTCCAAGCTGACCCTCGCCCTCATCGAGGCCAAGCTCCAGGAGCACCGCATCCGCCCGTACACCCTCGAGGTGGCGGAGGGGCAGCGCGAGCGCATCGGCCCGTTCGACTGCGAGTTCGTCGCGGTCAACCACTCCATCCCGGACGCCCTCGCGGTCGCCATCCGCACACCCGCCGGCATGGCGGTCCACACGGGCGACTTCAAGATGGACCAGCTCCCGCTGGACAACCGGCTGACCGATCTGCACGCGTTCGCACGTCTGAGCGAGGAGGGCATCGACCTCCTTCTCTCCGACTCCACCAACGCGGAAGTCCCCGGCTTCACCCCGCACGAGCGCGACATCTCGAACGTCCTGCGCCAGGTCTTCGCGAGCGCCCGCAAGCGGATCATCGTGGCCAGCTTCGCCAGCCACGTCCACCGCATCCAGCAGATCCTCGACGCGGCTCACGAGTACGGCCGCCGGGTCGCCTTCGTCGGCCGCTCGATGGTCCGCAACATGGGCATCGCGCGCGACCTGGGCTACCTGAAGGTCCCGCCGGGCCTGGTGGTGGACGTCAGGACCCTCGACGACCTCCCCGACCAGGAGGTGGTCCTGGTCTGCACGGGCTCCCAGGGCGAACCGATGGCCGCCCTGTCCCGCATGGCCAACCGCGACCACCAGATCCGCATCGTCGACGGCGACACGGTGATCCTGGCGTCCTCGCTCATCCCCGGCAACGAGAACGCGGTCTACCGCGTGATCAACGGCCTGACCCGCTGGGGAGCGAACGTCGTCCACAAGGGCAACGCCAAGGTGCACGTCTCCGGCCACGCGTCCGCGGGCGAGCTGCTGTACTTCTACAACATCTGCCGCCCGAAGAACCTGATGCCGGTGCACGGCGAATGGCGCCACCTGCGCGCCAACGCCGAACTGGGCGCGCTCACCGGCGTCCCGCACGACCGCATCGTCATCGCCGAGGACGGCGTCGCCGTCGACCTCGTCGAGGGCAAGGCCAAGATCTCCGGCAAGGTCCAGGCTGGTTACGTGTACGTCGACGGCCTCTCGGTCGGCGACGTGGGCGAGCCGGCCCTCAAGGACCGGAAGATCCTGGGAGACGAGGGCATCATCTCGGTCTTCGTGGTCGTGGACTCCTCCACCGGCAAGATCACGGGCGGCCCGCATGTCCAGGCCCGCGGTTCGGGTATCGAGGACTCGGCCTTCGCGGACGTCCTCCCGAAGATCACCGAGGTCCTGGAGCGCTCGGCCCAGGACGGTGTGGTCGAACCCCACCAGCTGCAGCAACTCGTCCGCCGCACCCTGGGGAAGTGGGTCTCCGACACCTATCGCCGCAGGCCGATGATCCTCCCGGTCGTCGTGGAGGTCTGACCCCGCGGACGACCCCTCGTACGCGCGAACTCGGAGCGGGGCACCTCGATTTGCATCGGGGCGCCCCGCTCCAGTACGTTTACGGCTCCGCCTGAACGGGAACCCGGTCGCCTCGTGCGTGCCTGGGACCAACCCCGGGAGGGGCGGGAAAACCGACTCAGAACTTCTGATAAAGTCGGAACCGCCGGAAAGGAAACCGCGAAACAAAAGCGGGAACCTGGAAAGCGCCGAGGAAATCGGATCGAGAAAAGATCTGATAGAGTCGGAAACGCAAGACCGAAGGGAAGCGCCCGGAGGAAAGCCTGAGAGAGTCTCTCGGGTGAGTACAAAGGAAGCGTCCGTTCCTTGAGAACTCAACAGCGTGCCAAAAATCAACGCCAGATATGTTGATACCCCGTCCCCGGCAGTGATAGCCGAGGATGAGGTTCCTTTGAAAAAACACAGCGAGGACGCTGTGAGCGAGAGGATTATTCCTCCTCTCGTTCCGCTCTCGTGTGTGTGCACCGGATTACCGGTAAACATTCACGGAGAGTTTGATCCTGGCTCAGGACGAACGCTGGCGGCGTGCTTAACACATGCAAGTCGAACGATGAAGCCCTTCGGGGTGGATTAGTGGCGAACGGGTGAGTAACACGTGGGCAATCTGCCCTTCACTCTGGGACAAGCCCTGGAAACGGGGTCTAATACCGGATACCACTCTCGCGGGCATCTGTGAGGGTTGAAAGCTCCGGCGGTGAAGGATGAGCCCGCGGCCTATCAGCTTGTTGGTGAGGTAACGGCTCACCAAGGCGACGACGGGTAGCCGGCCTGAGAGGGCGACCGGCCACACTGGGACTGAGACACGGCCCAGACTCCTACGGGAGGCAGCAGTGGGGAATATTGCACAATGGGCGAAAGCCTGATGCAGCGACGCCGCGTGAGGGATGACGGCCTTCGGGTTGTAAACCTCTTTCAGCAGGGAAGAAGCGAAAGTGACGGTACCTGCAGAAGAAGCGCCGGCTAACTACGTGCCAGCAGCCGCGGTAATACGTAGGGCGCAAGCGTTGTCCGGAATTATTGGGCGTAAAGAGCTCGTAGGCGGCTTGTCACGTCGGGTGTGAAAGCCCGGGGCTTAACCCCGGGTCTGCATTCGATACGGGCTAGCTAGAGTGTGGTAGGGGAGATCGGAATTCCTGGTGTAGCGGTGAAATGCGCAGATATCAGGAGGAACACCGGTGGCGAAGGCGGATCTCTGGGCCATTACTGACGCTGAGGAGCGAAAGCGTGGGGAGCGAACAGGATTAGATACCCTGGTAGTCCACGCCGTAAACGGTGGGAACTAGGTGTTGGCGACATTCCACGTCGTCGGTGCCGCAGCTAACGCATTAAGTTCCCCGCCTGGGGAGTACGGCCGCAAGGCTAAAACTCAAAGGAATTGACGGGGGCCCGCACAAGCAGCGGAGCATGTGGCTTAATTCGACGCAACGCGAAGAACCTTACCAAGGCTTGACATACACCGGAAAACCCTGGAGACAGGGTCCCCCTTGTGGTCGGTGTACAGGTGGTGCATGGCTGTCGTCAGCTCGTGTCGTGAGATGTTGGGTTAAGTCCCGCAACGAGCGCAACCCTTGTTCTGTGTTGCCAGCATGCCCTTCGGGGTGATGGGGACTCACAGGAGACCGCCGGGGTCAACTCGGAGGAAGGTGGGGACGACGTCAAGTCATCATGCCCCTTATGTCTTGGGCTGCACACGTGCTACAATGGCCGGTACAAAGAGCTGCGATACCGTGAGGTGGAGCGAATCTCAAAAAGCCGGTCTCAGTTCGGATTGGGGTCTGCAACTCGACCCCATGAAGTCGGAGTTGCTAGTAATCGCAGATCAGCATTGCTGCGGTGAATACGTTCCCGGGCCTTGTACACACCGCCCGTCACGTCACGAAAGTCGGTAACACCCGAAGCCGGTGGCCCAACCCCTTGTGGGAGGGAGCTGTCGAAGGTGGGACTGGCGATTGGGACGAAGTCGTAACAAGGTAGCCGTACCGGAAGGTGCGGCTGGATCACCTCCTTTCTAAGGAGCACTTCTAGGCAGCCGCAAGGCTGTCCAGAGGCCAGTACATCGGCGAACGTCCGGTGCTGGTTGCTCATGGGTGGAACGTTGATTATTCGGC
>NZ_JBNCAQ010000053.1:0-61176 GCF_049808595.1 Streptomyces aurantiaciflavus | reverse complement strand
GTCTTGGTGGGGGTTGGGGGCCTGGGCGCGGGGGGGGGGTGGGGGGGGCGGGGTCGTGGCGGTGCGGCGAGCCCGTCGCGTGTTGGGCGTACGGCTGCCTGCTGCCACAGTCCGACTTGGCTGTGACGAGCTGAGCGACAGGCTCCTGCCGCACCGCCACGACCCACTCCCGTGCCATGGCGACTGCGGGAGCGTCGTGGCTGCGCCGTCCCGGCCACGGCTCGCTCTCGCGGGAGGGCGGTTGCGGGTGTGTGGGGCTGTGCCGTGGCGGCCACGGCTCGGGGCGGTTACTCCTCTTTGACCTCTGTCGAGGGGGGTTCTTTGGTGCCTGGGCGGGAGCGGACCTCGTCCGTGCATTCGTAGCGGCGGGGGAGTTCTGTGGCGGGGCCGCCCAGGATGACCGAGCCGTCTCCCTCGGCTGCCGCCGAGTCGGAGAAGGTGCAGACGACCTGGGCCAGGGCGTACGAGGTCAGGTCGCCGGGGGAGGTGCTCAGGCGCAGGGTGTCGTCGGGGTCCTTGGGGGACGGGCCGCTCACCTTGAGGCCGCCGCGTACGTCCGTGGTGTAGCCGGCCTCCTTCTCGGACGCTGAGGGGGACTCGGCCAGTTCGTCGAGCAGACCCTGGGCCACGAGGACGCGTCGTTCGGAGTCCGCCGCTCCGTCCGGGACCGGGATCGCGCGGTCCACGGCGATCAGGGAGGAACCGCACAGGAGGAACACCCGCACCGGGACGCCCGGCGCGGTCTGGGTCGTCACGTTCGGTTCGGTGAGGGAGCAGCGCACCCGGGAGGGGGCGGGGCCGAAGTCGGTCGGTACCTCCGTCGCCCGGATACCGCAGCCGGTGAGTAAAGCGGCGAGGAGGGAGAGGGCCAGGAGGCGTACGGGTTTGCCGGGTGTCATCAGGTCTCCCCCTTGTCCTTCTTCGCGCCCTCTTCCGCCAGTTCCGAGGCGTCCCTCGGCAGGCGGAGAGTGAAGATCGCGCCTGACTCGGGAGAGTTGGCGGCCATGATCTCGCCGCCGTGGATGTGGGCGTTCTCCAGGGCGATGGAGAGGCCCAGGCCACTGCCCTCGGATCGGGGGCGGGAGGCGCTCGCCTTGTAGAAGCGGTCGAAGACGTGCGGGAGGACGTCCTCGGGGATGCCGGGGCCGTGGTCGCGTACGGCGATGACCACCTCGTCGGCCGACTCCCGCACCGACACCCGTACCGGCGAGCCGCCGTGCTTGAGGGCGTTGCCGATGAGGTTGGCGAGGATCACGTCCAGGCGGCGCGGGTCGAGGCGGGCGTGGATACCGCGCTCGGCGTCGAGTTCGACGGCGTCGAGCCAGGCGCGGGCGTCGATGCAGGCGGTGATCTGGTCGGCGACGTCGACGTCGTCCAGGACCAGGCGGGCGGTGCCGGCGTCGAAGCGGGTGACCTCCATCAGGTTCTCGACGAGGTCGTTCAGGCGCCGGGTCTCGGAGACCACCAGGCGTACGGCCGGCTCGATCATCGGGTCGATGCCGCCCGACTCCGCGTCCAGTTCCTCTTCGAGGACCTCGGTGACGGCCGTGATGGCGGTCAGGGGCGTGCGCAGCTCGTGGCTCATGTCCGCCACGAAGCGGCGGGAGGCCTCGTCGCGGGCCGCCATGTCCGCGACCCGTTTCTCCAGGGCTTCCGCCGTGCGGTTGAACGTGCGGGAGAGGTCCGCGAGTTCGTCCGTACCGGAGACGCGCAGACGGGTGTCGAGTTTGCCCTCGCCGAGCCGGCCGGCGGCCACTCCGAGGCGGTGCACCGGCTTCAGTACGGTCGTGGCGGCGGCCTGGGCGAGCAGTGCGGCCCCTATCAGGGCGAGGCCCGTGGCGATGCCCAGTGACCAGGCCAGGGAGTTGAGGTCCTTGGCCTCCGGTTCCAGGGACTTGCGCATGTAGCCCGTCGGGCCGCCGCCGATCACCTTCGTCCCGGCCACCAGGTACGGCGTCCCGTGGTCCACGACCCGCTGCCAGTACAGGTGGTACGGCGACTTGTTGCCGCTGGTGATGTCCTGTTCCTTGTTCACCGCCGTGCGCAGCGACTTGGGCACGTCCTGCAGGGAGAAGCCGTTCAGGCCGCCGGAGTTGCCGTACACCGTCCTGCCGGTGGAGTCCTCGGCGACCAGCAGGACGCTGAAGCGCTGGCTGCTGTTGGCCATCTGGCCGGCCGTGTGCTGCAGCTCGTCCTGCGAGGGGTGCTCGGGCAGCGAGCCGGCCCGGTTCTGCATCTCCTGCTCGAAGTCCCGTAGCACCGCACCCTGCGTACGCGTCAGCACGGCCTCGCGGTTGAGCCAGTACGCGATGCCGGACGCGGACACGGCGGCGGTCAGCGCCACCAGTCCGAAGACCACGACGAGCCGCAGTCGCAGGCTGGTGAAACGCAGCCGTGAGAGATGTCCCTTGCGCGCCGCGGACCAGCCGCGGAACCCCCCTTGCCCTGGTGTCACTGAGGGGCGTCCAGGCGGTAGCCGACTCCGCGCACGGTACGGATCAGGGTGGGGGAGGAGGGGATGTCCTCGACCTTGGCGCGCAGCCGCTGGACACAGGCGTCCACGAGACGAGAGTCGCCGAGGTAGTCGTGCTCCCAGACCAGGCGCAGCAGCTGCTGCCGGGACAGCGCCTGACCGGGGCGCCGGCTCAGTTCGAGCAGCAGGCGCAGCTCGGTCGGGGTGAGCTGGAGGTCCTCGCCGTTCTTCGTCACCGTCATCGCCGCGCGGTCGATGACGAGGCTGCCGAAGGTCGCCGAGTCGTTCGACTCGCGCTCCCCGCGCCGCAGCACGGCCCGGATCCGGGCGTCCAGCACCCGGCCCTGCACCGGCTTCACGACGTAGTCGTCGGCGCCGGACTCCAGCCCGACCACCACGTCGATGTCGTCGCTGCGCGCGGTGAGCAGGATGATCGGCAGCTGGTCGGTGCGCCGGATGCGCCGGCACACCTCGAAGCCGTCGATGCCGGGCAGCATCACGTCCAGAACGATCAGATCAGGCCGCTGCTCGCGCAGCAGCTTCAGACCGTCCTCACCGCTCGCAGCGGTCGCCACACGGTGTCCCTGGCGCGTCAGTGAGAGCTCCAGGGCCGTACGGATGGCGTCGTCGTCCTCGATCAGCAACAGGGAAGGCACGGGCTCATTCTGGCCCATGGAGGCGCTGTCGTTCGACCTGTGGGGCGGGCTCCTGTGCAAAGGGGAGTCCGCGCAGGTCATCGCGGGTGCGTGGGGCCGGTCGTAGCGCCGACGGCTGTGGACCCGCTGTGGTGTCGCCGTGACAGGGCCCTGTGACAGGTCTGTGACAGTCGACGGACACGGCGATGAAGTGGCGTGGGCAAGCTTTTCGGCACAGGCAAGGCAGCGACAACGCCGAGCCGGCCGCACCAGACCGAAACACCGGAAGTCCACGACGGGGGGCGCAAGATGAACACGCTGCACGGACTGAGCACCAGCGCAGTGGTCACGCGTCTGCACGACGTGCACCGGGGTTCCGAGAAGTCCGGTGCGGTGAGCGGGCGGGGGTGCGCTCGCGGCATCGGACGTCAGCACACCGTGTTCATGACGGTGGTTGACGAGGCTCACGGGGGATCCGCGTACAGGGAGGACACGGGGGAGCGCCGCTCGCTGTCGGAGGCGGAGTTCACCGCCTACGTCCAGGAGCGCCGCGCCTCCCTGTACGCCACCGCCTACCACCTCACCGGGGACCGCTTCGAGGCCGAGGACCTGCTGCAGAGCGCGCTGTTCTCGACCTACCGGGCCTGGGACCGGATCAGTGACAAGGCCGCGGTCGGCGGATACCTCCGCCGCACCATGACCAACCTGCACATCAGCGCCTGGCGGCGCCGCAAGCTGAACGAGTACCCGACCGAGGAACTGCCGGAGACGCCCGGCGACACGGACGCGATGCGCGGCACCGAGCTGCGCGCGGTCCTGTGGCAGGCGCTGGCCCGGCTGCCCGAGCTCCAGCGCACCATGCTGGTCCTGCGCTACTACGAGGGCCGCACGGACCCGGAGATCGCGGAGATCCTCGACATCAGTGTCGGCACGGTGAAGTCCAGCATCTGGCGGTCGCTCCGCCGGCTGCGTGAGGACGAGGTCCTCAGCTTCGGCCGTGACGAGGAGGACGCCTTCGGCGAGCTCGTCGCCTGAGGCTCACGGGGGAGCCGGCTCCGTTCAGGGAAGCCGGTGAACGGGGGAAACACGGGGGAGCGGTACCGGGGGGACCCAACGGGGGACGTTCGGGGGAGCGGTACCGCACACACCGTACGGGGGAAGCACCACCCGGGGGGGACGCGGGGAAACACGGGGGAGCACCGAAGGAGCGGGACTGGAGGGCCGGGGGGTCCGTCCAGTCCCGCTTCCGCGTGTACGGGTCTACACCGCCGTACGCGCCGTCGAGGCCCCGCGGCCGGCCGCCGCGGACGCCAGGCGGCCCATCGCCTCGTCGCGGTCGCAGGCGTACGCGCCGAGGGCGGTCTGGCGGGCGACGATGGAGCGTTCGGCGCGCATCAGGCGCCAGCCGCGGCGCAGCAGGAAGGGGACCGACTTGCGGCCCTCCTTCAGGTCCCGCAGGAAGCGGCGGCGGAAGGTGGTCACCGGGCCGCGGCTCAGGCACAGCGCGTCGGCCAGCACGCCCAGTTCCCGGCACCGGCCCACGATCTCGGCGGCGAAGATGCCCTCCGCGATGAACAGCGGGGTCCGCCCGACCTCGATCGCCTCCTCGCCGGTGCGGGCGCTGAGGGAGATGTCGTAGACGGGGACGTTCGTACGGCCCGTGCGGCACAGTTCGGTGATCGCGGTGATCGCCGCGTCCGCGTCCCAGGAGTCCGGGTGGTCCCAGTCGATGTCGGAGCTCCCCGCCACCAGCGGCAGCGTCGGGTCGTCGCCCTCCTTGTAGAAGTCGTCGAGCCGCAGCACCGGAAGGCCGGAGCGGGCCGCGAGAAGGGACTTGCCGGAGCCGGAAGGGCCGCAGAGCAGCACGACTCGCGCGGGTATGGGTGGTTGGGAACTCACGGGACACCAGTGTGCGGCATCGATCGGGCCGCGAACGACCCCATGGGGCGGCTTTGATGCGCGCGTCACATCTCAACTACCCTTCGTGTCGTACCGATCACGTACCGCACCAGAAAGTGGGCACCGCGATGGTCCGACACGACTCCGCCCCGACTCCGACCGGCCGGCGCGCCCTGATCGCCCTCGCGACGGCGGGAGTGGCGCTGGGCACGGGCGCGGGGACGGCCGCGGCCGACGCGGCACCGGCCCTGGACGTGACACGTCCCGCGTCACCCGGCGCCGTCGCCCGGCAGGCCGGCCCGCAGACGCCGACCGGCACCGTCGGCCACGTCACCGGGCCGGTGTCCCGCCTCAGGCCCAACCCGCTCGCGGGCACCGGTGTCGACCCGCTCGACAACGGAGTCGGCACCCAGGTCGCCGACTTCAAGCCGCTGACCTCGAAGGACCTGACCGGACCGGTGGCGCAGGCGGAGTCGGTGGGGGCGATTCCGGTGGTGGGGCGGGCGGCTTCGGCGCTGGGTGGCTGAGCGCTCCGATCGAACCGAGAGAGCCGCGCCGCCCCTGGACGGAGGGGAGACGCGGCTCTCGGACTGTGTGACGGGCTCAGTACGACGAGCCCGACGCGCCCAGCGACCCCGTCGGGTGCCAGACCGTCTTCGTCTCCAGGAACGCCGTCATGCGGTCGAGGCCGGGATCCGCGGACCAGTCGTCCACAGGCTGTGGACGAAGGACGCGCTTGAGGTTGTCCGCCGCGGCGATCTCCAGCTCCTTGGCGAGGACCTCGTCGGCGCCCGCGAGGTCGATCGCGTTGACGTCCTGGTGGGCGGCCAGGGGGGCCGCGATCTCCGCCGTGCGGCCGGAGAGGATGTTGACCACACCGCCGGGGAGGTCGGAGGTGGCCAGCACCTCGCCCAGGGACAGGGCCGGGAGCGGGGACCTCTCGCTCGCGATCACGATCGCCGTGTTGCCGGTCGCGATCACCGGGGCGACCACCGAGACCAGGCCCAGGAACGACGACTCCTGCGGAGCCACCACGGCCACCACACCGGTCGGCTCGGGGGACGACAGGTTGAAGTACGGGCCCGCCACCGGGTTGCCGCCGCCCACCACCTGGGCGATCTTGTCGGTCCAGCCCGCGTACCAGACCCAGCGGTCGACCGTCGCGTCCACCACCGCGGCCGCCTTGGACTTCGACAGGCCCTCCGCGTCCGCGACCTCGCGCGCGAACTGGTCGCGGCGGCCCTCCAGCATCTCCGCGACGCGGTAGAGGATCTGACCGCGGTTGTACGCCGTCGCGCCGGACCAGGCGCCGAACGCCTTGCGCGCGGCCACGACCGCGTCACGGGCGTCCTTGCGGGACGACTGCGGTGCGTTGGCCAGCCAGTCGCCCTTGCCCGCCGCGTCAGCGGCTGATGTCTTCGCCGTCACCTCGTACACCCGGCCGCTCTCGGAACGCGGGAACTTCCCGCCGATGTACAGCTTGTAGGTCTTGAAAACCCTGAGTCGCTGCTGTTCGGACTTCTCAGACATCGAGGTACGCCTCCAGGCCGTGGCGGCCGCCCTCGCGGCCGAAGCCCGACTCCTTGTAACCGCCGAAGGGCGAGGTCGGGTCGAACTTGTTGAACGTGTTGGACCAGACGACACCGGCCCGGAGCTTGCTCGCCACCGCGAGGATGCGGGAGCCCTTCTCCGTCCAGATGCCCGCCGACAGCCCGTACGGGGTGTTGTTGGCCTTGGCGACGGCCTCGTCCGGGGTGCGGAAGGTGAGGACCGACAGGACCGGGCCGAAGATCTCGTCGCGGGCGACGGTGTGCGCCTGGGTGACGTTCGTGAAGAGCGTCGGGGCGAACCAGTAGCCGGAGGTGGGCAGTTCGCAGGCCGGGGACCAGCGTTCGGCGCCCTCCGCCTCGCCCTGGTCGGCGAGGGCGCTGATGCGCGCGAGCTGTTCGGCGGAGTTGATCGCGCCGATGTCCGTGTTCTTGTCCAGCGGGTCGCCCAGGCGGAGCGTGGACAGACGGCGCTTCAGCGAGTCCAGCAGCTCGTCGTGGATCGACTCCTGCACCAGCAGACGGCTGCCGGCGCAGCAGACCTGGCCCTGGTTGAAGAAGATGCCGTTGACGATGCCCTCGACGGCCTGGTCGACGGGGGCGTCGTCGAAGACGATGTTGGCGCCCTTGCCGCCCAGTTCGAGCGTGAGCTTCTTGCGGGTGCCGGCGACCGTGCGGGCGATCTCCTTGCCGACGGCGGTGGAGCCGGTGAAGGCGACCTTGTTCACGTCCGGGTGGGCGACGAGCGCGGCGCCCGCGTCGCCGTAGCCGGGGAGGATGTTGACGACGCCCTTGGGGAGGCCCGCCTGACGGCAGATGTCCGCGAAGAAGAGGGCGGAGAGCGGGGTCGTCTCGGCCGGCTTCAGGACGACCGTGTTGCCGGTCGCCAGGGCCGGGGCGATCTTCCACGCCAGCATCAGCAGGGGGAAGTTCCAGGGGATGACCTGGCCCGCGACACCCAGCGGCCGGGGGTCGCGGCCGAAGCCGGCGTGGTCGAGCTTGTCGGCCCAGCCCGCGTAGTAGAAGAAGTGCGCGGCGACCAGGGGGAGGTCGGCGTCGCGCGTCTCCTTGATGGGCTTGCCGTTGTCGAGGGTCTCCAGGACGGCCAGCTCGCGGCTGCGCTCCTGGATGATGCGGGCGATACGGAAGAGGTACTTCGCGCGCTCGGAGCCGGGCAGCGCCGACCACTTCCCGAAGGCCTTGCGGGCGGCCCTGACCGCGCGGTCCACGTCCTCGGAACCGGCCTGCGCGACCTCCGACAGCACCTCCTCGGTGCTCGGCGAGACCGTCTTGAAGACCTTGCCGTCGGCCGCCTCGCTGAACTCGCCGTCGATGAACAGGCCGTAGGAGGGGGCGATGTCGACGACCGAGCGGGACTCGGGAGCCGGTGCGTATGCGAATGCCGATGCCATGGTGATCAGTCCACCGTCACGTAGTCGGGGCCGGAGTAGCGGCCGGTGGCCAGCTTCTGACGCTGCATCAGCAGGTCGTTCAGGAGGGAGGAGGCGCCGAAGCGGAACCAGTGGTTGTCCAGCCAGTCCTCGCCCACGGTCTCGTTGACCAGGACCAGGAACTTGATGGCGTCCTTGGAGGTGCGGATGCCGCCGGCCGGCTTCACGCCGACCTGTACCCCGGTCTGCGCGCGGAAGTCACGGACGGCTTCCAGCATCAGCAGGGTGTTCGCGGGTGTGGCGTTCACCGCCACCTTGCCGGTGGAGGTCTTGATGAAGTCGGCCCCCGCCAGCATGCCGAGCCAGCTCGCGCGCCGGATGTTGTCGTACGTCGAGAGCTCGCCGGTCTCGAAGATCACCTTCAGTCGGGCGGACGTGCCGCAGACCTCCCGCACGGCGACGATCTCGTCGTACACCTTCAGGTAGTTGCCCGCGAGGAACGCCCCGCGGTCGATGACCATGTCGACCTCGTCGGCGCCCGCGGCGACGGCCTCGCGGACGTCCGCGAGCTTGACGTCGAGGGCGGCGCGGCCGGCCGGGAACGCCGTGGCGACGGAGGCGACCTTGACGCCGGAGCCCGCGACGGCCGCCTTGGCGGTGGCGACCATGTCGGGATAGACGCAGACGGCAGCGGTCGTCGGCGTCGTACGGTCGGTCGGGTCGGGGTGGACGGCCTTCGCGCCGAGCGCCCGGACCTTGCCCGGGGTGTCCGCGCCTTCCAGCGTCGTCAGGTCGACCATCGAGATGGCGAGGTCGATGGCGTACGCCTTCGCGGTCGTCTTGATGGAACGGGTACCGAGGGATGCGGCGCGTGCCTCCAGGCCGACCGCGTCGACGCCGGGCAGCCCGTGGAGGAAGCGGCGCAGCGTGCTGTCGGACGTGGTGACGTCCGCGAGGGCGTGGGCCGCGGTGGGTGCATTGGTGGGCATGGTCACCAGACGAGCATATCTACGCGCGTAGCGGCTGTACACCCCGACGGCTGCCCTTCGACAGGAGCGGGGACGGATCCCCCACGGGGACGGGCGGGTCGGCCCGGCGTCGCGGGCTGCGGCAGAATCGGGACCATGACGAGCCCGGAAGACCAGTCACCAGCACCGCAGCCCCCGGCCCCCGAGTCCAAGGACCGCATCTACCGGTCGCCCGCGGGCATGGCCGGCGGCGTGCTGCTGCTCGCGCTCGTCGGCTGGCTCGGCATCGACGCGATCGTCGCGGGGGACGGGCGCACGCCCTGGCTCGCGCTCGCGACGCTGATCCTGCTGGTGCCGCTGATCGTCGCGTTCACGCTGCGGCCGGCCGTGTTCGCGGGACAGGACCGGCTGCGGGTGCGCAATCCCTTCCGGGTGATCGTGCTGCCCTGGGGGCAGGTCGCCTCGCTGCGGTCCGGCTACACCAACGACGCCGTCGCCACCTCGGGGAAGAAGTACCAGCTGTGGTCGATCCCCGTCTCGCTGCGGGCGCGCAAGAAGGCGGTCCGGCAGGAGACCCGGATCGAGGCGGAGCGGGCCGCCGAGCGGCAGGGGGGCAGTGGCCGGGGAGCCAGGGGACGCGGTGGCCGGGGGGCCGGGGGACTCGGCGGGTTCGGCGGCCTCGGAGGCTTCGGGAGCCCTGGTTCCGCCTCGGGCGCCGCGCTCCCGGAGGGGCCGGTGCGGGCCGAGAGCGACAAGATCATGCATGAGCTGCGAGAGCTGTGGGAGGTGCGGCAGAAGGAGGAGAGCGCGCAGGGAGAGGTGACCGTGCGGTGGGCGTGGGAGATCGTGGGGCCGGCGGTCGCGGGAGCTGTGGTGCTGGGGATCTTGCTGGCTGTGGGGTGAGGTGGGGGCGCCGGGACCCGGAGCTGCGGGGGCGGCGGGCTTGTGCCGGACGCCGGGGCCGCCGGAGGAATGTGTCCGGGGCTGGGTGGGCTGCGGTTCCGGGAGCCGTACATACCTGAGCTGCCCACAGGCCGCAGACCCACCGAACGCCCGCCGTCCCGCGCGATCACCCGGTGGGGGTGCCACCCGCCGTCGGCCGGAGGCACCCCTCGCGTACGCCTCAGATACCGGCGGCCGCCGCCAGGTCCCGCTTGACGGCCGCGAGCAGCTCGGCCGCCCTCGCCCGGGCCGCCGGGAGACCGTCGTGCGAGGCGACCGGCACGACGACTTCCAGGTAGCACTTCAGCTTCGGCTCCGTACCGCTGGGCCGGACGATGACGCGCGCGCCGTCGAGGGTGTAGCGCAGGCCGTCCGTGGGCGGGAGCTGGTCGGTGCCCCGGGTCAGGTCCTCGGCGCGGGTGATGGCGAGACCGGCGAGCTCGGTCGGCGGCTGTTCGCGCAGCCGTCGCATGGCGGCGGCGATGACGGAGAGGTCCTCCACCCGCACCGAGAGCTGGTCGGTGGCGTGCAGGCCGTGCTCGACGGCGAGATCGTCGAGCAGGTCGAGCAGGGTGCGGCCCTGCTCCCTCTGCTGGGAGGCGAGCTCGGTGATCAGCAGGGCGGCCGTGATGCCGTCCTTGTCGCGCACGCCCTCGGGGTCGACGCAGTAGCCGAGCGCCTCCTCGTAGCCGTAGCGCAGGCCGTCGACGCGGGCGATCCACTTGAAGCCGGTGAGGGTCTCCTCGTAGGGCAGCCCGGCCTTCTCGGCGATACGGCCGAGGAGGGAGGAGGAGACGATCGACTCGGCGAAGGTGCCGCGCGCCCCGCGCTGGACGAGATGGGCCGCGAGCAGCGCGCCGACCTCGTCACCGCGCAGCATCCGCCATTCCCCGCCGTCCTTGACGGCCACGGCACAGCGGTCGGCGTCCGGGTCGTTGGCGATGACCAGGTCGGGGTCGGTCGCACGGGCCTTCGCGAAGGCGAGGTCCATGGCGCCGGGCTCTTCCGGGTTCGGGAAGGCGACGGTCGGGAAGTCCGGGTCGGGTTCCGCCTGCTCGGCGACGAGCGCGGGCTCCGGGAACCCGGCACGGGCGAACGCGGCGAGCAGGACGTCCTTGCCGACGCCGTGCATCGCCGTGTAGACGGTGCGGGCGGTGCGCGGGGAGCCCTCCGCCAGTACGGCGTCGGTGCGGGCGAGGTAGGCCTCGAGGACGGACTCGTCCAGGAGCTCCCAGCCGGTGGTGGGCCGCGGGACGTCGTCGAGGGACCGTACGGCCGCGATCTCGGCGGCGATCTCCGCGTCCGCCGGCGGGACGATCTGCGAGCCGTCGCCCAGGTACACCTTGTAGCCGTTGTCCCGGGGCGGGTTGTGGCTGGCGGTGACCTCGACGCCGGCGACCGCGCCCAGGTGCCTGATGGCGTACGCCAGGACGGGGGTCGGCAGCGGGCGGGGCAGCACGGCCGCGCGCAGGCCCGCGCCCGTCATCACGGAGGCCGTGTCCTGGGCGAACTCCGCGGACTTGTGGCGGGCGTCGTACCCGATGACGACCAGGCCGTCCTGCCCGCCCTTCGCCTTGAGGTACGCGGCCAGGCCGGCGGCGGCGCGGATCACGACGGCACGGTTCATGCGCATCGGGCCGGCGCCGAGCTCGCCCCGGAGGCCGGCGGTGCCGAACTGCAGGGTGCCGGAGAAGCGGGCGGCGAGTTCGGCGCGGTCGCCGGCGTCGAGGAGCTTCGCGAGTTCCTCGCGGGTGTCCGGGTCGGGGTCCTCGGCCAGCCAGGACTGGGCGCGGACGAGGAGATCGTCGAGATCGTGGTGCACGGTCGGTCAACCTCTCGTGAGTGTGGTGAGTTTCCTCGCCCCCGCCGCCCCTACCCTTCCCGCCCCCGGGGGCTGCACCCCCGGACCCCCGCTTCGGCCCTGGACGGGCCTCGTTCTCAAGAAAACGCGTTCTCAAGAAAACGCCGGACAGGCTCGATCGCCCGGCCGGCGCTCGAAAGCCGATGCCGGACGGGGTGGTCCGGGGTGGTTGGTTGTGGTGCTTCCTGACCGACCGAGTCGGGTGGTGGGCGCAGGCGGGGGCCAGGGGGCGGAGCCCCCTGGCGGGGTCGTGGGGGCAGAGGCCCTACAGGCGGCCCAGCACCTGCGCCAGCAGGGACCCCATCCGCGTCGCGCTGTCCCGCCCCGCCTGGAGGACCTCTTCGTGGTTCAGCGGCTCACCGGTCATGCCGGCGGCGAGGTTGGTGACGAGGGAGATGCCCAGCACCTCCGCACCGGCCTCCCGTGCGGCGATCGCCTCGAGGACGGTCGACATCCCCACCAGGTCGGCACCGATCACCCGGGCCATCCGGATCTCCGCCGGGGTCTCGTAGTGCGGGCCGGGGAACTGCGCGTACACCCCCTCCTCCAGCGTGGCGTCGATCTCCTTGCACAGCGTCCGCAGCCGCGGCGAGTACAGATCGGTGAGGTCGACGAAGTTCGCGCCGACGATCGGCGAGGTCGCCGTGAGGTTGATGTGGTCGCTGATCAGGACCGGCTGCCCGGGCCGCATGCCCTCACGCAGACCCCCGCAGCCGTTGGTCAGCACGATCGTCTTGCTGCCGGCCGCCACCGCCGTACGGACGCCGTGCGCGACGGCGGCCACACCACGGCCCTCGTAGTAGTGCGTGCGGCCCAGGAAGACCAGCGCGCGCTTCTCGCCGATCTTGTACGAGCGGATCTTGCCGCCGTGCCCCTCGACCGCCGGCGGCGGGAAACCGGGCAGCTCGGTGACCTGGAACTCGGCGTCGGGCGCGCCCAGTGCGTCCACGGCCGGGGCCCAGCCCGAGCCCATCACGAGGGCGACGTCGTGGGTCTCGGCGCCCGTCAGTTCGCGCAGTCGCGCGGCGGCGGCGTCGGCGGCGGCGTACGGGTCGCCCTGGATGTCGTCCGGGAGAAGAGATGCGTTCACGCCGATGAGGGTAGCCGGTCTCTGCCTACGCGCGTAGATGCCGGAGCCCACGGGATGGCGATCGTTGTCTTGTCGTTTCCAACCAGGGGCGGAGGCCGGGCGTCACTCGCCCGTGACGAAGATGTCCTTGTCGTTGAAGACTTCGATGATGAAGATCAGCAGTCGGCCCACGCTGACCGTGTACTCGATGAGGATGTTCTGCGTCAGCCGGATGGTCCGGTCGTCCCCGGTGGAGCTTATCGGCCGGGACAGGTCCGGGAAGGGGTCGGCGGCCAGCATCGTGATGCCCTTGTCGAAGGCGGCGCGCTGCTGCTCGTCGAGTCGGTCCCGTGCCGCTGCCGCCTGCTCGGTGTAGTAGACCGTGTACGCGGTCCTGCCGGTCATCGCGCCCTCCCGTCCGTGTGTCGGTCCCGACCAAGTCTAGGTCGGGTGCCTTCAGCAGGGACGCTTCCGTAGCTCCATCACGTAATCGTGTGGTGCTCCGGCCGACTCCGCCGCGTCCGCGACCTCTCCGAGGTACCGGGCCGACGGCAGGCCGCCCTCGTAGCTGTTCAGGACGTACACCCAGGCGGCCGTCTCGCCGTCCAGGGTGTGCACCCGTACCCGGAGCCGGCGGTAGATGCCGAGGCCGACGCCCTCCCAGCGGTCCAGCGAGTCCTCGTCCATCGGCGCGAGGTCGTACAGCGCGACGAAGACCTGGGAGAGGGGGTCCTCCACGAGCGTCGCCAGGGCGCCCTCCCAGCCCATGTGCTCGCCGCCGAAGGTGAGCCGCCAGCCGTTCAGCCAGCCCGTCGCGCGCAACGGCGAGTGCGGGGCGCGGCGGGTCATCAGCCGCGCGTCGAGGTTGCCGGCGTACGCGGCGTAGAGCGACATGCGACGAGGGTACGGCAGCTCGAACGGACGTCACTTGCGTCGTCCGGCGTCGCTGCGGCACCTGGCGGTACCGCCGCCCGGCCCCCCGAGGCAGTCGTACGTTGAAGCGTGCGGGACAATGGGGTACGTGACTCGGATCGTGATCATCGGTGGCGGACCCGGCGGCTACGAAGCGGCGCTGGTGGCCGCGCAGCTCGGCGCGGAGGTGACCGTCGTCGACTGCGACGGTCTGGGCGGGGCGTCGGTGCTGACCGACTGCGTGCCGTCGAAGACCCTGATCGCCACGGCAGAGGTGATGACCACCTTCGACTCCTCCTACGAGGAGCTGGGGATCATCGTCGCCGACGACACCCCGCCGCTGGAGCAGGCCGCCCGGGTGGTCGGCGTGGACCTCGACAAGGTCAACCGACGGGTGAAGCGGCTCGCGCTCGCCCAGTCGCACGACATCACCGCCTCCGTCACCCGCGCGGGCGCCCGTGTCCTGCGCGGCCGGGGCCGGCTGGAGGGCATGCAGGCCCTCGACGGCTCCCGCAAGGTCGTGGTCACCGCCGCCGACGGCACCGAGGAGACCCTCGTCGCCGACGCCGTCCTCCTCGCCACCGGCGGTCACCCCCGCGAGCTGCCCGACGCCCAGCCCGACGGCGAGCGCATCCTCAACTGGACCCAGGTCTACGACCTCCGTGAGCTGCCCGAGGAGCTCATCGTGGTCGGGTCGGGTGTGACGGGCGCCGAGTTCGCCGGCGCCTACCAGGCCCTCGGCTCCAAGGTCACCCTCGTGTCGTCCCGTGACCGCGTGCTGCCGGGCGAGGACCCGGACGCCGCCGCCGTCCTCGAGGACGTCTTCCGGCGTCGCGGTATGAACGTCATGGCCCGCTCGCGCGCCCAGTCCGCCAAGCGCGTCGGCGACCGCGTCGAGGTCACCCTCGCCGACGGCCGTGTCATCACCGGCTCGCACTGCCTGATGGCCGTGGGCGCCGTCCCGAACAGCGCGGGCCTCGGCCTGGAGGAGGCGGGCGTCCGGGTCCGCGAGTCCGGGCACATCTGGACCGACAAGGTCTCCCGGACGACGGCCCCCGGCGTGTACGCGGCCGGTGACGTGACCGGTGTCTTCGCCCTCGCCTCCGTCGCCGCCATGCAGGGCCGTATCGCCATGTACCACTTCCTCGGCGACGCGGTGGCCCCGCTCAACCTCAAGACCGTCTCCTCCAACGTCTTCACCGACCCCGAGATCGCCACCGTCGGCTACACCCAGGCCGACGTGGACGCGGGCAAGATCGACGCGCGGGTGGTCAAGCTGCCCCTCCTGCGCAACCCGCGCGCGAAGATGCAGGGCATCCGCGACGGCTTCGTCAAGATCTTCTGCCGGCCGGGCACCGGGATCGTCGTCGGCGGTGTAGTCGTCGCGCCGCGCGCCTCGGAACTGATCCACCCCATCTCGATCGCCGTCGACAACAATCTGACGGTCGAACAGATCGCGAACGCCTTCACCGTGTACCCGTCCCTTTCGGGCTCGATCGCCGAGGTGGCACGGCAGTTGCACACGAGGAAGTCGGGCGGCGAGCTCTAGGGCCGGTTGCGAAAGTGGCGTCGTCGCCCGAAGGGCGGCCGCGCGGCGTCCGGTGCGTGCTCTCGGCGTGCCGCCCGGAAGCCCTCGTACTGGGCGTACTCGGGCTTTCGGGCGGTGCGGCGAGAGTGCGTGCCGGGCGTCGGGCGGCAGGCGCCACTTTCGCAACAGGCCCTAGCCCTCTCGGGCGGCCGGCGGCAACTTCCCGCTGGTCACGGGGAGTTGTGGCCCGTGCGGGTGGCATAGGCGCCGGAACTAGGCTCCTATACCACCTCGCGCCCCACTGTGCGAACAACTTCTGCTATTCGGCGCAAAGAGCTGAAAGCAGACGGTCGCCCGCGTTACTGTCAGTTTCGTGTTCGCTGCAGAACGTCGCCAATTGATCCTCGAAATGGTGCGAGCGAACGGGGCCGTGTCGCTCCGTGAGCTCGCCCGCGTCGTCCAGACCTCCGAAGTGACCGTACGGCGGGACGTGCGCGCACTGGAGGCAGAAGGACTCCTCGACCGCCGGCACGGCGGTGCGGTACTGCCGGGCGGTTTCACGCGGGAGTCCGGCTTTCCGCAGAAGTCCCATCTCGCGACCGCCGAGAAGACCGCCATCGCCGACCTCGCCGCCAACTTCGTGGAAGAGGGCGAGGCCATCGTGGTCGGGGCGGGTACCACCACCCAGGAGCTGGCCCGCCGGCTCGCCCGGGTGCCCGGCCTCACGGTCGTCACCAACTCCCTGTTGGTCGCCCAGGCGCTGGCCCACGCCAACCGGGTGGAGGTCGTGATGACCGGCGGCACCCTCAGAGGCTCCAACTACGCCCTCGTCGGCAGCGGAGCCGAACAGTCCCTCCAGGGCCTGCGCGTCTCCCGGGCCTTCCTCTCCGGAAGCGGACTGACCGCCGAACGCGGCCTGTCCACGTCCAACATGCTCTCCGCATCGGTCGACCGGGCCCTCGTGCAGGCCGCCGCCGAGGTCGTCGTCCTCGCCGACCACACCAAGCTCGGCACCGACACGATGTTCCAGACCGTCCCGACCGACGTCATCACCCGCCTGGTCACGGACGAGCCGCCCGCCCACGACGACCGCGCCCAGACCGAGCTGCAGGCCCTGGCGGACCAGGGGGTGCAGATCGCCGTGGCCGGGGCGCAGGGAAACCCGGGGGGTGAAGCGGTCCCGGCGCGCCGCCAGCAGCAGCGCCGGGACGTGCCTCTCCCGGCCCCCCGCCGCGGCCAGGTCCCGGGCGCCTCGGCAGGCCTGCGCGCCGCCACGGTCCTCGGCGAACAGCCCCCGGGCGGGGAGCGGGCCCGGGTGGCCGACCTCCGCCGCCGCTGAGCCCGCCGCCGGCACCCCGTACCGGTGCGACGGCGACCCCGAGCGACCAACCTGCGCCCTGTGGCCGACGTGCTGGTGAGGACCGTACGCAGGCCTCATGCGGTGGGCGCGCGGGCCGTACCGTCGCCCCAGGGGCGGCGAAGCCGTCCGACGGGACGCCCGGGGACGCCACGGAGTCAGCGGGGCGGACGTGCGGCGGGTGAGTCCGTCGCCGTCATGGCGCGCTCCTCGAAGCCGGGCCCCTGGAAGCCGGGCCCTTGGGGGACAGCCGCCCTCGGCACCGGGCGGCCGCCGATCACCGCGACCCCGCCCGTCGACGTGGCCGGGTTCGTCTCCGGCCCGTAGCCCGGCATCCCCCGATCTCCTTCGCCCTGCCTGCCACCACCGGATGCGACCCCGCGGGTCTGGTGATCACCCGGCACGCTTCCGGCCGGCCGCGCGCCGCGCACAACGGGCGAGGCGCCCGGCGGGCCGTTGCTCCAGCCCGCCGAGCGCCTCGACGCCGTATTCGATCCCGGTGTGTCAGTCCTTGATCTCGCAGATCGCCGCGCCGGACGTGATCGACGCGCCCACCTCCGCGGACAGGCCCTTGATCGTGCCGGAGCGGTGCGCGTTCAGCGGCTGCTCCATCTTCATGGCCTCCAGGACGACGATCAGGTCGCCCTCCTGGACCTCCTGGCCCTCCTCGACGGCGACCTTGACGATCGTGCCCTGCATCGGGGAGGCGAGGGTGTCGCCCGAGGCGACGGGGCCGGACTTCTTCGCCGCGCGGCGCTTGGGCTTGGCGCCCGCCGCGAGGCCGGTGCGGGCCAGCGACATGCCGAGGGAGGACGGCAGGGAGACCTCGAGACGCTTGCCGCCGACCTCGACGACGACCGTCTCGCGGCCGGGCTCCTCGTCCGTCTCCGCGTCGGCGGGGGCGGTGAAGGGCTTGATCTCGTTGACGAACTCGGTCTCGATCCAGCGGGTGTGGACCGTGAACGGGTCGGTGGAGCCGGTCAGCTCGGGGGCGAACGCCGGGTCGGTGACGACCGCGCGGTGGAACGGGATCGCCGTGGCCATGCCCTCGACCTGGAACTCGGCCAGGGCCCGAGAGGCCCGCTGCAGGGCCTCCTTACGGGTGCGGCCGGTGACGATCAGCTTCGCCAGCAGGGAGTCCCAGGCCGGACCGATGACCGAGCCCGACTCCACACCCGCGTCTAGGCGCACGCCCGGGCCGGACGGCGCGTCGAACGTGGTGACCGTGCCGGGGGCGGGGAGGAAGTTGCGGCCCGGGTCCTCGCCGTTGATGCGGAACTCGAAGGAGTGGCCGCGCAGCGGCGGGTCGTCGTAGCCGAGTTCCTCGCCGTCGGCGATGCGGAACATCTCGCGCACCAGGTCGATGCCGGCGACCTCCTCGGTGACCGGGTGCTCGACCTGGAGACGGGTGTTGACCTCGAGGAACGAGATCGTGCCGTCGTTGCCGACGAGGAACTCCACCGTGCCGGCGCCGACGTAGCCGGCCTCCTTCAGGATGGCCTTGGAGGAGGAGTACAGCTCCGCGACCTGCTCGTCGGACAGGAACGGCGCCGGGGCCTCCTCGACCAGCTTCTGGTGGCGGCGCTGCAGCGAGCAGTCACGGGTGGAGACGACCACCACGTTGCCGTGGCTGTCGGCCAGGCACTGGGTCTCCACGTGCCGCGGCTTGTCCAGGTAGCGCTCGACGAAGCACTCGCCCCGGCCGAAGGCGGCGACGGCCTCGCGCACCGCGGAGTCGTACAGCTCGGGGACCTCTTCGAGGGTGCGGGCCACCTTCAGACCGCGCCCGCCGCCACCGAAGGCGGCCTTGATCGCGATCGGCAGGCCGTGCTCCTTGGCGAAGGCCACGACCTCCTCGGCGCCGGACACCGGGTCGGGCGTACCGGCCACCAGGGGCGCGCCCGCGCGCTGGGCGATGTGGCGGGCCGCCACCTTGTCGCCGAGGTCGCGGATGGCCTGCGGGGGCGGGCCGATCCAGATCAGGCCCGCGTCCAGCACCGCCTGGGCGAATTCGGCGTTCTCCGAGAGGAAGCCGTAGCCGGGGTGGATGGCGTCCGCGCCCGACTCACGCGCGGCGTTCAGCACCTTCTCGATGTCGAGATAGCTGGTGCCCGGCGTGTCACCGCCCAGGGCGAACGCCTCATCCGCGGCGCGGACATGCAGAGCGTCCCGATCCGGGTCTGCGTACACGGCAACGCTCGCGATACCGGCATCCCGGCATGCCCGGGCCACGCGGACTGCGATTTCGCCACGGTTGGCGATGAGCACCTTGCGCACGATTGAGGCTCCCTCCTTGAAACAAGCCGAGTTTAGGGACTGCCGACACGGCACTTCGACCCGTCCCCAAAGGTGAGCTTGCCCACACGGAGCGTGATGCGAGGCTCACTCGACCGCGAAATCCCTTGTAGTACCGCCGTACGCAGCACTCCTCCCGGAAACCCTAGCCCTCCACTGTGGTCAAGGTCTCTGTGAAGGCGTGCTGCGGCCCACTCTGTTTCTTTGTGGAGTCCCTACGAATGGCCCAACGATTCTTTGCTGCGGCCGGAACCCTTGTCCCGGGGTTTACCCGTTAGTAGCGTTCACGATGTCTCGAACGTACTTGAGGTAACAGCAGTCCTGCTCGGGGCTGGGTCGAAAGTGGGTGGGGACCGGTGGTGCGCAGACCGGTGGCAGCGATCGTGGCGGTCGTGCTCTTCGCGGAGGCACTCGGTGTCGCCGCGCTGAACTGGTTCCTCGGGATCGTCGTGGACCGGCAGGACATGTCCCTGGCGGGCCTGGACCCGGACACGATGTCGACGTCCTCGAAGATCGGCGGGATCGTCTTCGGTCTCTACTTCGCCCTGTGCGGTCTGGTCGCCCTGCTGGTGGCGCTGCGGGGCCGCCCGCCGGCCGGCCTCGGCCGCGTCCTGCTGATCAGCGCCGCGGTGGTGCACGGCCTGCTGGGCGCGTTCGTCTGGGGGCTCGTGGGCTGGCCGGCGTTCCTGTTCATGGTGGTCGTGCTCGCGCTCATCGTGCTGCTGCTGATGGGCTACGACCGGCAGGAGGGCGCGGGCGCCGCGGAACCCCGTGACGCCGGCCCGCAGGACGGCGGATCCAGGGACGGCGGGCCGCAGGACGGCGGATCACAGGACGACGGGCCGAAGAACGAGGGTCCCGCCCCGATCACTCCGCCGACGGCGCCCACAACTCCGTGATGCCGACCCCCAGTTCGGCCAGCAGCCGCCGCAGGAGGGGCAGGCTGATACCGATGACGTTGCCGTGGTCGCCGTCGATGCCGTCGATGAACGGGGCCGAACGGCCGTCGAGGGTGAACGCCCCGGCGACGTAGAGCGGCTCGCCCGAGGCGACGTACGCGGCGATCTCCTCGTCCGTCGGCTCCCCGAAGCGGACCACGGTGGAGGCGACGCCGGAGGTGTAGCGCCCGCTGGTGGTGTCGTAGACGCAGTGGCCGGTCTGGAGCGTGCCCGCGCGGCCGCGCATCGCCTTCCAGCGGGCGGTGGCCTCCTCGGCGTCCGCGGGCTTGCCGAGGGCCTCGCCGTCCAGGTCGAGGACCGAGTCGCAGCCGATCACCAGAGCACCCATGACCTCCGGCTTCGCCGCCACCACGGAGGCCTTCGCCTCGGCGAGGGCGAGCGCCAGCTCGGCGGGGGTGGGGGCGGTGACGGCGTCCTCGTCGACCCCGCTCACGATCACCTCGGGGTCGAGCCCGGCCTGCCGCAGCAGACCCAGCCGGGCGGGGGACTGGGAGGCGAGCACGAGTCGACGGCGCGGCTGATCAGTCATGGGCTCAGCGTAGCGCTGACGCCGGTCCGGGCAGGTTCCGTCATCCGAGGCCGATCACGATCATCGCCAGCATCATGGCCAGGGCCAGGAAGAGGCCGAGACGCCGCAAGGTCTCCTGCATGTCGCGCAGTTCCTTGGGCGGCTCGTTCTCGGGGTCGGACCACAGCATGGTTCCAGGGTGCGGGAGGCTGCCGCCGGGCCGCCTGAGTACGCGTACTCAATGTCTTCGGCGCATCCGGTGCATCCGGCGTATCCGGCGTATCCGGTGTATTCGGCGTATTCGGCCCGCAGTCGGTGGTTCTCCGACCGCGGGCCGGTGGGGCTTGTCGCGCCGCCGCGCGGAGCCGCATGTCGATACGGTCCCGCGCCCCCGGGTGGGCTGCGCTCAGCTCGGCCAGTACGTGCGGGCCCAGGACGCCTGGCCCGGTCGCGGCAGCCGGTGTCCCGCGATGCGCGACGGGTCGGACCAGGCGTCCTTCGTCGTCGGTGCGCCGGGTGGCGTGGTGGACGCCGCCGCGGCGCGGGCCCTGACCACCGCCAGTGCGGCGGCCAGCTCCTCAGGGGTCGGGTTGCCCCGTACGACCTTGATCACAGCGGCTCCTTACAGGGGGATGTTGCCGTGCTTCTTCGGAGGCAGGGATTCCCGCTTGGTACGCAGTTGACGCAGGCCGCGCACGACGTGGCGGCGAGTGTCGGACGGCATGACCACGGCGTCGATGTAGCCGCGCTCGGCCGCGATGTAGGGGTTGAGGAGGGTGTCCTCGTACTCCTGGATCAGCCGGGCGCGCACCGCCTCCAGATCCTCGCCGTTCGCCTCGGCCTCCGCGATGGTGCGGCGGTGCAGGATGTTGACCGCGCCCTGGGCGCCCATGACGGCGATCTGGGCGGTCGGCCAGGCCAGGTTGAGGTCGGCGCCCAGGTGCTTGGAGCCCATGACGTCGTACGCCCCGCCGAAGGCCTTGCGGGTGATGACCGTGATCAGCGGGACGGTCGCCTCCGCGTAGGCGTAGATCAGCTTGGCGCCGCGGCGGATGATGCCGTCGTGCTCCTGGTCGACGCCGGGCAGGAAGCCCGGGACGTCGACGAAGGTGATGACGGGGATGTTGAAGGCGTCGCAGGTCCGCACGAAGCGCGCGGCCTTCTCGCTCGCCTTGATGTCCAGGCAGCCCGCGAACTGCATCGGCTGGTTCGCGACGATCCCGACCGGGTGCCCCTCGACGCGGCCGAAGCCGGTGAGGATGTTCGGCGCGAACAGCGGCTGCGTCTCGAAGAACTCGGCGTCGTCCAGGACGTGCTCGATCACCGTGTGCATGTCGTACGGCTGGTTCGCGCTGTCCGGGACGAGCGTGTCCAGCTCCAGGTCCTCGTCGGTGACGGAGAGGTCCGCCTCCTCCGGGAACACCGGGGCCTCGCTGAGGTTGTTCGACGGCAGGTACGACAGCAACTGCTTGACGTACTCGATGGCGTCCTTCTCGTCGCCGGCCATGTGGTGCGCCACACCGGACGTGGAGTTGTGGGTGCGGGCGCCGCCCAGCTCCTCGAAGCCGACGTCCTCGCCCGTGACCGTCTTGATGACGTCCGGGCCGGTGATGAACATGTGCGAGGTCTGGTCGACCATCACGGTGAAGTCGGTGATCGCGGGGGAGTAGACCGCGCCGCCCGCGCAGGGTCCGACGACCAGGCTGATCTGCGGGATGACACCGCTGGCGTGCGTGTTGCGGCGGAAGATCTCGCCGTACGCGCCGAGCGAGGCCACGCCCTCCTGGATGCGGGCGCCGCCGGAGTCGTTGATGCCGATGACCGGGCAGCCGGTCTTCAGCGCGAAGTCCATGACCTTGACGATCTTCTGGCCGTAGACCTCGCCGAGGGCGCCGCCGAAGACGGTGAAGTCCTGGGAGAAGACGGCGACGGGCCGGCCGTCCACGGTCCCGTATCCGGTCACGACCCCGTCCCCGTAGGGGCGGTTCTTGTCGAGGCCGAAGTTGGTGGAGCGGTGGCGGGCGAACTCGTCCAGCTCGACGAAGGACCCCTCGTCGAGGAGGAGTTCGATGCGCTCACGGGCCGTCAGCTTGCCCTTCGCGTGCTGCTTCTCGACGGCACGTGTGGAGCCGGCGTGCGTCGCCTCCTGAACGCGGCGCTGGAGATCCGCGAGCTTTCCCGCGGTCGTGTGGATGTCGATCTCTTCCGGCTCGGACATCGGGATGCGGCTCCCTGCCTGCTCAAAAGGGGGGACGGTTACTCATCCGTAGCGTAGTGGTGTGCCTCTGCATCGGCAGTGCGGCGTTTACCACACCTAGGGTGGCTTGCATGACGCCGCGAGATGCATCAGGAAACTCAGCAAACAGCAGCCGGTGGGCCGATCTCGAACGGCCGCCCCTCAACGCCGCGAGTCTGCGCCGGGGGCTGGTGCGGGAGGGAGGGCTGTGGACCGGGGTGGACGTGGTGCAGCGGACCGGGTCCACGAACTCCGACCTCGTGGCTCTGGCGGCCGCGGGGAAGGCGGCGGAGGGGGCTGTGCTGGTCGCCGAGGAGCAGACCTCCGGGCGCGGCCGGCTCGACCGGCAGTGGACGGCGCCCGCGCGGTCCGGGATCTTCTTCTCCGTGCTCCTGAGGCCGGCCGAGGTGCCCGTGGAGCGGTGGGGGTGGCTGCCGCTGCTGACGGGGATCGCGGTGGCGACGGGGCTGTCGCGGGCCGCGGGGGTGGATACGGCGCTCAAGTGGCCGAACGACCTGTTGGTGACCGTCGGCGGGGAGGAGCGCAAGGCCGGGGGGATCCTCGCGGAGCGGGTCGGGGCGGACGGGGTGGTGCTGGGCGTCGGCGTCAACGTCACGTTGCGGGCCGAGGAGCTGCCGGTGCCGCAGGCGGGGTCGCTGGCGCTGGCCGGGGCGGTGAGTACGGATCGGGATCCGTTGCTTCGGGCTGTGCTGCGGGCGTTGGAGGAGTGGTACGGGCGGTGGCGGGGGGCCGGGGGTGATCCTGCGGTGAGCGGCGTGCAGGAGACCTATGCGGCGGGGTGCGCGACGTTGGGGCGGGTGGTGCGGGCCGAGTTGCCGGGGGAGCGGGCTGTTGTGGGGGAGGCGGTGGCTGTGGACGGGGACGGGCGGCTGGTGATCGCGACGGGGGAGGGGGTGCGGGAGCCGGTGGGGGCGGGGGACATCGTGCACCTGCGACCTGCGTGAGGTGCTCCGCCCCTGCGGGGGGCTCCGCCCTTGGACTCTGTGCGGGGCTGTGCCCCATCGTCCCCGGGGCTCCGCCCTTGGACCCCGTGCGGGGCTGCGCCCCTGCGCCCCCTGCGGGGCTGCCGCCCCGCACCCCGCTTCGGCCCTGAACGGGCCTCGTCCTCAAACGCCGGACGGGCTGAGGTACCTGACCGGCGCTCGTTGGGCACCGTCGGCCGGGCTGAGATGCCTGTGTGGCGCTCGTCAGGGACCGGCGGGCGGGGTGAGATGCCTGTGCGGTGCTCGTCAGGGACCGGCGGGCGGGGTGAGATGCCTGTGTGGCGCTCGTCAGGGACCGGCGGGCGGGGTGGGCTGTGGGCTGCGGCGGCTGCTTCTTGTTCGAGCGAGTCGGGTGGTGGGTGGGCATAGGCCGGGGGTCTGGGGGCGGAGCCCCCAGCGGGGTGTGGATCGGGGGCGGTGCCCTGGCGAGTGGTGGGTGCGGGGTACGGGGGGCGGGGAGTGCCCAGGTGGTGCGGGGGCTGGGGGCGGGGGCCCCAGTCGGGCCCGCTGGGGGTGCAGGGGGCGGAGTCCCCGGCGTCGGAGACCCCTGCTCCACCTAACGGAGTGAGCTGGCGCACACCTGCCGTAGAGTTGAGGCCGGTCGATACCTGACCGCGATAGATCGGAAGGGCAGCAGGCGTGACCGTCGACGACACGGGCTCCGGCGCGGGCGCGGACGGCCGGATTGACCCTCCGCCACTCTCGGCTTCGCTCGAGCGGGGGGACCCACAGGCCGCCGAACCCGGCGACGACCCGCTCGCCCTGCGTCTCGAGCAGCTCATCCTCGGCGCCGAGCGGCGCTACACCCCTTTTCAGGCGGCCCGCAGCGCCGGCGTCTCCATGGAGCTGGCGTCCCGCTTCTGGCGGGCGATGGGCTTCGCCGACATCGGGCAGGCCAAGGCGCTCACCGAGGCCGACGTGCTGGCCCTGCGCCGGCTCGCCGGTCTCGTCGAGGCGGGGCTGCTGAGCGAGGCGATGGCGGTGCAGGTGGCGCGGTCCACGGGGCAGACCACCGCCCGGTTGGCCGAGTGGCAGATCGATTCCTTCCTGGAGGGGCTGACCGAGCCCCCCGAGCCGGGCATGACCCGCACCGAGGTCACCTATCCGATCGTCGAGCTGCTGCTGCCCGAGCTGGAGGAGTTCCTCGTCTACGTGTGGCGTCGGCAGCTCGCCGCCTCCGCCGGGCGCGTCGTCCAGGCCGCCGACGACGAGGAGATGGTCGACCGGCGGCTCGCGGTCGGGTTCGCGGATCTCGTCGGGTTCACGCGCCTGACCCGTCGTATGGAGGAGGAGGAGCTCGGCGAACTCGTCGAGGCCTTCGAGACCACCGCCGCCGACCTCGTCGCCGCGCGCGGCGGGCGGCTCATCAAGACGCTCGGTGACGAGGTCCTCTACGCCGCCGACGACGCCGGGACCGCCGCCGACATCGCCCTGCGTCTCGTCGAGACCATGAGCAACGACGAGACCATGCCCGAGCTGCGCGTCGGCATGGCCTTCGGCACCGTCACCACCCGGATGGGCGATGTGTTCGGTACGACCGTCAACCTGGCCTCGCGGCTGACCTCGATAGCCCCACGGGACGCCGTCCTCGTCGACAGTGCCTTCGCCGAGGAGCTCATCCGTACCGGCGACGCACCCTCCTCCGAGGCGGAGGCCGCGGAGGAGGCGGCTGCCGCCGAGAAGGAGGGCAAGGAACCGCCCGTCTACCGGTTCGCGCTCCAGCCGATGTGGCAGCGGCCCGTGCGCGGACTCGGCGTGGTCGAGCCCTGGCTGCTCACCCGGCGGGGCAACGGGAGCGAGTGAGCGACGAGTGAGCCCCGTCAGCGCGGGGCGCTGAGCGGGTCCACGCACAGGCCGATCACCGGTACGCAGATGCCGGGCTGCTCCGGCTGCGGAGCGGGTACGGCGGTGGTGGGGGTCGGTGCCGGTGTACGTGCGGGTGCAGGTGTGGGTGTCAGTGCCGGCGTCGGAGTGGGTGTGCTCGGCTGTCGGGCGGTGGTCGCCGGGGGCGTGGTCGGCGGGGCAGGTGCGGTCGTTCGTGGTGGGGACGGGGTGAGTGAGGCCGCGTAGGGGCCGCTCGGTGTGCGGACCGGGGTCGTCGGGGACGCGGTCGGGGCGCCGCTGCCCATGGGCGCGGGGGCCGTCGGTGCCGCCTCCGGGGTCGGGTCCGCCGTGGCGGCCGCACGGGTCGTGTCCGCGGTGGGCTCCATGCGCGGTTCCGCCTCCGCCGTGCCCAGGCCTCCCACGCCCGGGTCCGGTGTCAGGCGGACGAGGCTCAGGGCGCCGGCCGCCAGGGCCAGGCCGCCCGCGGCGAACAGGACCTTGCGGGGGCGGGGGCGGCGGTGCCGGCCTCGGGTGCGGGGGGTCCGGAGAAGGGCGGTCGGCTCGGGGTCCGTGGGTTCCCCGCCCGCCTCGCCTCGATATCCGTAGGTCCCGGTCTGCGTTTTCACCGGTGTGGTCGTCATCGCGCTCCCTCCCCGAGGTGGTTGCGCCCCCTCCGCGCCGTGGCGGACGCACGTTATGCGCTTCCGTGGGCGGTGCGGGCGGAGTCGGGCGAGATGTCACTCGAACGGGTTGACGGGGGGTCCCCTCGGTCTCTCCGGCCGCTCGTTCCCCGGTTCGGCCTTTCCCCGGTCCCGCCCGGCTGCGATGATCGGGCGAGCCAGGTAGTTAACCCGCGTTAACCGGAGGGTGTCATGAGCGAGGAACGGTTCGGGGAGTTCGTGCTGGTGCGGCGGCACGGGGACGGGCATGTCGCGGAGCTGGCCCTCGACCGGCCCAAGGCCATGAACGCCGTGTCGACCGAGATGGCCCGGTCCATCGGGGCGGCCTGTACGGCGCTGGGCGACGACAAGGGCGTACGGGTGGTCGTCCTCACCTCGACGCATGAGCGGGCCTTCTGCGTCGGGGCCGACCTGAAGGAGCGGAACTCCCTCAGCGACGCCGAGTTGGTGCGGCAGCGGCCGGTGGCGCGGGGGGCGTACACCGGCGTGCTGGAACTGCCGGTGCCGACGGTCGCGGCGGTGCACGGGTTCGCGCTGGGGGGCGGGTTCGAGCTGGCGCTCGCGTGCGACGTGATCGTGGCCGACCGCACGGCGGTGGTGGGGTTGCCCGAGGTGTCGGTCGGGGTGATTCCGGGGGGCGGGGGTACGCAGCTGCTGCCCCGGCGGGTGGGGGCGGCCCGGGCGGCCGAGCTGATCTTCAGCGCGCGGCGGGTGGAGGCCGCGGAGGCGCGGCAGCTGGGGCTGGTGGACGTGCTGGTGGAGGAGGGGCGGGACCGGGAGGAGGCGCTGGCGTTGGGCGCGCGGATCGGGGCCAACTCACCGGTGGGGCTGCGTGCGGCCAAGCGGGCCCTGCGGCTGGGGCAGGGGCTGGATCTGCGGGCCGGGCTGGAGGTCGAGGACGCGGCCTGGCGGTCGGTGGCCTTCTCGGGGGACCGGGCGGAGGGGGTCGCGGCCTTCAACGAGAAGCGGAAGCCGGAGTGGCCGGGGGAGTGAGTTCCCTCGGCGCCCCTGAATAGGGGACGCGGTACCACCGACACTCCACCGCCCACCTGGTGTCCCGTTTGTAAGTAAATATCCCTAGCCTGGTGAGATGGGTGAGGACAGACGCCTCGCGGCCGTGGTGGCGCTGGCGCAGGGGATGGCGGCCGCGCACACGCCCCGGGAGTCGTGGCGTGCGGCGGCGCTCGGGGCGTGCCGGGCGCTGGCCGGCGCCTTCGCCGCGCTCTCGGTGTGGGAGCGGGAACTGGGGCGGCTGCGGGTCCTCGTCAACGTGGGGGACCGGGCGCCCGACGAGGAAGAGTTCCCGGAGGGCGAGGCCTACCCGGTGCACCAGTTCCCGGAGATCACCGAGTTCCTGCACGAACGCTGGGTGTCCGGGGGCGAGCCCCACGCGTGGGTGGAGACGGCGGACGGGCCCGCCGCCGGGCGGCCCGGCCACCGCCATCAGGGGGCGCCTCCCGGTGTCAGCTGGGGGAGGGTCGCCGCCCTGCGCCGGCGCGGACGCGGCTCCTGCGTCGTCGCGCCGATCGTGCTGCACGGCCGCGCCTGGGGCGAGCTGTATGTGGCCCGCTCCTCCGGCACCCCCGTCTTCGACCGCGCCGACGCCGACTTCGCCACCGTCCTGGCCGCCGTCGTCGCCGCCGGGATCGCGCAGACCGAGCGGCTGGAGGAGGCGCGTCGGCTCGCCTTCACCGACGCCCTCACCGGCCTGGCCAACCGCCGCGCCGTCGACGTACGGCTGGAGGAGGCGGTCGAGCGGCATCGGGCGCGGGGGGAGGTCGTGAGCCTGGTGGTGTGCGACCTCAACGGGCTGAAGCGGGTGAACGACACCCAGGGGCACGCCGTCGGGGACCGGCTGCTGGAGCGGTTCGGGTCCGTGCTGTCGCTGTGCGGGGCAATGCTGCCGGGGGCGCTGGCCGCGCGGCTCGGCGGGGACGAGTTCTGTCTGCTCGCCGTGGGGCCGCCCGCCGACGACGTCGTCAAGGTCGCCGAAGAACTCTGCCGCCGGGCCGGCGAGTTGGAGCTCGGTGAGGGCGTGGCCTGCGGGGTCGCCTCCACCGGGGACCCCATCGGGCCCGTGCGCTCCGCCCGCCGGCTCTTCCGGCTCGCCGACGCCGCCCAGTACCGCGCCAAGGCCCTACGGGCCGTCCGGCCGGTCGTCGCGGGGCGGCAGGGGCCCGACGACCCCGTCGTCCGCCTCGCCGACGAGCCGCCCCGGGGGCCGTCGGCCGAGCGGCGGCGCTTCCGTGGGCGGCACTGACACGGTGACCTGTCGGTAAGGGGCGAACCCCGCCCCCACTGGTGACATCTTCGTCTTCACTGCGTACGCTCCTGAATATGGATATGCACATTGTGGTGGTGGGGACTTCCGGGGTGACCGCGTCCGACGTGCTCGCCGTGGCGCGCGGCGGCGCCCGGGTCGAGCTGTCCGAGGAGGCGGTGGCGGCCCTCGCCGCGGCCCGCGAGATCGTCGACGCGCTGGCCGCCAAGCCCGACCCCGTCTACGGCGTCTCCACCGGTTTCGGCGCCCTCGCCACCCGGCACATCAGCCCGGAGCTGCGCGCGCAGCTCCAGCGCAACATCGTCCGCTCGCACGCCGCCGGCATGGGGCCGCGCGTCGAGCGGGAGGTCGTACGGGCGCTGATGTTCCTGCGGCTCAAGACCGTCTGCTCCGGGCACACCGGCGTACGGCCCGAGGTCGCGCAGACCATGGCCGACCTGCTGAACGCCGGCATCACCCCGGTCGTCCACGAGTACGGCTCCCTCGGCTGCTCCGGCGACCTCGCCCCGCTCTCGCACTGCGCCCTCGCACTCATGGGCGAGGGGGACGCCGAGGGCCCGGACGGCGTCGTACGGCCCGCCGGTGAGCTGCTCGCCGCGCACGGGATCGCGCCCGTCGAGCTGCGCGAGAAGGAGGGGCTCGCCCTCCTCAACGGCACCGACGGCATGCTCGGCATGCTGATCATGGCCCTGGACGACCTCGACACCCTCTACAAGTCCGCCGACGTCACGGCGGCGCTCTCGCTCGAGGCCCTCCTCGGCACCGACAAGGTCCTCGCGCCCGAGCTGCACGCCATCCGCCCGCACCCGGGGCAGGGCGCCAGCGCCGCCAACATGCTGGCCGTGCTGAAGGGTTCCGGGCTGACCGGGCACCACCAGGACGACGCGCCCCGCGTCCAGGACGCCTACTCGGTGCGCTGCGCCCCGCAGGTCGCCGGCGCCGGACGGGACACCATGGCCCACGCCCGGCTGGTCGCCGAGCGGGAGCTCGCCTCGGCCGTCGACAACCCCGTCGTCCTGCCTGGGGGCACCTCCCAGGCTTTCGGCACTGGGGGAGGGCGCGTCGAGTCCAACGGCAACTTCCACGGCGCCCCCGTGGCCTACGTCCTCGACTTCCTCGCCATCGCCGCCGCCGACCTCGCCTCGATCGCCGAGCGCCGTACCGACCGGCTGCTGGACAAGAACCGCAGCCACGGGCTGCCGCCGTTCCTCGCGGACGACGCCGGCGTCGACTCCGGCCTCATGATCGCCCAGTACACGCAGGCCGCGCTGGTGAGCGAGCTGAAGCGGCTGGCCGTACCGGCCTCCGCGGACTCGATCCCGTCCTCCGCGATGCAGGAGGACCACGTCTCGATGGGCTGGTCGGCGGCGCGCAAGCTGCGCACCGCCGTCGACAACCTCACACGCGTGATCGCCGTCGAGCTGTACGCCGCCACGCGCGCCGTGGAGCTGCGCGAGGGGCTCACGCCGGCGCCGGCGACCCGGGCGGTCCTCGACGCCGTACGGGAAGCGGGAGTTCAGGGTGCCGGTCCCGACCGGTTCCTGGCGCCCGACCTCGCGGCGGCCGACGCGTTCGTGCGGGACGGGCGGCTCGTCGCGGCCGTGGAGACGGTCACCGGGCCGCTGCGGTAGCAGACGGGCCGGGGCCCTGCCGTCGTGGGTGACGGCAGGGCCCCGGTGTCGATGTGCGTACCCGAGCGAGGACTACTTGAGCTTGGCGACCTGCGCCTGGACCACGGCCGCCGGGATCTCGGTCTTGTCGCCGCCCGCGAGCGCGGCGAAGTTCACCGTGTAGAACGTGGCGATGGTGTTGCCCTTGCGGATCACCTCGGTGTGGAAGGTGGCCGTGCCCTCGCCGTCCATGTCGACGTCCTCGGCGAACGCGATCGCCTCGTCGCCGCCTCCCGTGCCCTTCTCCGAAGTGACCTTGGTGACCTTGGACTTCTCGCCCCCGGCGGCCAGGCCGTACCCGCCGGCACAGGCCGTCACGCCGTCGGAGACGGCCTTCATGGCCTTCTCGGCGCCGTCACCCGCGTACGAGGAGAGGCCCACGAACGTCATGTCGATGTTGAAGGCCTCCGCAAGGTCCGCCGGGGACTTGGTGGCGCTCGACGCCTTGTCCTCCGAGACGGTGTTACTGGCGTTCGCGTCCGTGTCGCCCGGCGCCAGCGCGGCCGTGGCCCAGGCGAGCGGGTCGCACGCCGCCTTGTCCGTCTTCACCTCGGCCTTGGATTTCGGGAGGGTGTCGTCGCCCGACGCGACCTTGTACCCCTTGACCTCGCCCTGCGCGAGAAGCAGCTTCTCCAGCTCGGCCGCGGTCAGCGCGGCGGCGGCCGGGGCCGACGACGAGGCGGCGGAACCGGTCCCCGAACCGGAACCCTTGGACCCCTTGTCCTTCTTCGACCCGTCGCTCGAACAGCCGCTGATGAGGGCGAGCGAGAGAGTGCTCACCACGGTCACGGCACACAGCCGCGCCCCCCAAGATCTCTTCATGAGCGGACTATGAAGGTTGGGTCAAGTAAGCGTCAAATCAATTCACAGACCGAGGCGTTCGCGGCGAACGGAATAAACCACGAACCCCGCACCCAGGGCGAGCAGCGTCGTTCCGCCGATCACGTACGGGGTGGTGTCGAAGCTTCCGGTGTCGGCGAGGCGGACGCCGTCGGTGTCGGCCGAGGTGTTGGTGGCCGTCGTGTCCGCGGCCCGCGCCTGGGTCGTGGCCTGCGGCGTCACGTCCGTTCTCACCGGGGCGTCCTGGGTCGCGTTGGCGTTCGGGACGAACCACAGGGCACCCAGCAGGGTCCCCGCGGCGGTGGCGGTCAGCAACGGACGGCGAGCGGATGACACGGAATATCGATCCCCTTGTGGCGCTGGCGAATTGGCCGTGTGGGCAGATGCTAATGAAAGGCGCGGGTCGCGGGAAAGTTGCGGGAGGCGAGAGCCGTACGCTCCGGGCATGAGCACTGAAGAGACATCCCGATATGTCCGGCTTCGCGTCGAGCTTGTCCTCGAGATCGAGAACGAGGACGCCGTGACCAAGGCCGCCCTGCGGCGGATCGCGGCGGACCCGGAGGCGCCGGAGAGCGAGCGGGCGCACGCCGAGAGCGCTGTGACGGAAGACACCGCCGAGGCCCTCGCCTATCTCGTCGACCCGTTCGACCTGGTCAGCGAGGTGCCGGGGGTCGAACTCCAGCAGGCCTCCTGGTCGAGTGAGCCGATCGACTACGACCCTGACTCGCCGGACTGGGACCTCGACGAGGATGATGTCGAGGAAGATGACGAGGCGGACGGCGAAGAGGGCGGCCGCACGGGCGGCATCGGCTGAGCCTCTCGGGGAATTCGTGACCCCGGGCGGCAACCGCCGGCCGGGGTTTCGTCGTCTCAAGGGGCGCACTGACCGACACCCGCGCCACGGGCCCCGGCGGACCCTTCCGCCTCGGCGGTTTCCACCGCTCCCGCGGACGTGGCGTGGCCCACACATCAGGAAGATGTGGAACGGGACGAACCGGTCGTAGCGTTGATGTTCTTTGACGGGGACTCTCGGGGTTTCGGGAATCGGCAACGATGGAGAAGCGTGTGATGACGAACAGTAGGCGGCGCAGGGGTCTGAGGACCGCGTCCGCACTGCTCGGCAGTGTTCTGTTGCTCTCTGCGTGTTCCGGCGGCGACAGCAGCGCCTCCGACGGCGGAAACGGCAGTTCCTCCCAGGCCAAGGCCGACGAGGCCGCGGCCCAGAAGGCTTCCGAGGCACAGATCAAGATCACGCCCGCGGACGGCTCGGACAACGCCTCCATCAACAACTCGGCGGCCGTCACGGTGAGCAAGGGCACGCTCACCCAGGTGACGATGACCACCGCCGACGGCAAGGCCGTCGAGGGCGAGCTCTCCGCCGACAAGACCAGCTGGAAGCCCAGCGTCCAGCTCGAGCGCTCCACCACCTACAAGCTCGCGGCGACCGCGAAGGACTCCAAGGGGCTCGAGGCCCACGAGAACGCGTCCTTCACGACGGTCTCCCCGGACAACAGCTTCATAGGCAACTTCACGCCCGAGGACGGCTCCACCGTCGGCGTGGGCATGCCGGTGTCGATCAACTTCAACAAGGAGATCACCAACAAGGCCGCCGTCCAGAAGGGCATCACGGTCACCTCCAGCAGCGGCCAGGAGGTCGTCTGCCACTGGTTCAACACCCAGCGCATGGACTGCCGGCCCCAGGACTACTGGCAGGAGGACTCCACCGTCACGCTGAAGCTCGCGCTCGACGGCGTCGAGGGCGCCCAGGGCGTCTACGGCGTCCAGCAGAAGACGGTCACCTTCAAGATCGGCCGCAACCAGGTCACGTACGTCGACGCGAAGACCAAGCAGATGAAGGTCACGCAGGACGGCAAGACCATCCGCACCATCCCGATCTCCGCCGGCTCGCCCGACAACAAGACGTACGAGGGCCAGATGGTGATCTCCGAGAAGTTCAAGGAGACCCGGATGAACGGCGCGACGGTCGGCTTCACCGACGACGACGGCAAGGGCGAGTACGACATCAAGGACGTGCCGCACGCCATGCGCCTGACCACCTCCGGCACCTTCGTGCACGGCAACTACTGGGGCGCCAAGTCCATCTTCGGCTCGGTGAACACCAGCCACGGCTGTGTCGGCCTGTCCGACACCAAGGGCGCCAACGACCCGAACACGCCGGGTGCCTGGTTCTACAACAACTCGATCGTCGGTGACGTGGTGGTCGTCCAGAACACCGGCGACAAGACGGTCTCGCCGGACAACGGCCTCAACGGCTGGAACATGGACTGGGCCCAGTGGAAGGCGGGTTCGGCCGTCTGACGGCCCTCCCCCGACAGCCGGGTCACAGCTGACCGATGCCGCCCCCAGGGGCGGCATCGGTGTTTCCGGGGCCGGACACGGCCTTCTCATCCGTCTCTTATCAGCGCCTTATCCCTTCATCAGGGTGCGTACCTAGCTTGCGGCGCATGTTCTTCACCTACCTGAGGCGCGAACTGCGCCGCCGCAGAAAGGCGGCCCTCGTCGTCGCCTCCGGCCTCGCGCTGGGCATCGCGCTGGTCATCGTGGTCACCTCCGTGTCCTCCGGCATGGGAAAGGCCCAGGACAAGGTCCTGCAGTCCCTGTACGGGCTGGGGACGGACATGACGGTCACCAAGGCCGCCTCGCCCACCGCGAACGCCTCCGAGCGGCCGCGCTTCCAGTTCGACGCGCAGGACAACGACTCCGGCGAGGAGCAGAGCAGTGACCGCGTGTTGGTGCAGGGCTTCCAGACCCTGTCGGCCTCGACCGTCACCAAGGTCGGCGAGCAGAACGGTGTCGCGGACGCGGTCGGCGGGCTGAGCCTCCAGGTCATCAAGGTCAGCGGCCAGTTCACCCGCGGCCAGTTCCAGCAGAACGGCACCGGCGGCCAGCAGGGCGGCCCGGGCGGCGCCGGCGGCGGGAGCGGCCAGCCGCAGGGCGAAGTACGGGGCGGCGGCGCGAACTTCGACGTCAACAACTACTCCGTCTACGGCACCGACGTGACCCGGCCGGCGCTCGGCCCGCTGACCTCCTCCAAGATCACCAGCGGCCGTACCTTCAAGTCCACGGAGACCGACGCCAAGGTCGCCGTGCTCGACTCGGCGTACGCCAAGGAGAAGAAGCTCAAGGTCGGCTCCACCGTCACCATCAAGAGCGTCAAGTTCAGCGTGATCGGCATCGCCACCGCCGACAGCGGTGACTCGGCCGCCAACGTGTACATCCCGCTGACGCAGGCGCAGACGCTCAGCGACTCCAAGGACAAGGTCACCACGATCTACGTCCAGGCGACCGACTCCCAGAAGATCGACAGCGTCAAGTCGGCGATCCAGAAGAACGTTTCGGGGACGACGGTGACGACGTCGGCCGACCTCGCGGACACGGTGTCCGGCTCCCTGTCGACGGCGTCCTCGCTCGCCACCAGCGTCGGCAAGTGGCTGTCCATCGCGGTGCTGATCGCCGCGTTCCTCGTCGCCGGGCTGCTCACCTCCTCCGCGGTGTCGCGACGGGTGCGGGAGTTCGGCACGCTGAAGGCACTCGGCTGGAAGTCCGGACGGGTCACCCGGCAGGTGGTCGGGGAGGCCATGGTCAACGGACTGCTGGGCGGAGCGCTGGGCATCGCGCTCGGTCTGGCGGGAGCGTATGCCGTGACGGCGATCAGCCCCACGCTGCAGGCCCAGTTGGGCGGCGGTGGCGGTGGCGGCCAGGGCGGTCCCGGCGGCGGGGGCTTCGGCGGCCCCGGGCGGCAGGCCGCGAAGACGCTGGACGTCGTGCTGACCGCGCCCGTGAGTGTGACGACCGTGGCGATCGCCGTCGGCCTCGCCGTGGCCGGTGGGCTGATCGCGGGGGCGTTCGGCGGCTGGCGGGCTTCCCGACTGCGGCCGGCGGACGCGCTGAGGCGCGTCGAGTGACCGACGCCGACACCCCGACGCCCCGACCACACCCAGGAGTTGACCCATGTACGAACTCAGAGACGTCACCAAGCGCTACACCCGCGGCAAGGAGACCGTCCACGCCCTCGACGGCGTCGATCTGACCATCCCGGACGGGGACCGGCTCGTCATCCAGGGCCCCACCGGCGGCGGCAAGTCCACCCTGCTGCAGATGCTCGGCGGGCTCGACCGGCCCTCCGAGGGCGAGGTCGTGCTCGACGGCGTCGACCTCGCCAAGCTGTCCGAGGCCAAGCTGACGCAGGTGCGCAGCCAGAACATCGGCTTCGTCTTCCAGGCCTTCAACCTCATCCCGACGCTCACCGCGCAGGAGAACGTGGAGACCGCTCTCGTCCCCCTGGGCGTGAGCGCGAAGGAGCGGCGCGAACGGGCCGCCGAGGCGCTGACCTCCGTAGGGCTCGGCGAACGGCTCGGGCATCTGCCCGGTGAGATGTCCGGAGGCCAGCAGCAGCGCGTGGCCATCGCCCGCGCGCTGGTGAAGCGGCCCAAGGTGCTGCTCGCCGACGAGCCCACCGGCAACCTCGACGAGTCCATGCGCGACGAGATCATGGACGTGCTCGAGACGCTGTGGAAGGAGCACGGGCTGACTTTCATCATGGTCACCCACGACTCCTCGATCGCGAAGAAGGCCCAGCGGCTGGCGACGATCCGCAAGGGCAAGATCACGGTGAAGGAGAACGCCGTCTCCTGACGGACCCCGGGTCTGTCCAGCCGTCCCGCACGGGCCGGTGAGGGGGAGGGCTGTGTGGGCGGTGCGGCGGGGCGGCGCGGGTCGGCTCGGCGGGCTTCGGGCCGGTGCGGGTCAGGCCTGTCCGGGGGGTCAGGTCATCCCGGGTCAGGTCAGTTCGCGTAGTGCCTCGCCGAGGGCCGCGACTCCTTCGGGGATGACGCCGGCCGGGGTGGCCGCGTAGCCGAGGACGAGGCCGGGGCGGCCGGGGAGTTGGCGGTGCCAGGACAGCGGCTGGCACTTCACGCCCCGGGCGAGCGCGGCGGCGGCCAGCTCGGTGTCCGGGACGTCGGGCGCGTAGGTGACCGTGAGGTGCAGGCCGGCCGCCGCGCCGTGCACCACCGCGCCCGGCAGTCGTTCGGCGAGGGCGTGGATCATCGCGTCGCGGCGGCGCCGGTGACGGCCGCGCAGCATCCGCAGATGCCGCTCCAGGCCGCCGGACTCCATCAGCCGGGCGAGGACGAGTTGCGGCAGCACCGCGTTGCCGAGGTCGGTGAAGCGTTTCGCGTCGACCAGCGCGTCCCGGTGGCGGCGCGGCGGCACCACCCAGCCGATCCGCAGCGCGGGCGCGAGCAGTTTGGACACGCTGCCCAGGTAGCAGACCTGGTCGTCGAGGAGGGCGCGCAGCGCGGGCACCGGCGGCCGGTCGTAGCGGTGTTCGGCGTCGTAGTCGTCCTCGATGATCAGGCCGCCGTCCGCCGCCCAGCCCAGCAGTTCCCGGCGGCGCTCGCCGCTGGTCACCACGCCGGTGGGGAACTGGTGGGCGGGCGTGAGCAGCACCGCGCGGGCGCCGGTGGCGCGCAGCGCGTCCACCCGTACGCCTTCCTCGTCGACCGGCACCGGCGGGGTGGCCAGGCCGCCGTTCTCCAGGTGCTGCCGGCTGCCGAGCGAGCCGGGGTCCTCGACGGCGACGGCGTCGACGCCCTCGGCCCGCAGGACCGGGTGCAGCAGGGTGAGGGCCTGTGCGGTGCCGGCGACGACGAGGACCTCGTCCGGCTCCACGCGGATGCCGCGACCGCGTGCCAGCCAGCCGGTGAGGGCGCGGCGCAGCTCCGGGGCGCCGTGCGGATCGCCGTAGCCGAGGTGCTCGGCGGACAGCTCGGAGAGCACGGCCCGTTCCGCGCGCAGCCAGGCCGAGCGGGGGAAGGCGGTGAGGTCGGGCCGGCCGGGCGTGAAGTCGATACGGGCGGGGGCGGCGCGCAGCGCGTCGAAGACGTCGGCGCCCGGTCGCCCGAGGAACGGCGCGCCCGTCACGGCGGGGCCTTGTGCGGCCGGCACGGGCGGCGCGGCGGGGGAGACCGCGACCACGACCGTTCCGCCGCGCCGGCGCCCTTCGACATGGCCGTCCTCGGTCAGCCGCCGGTACGCCTCGGCGACCACCCCGCGGGAGACGCGCAGTTCGGCGGCGAGCACCCGGGTCGGCGGCAGCCTGCTGCCCACCGTCAGCCGGCCGTCGGCCATCGCCCGCCGCAGCTGCCGCACCAGCCAGTCCGCCTTGCCGCCGGGAGGCGCGTCATCGGCGTCGAGCTGCAGGAAGTCCGACCCGTGGGCCGGGGATCCGACGCCCGCCGCCTGTTCCCTCTCGGTCACCCGGCCCATGCTGCCACGGGTCACCCGGGCCCCTGTCCGCCGTCCGGCCAGACGAACTCCGGCGCGGCGGAGGAGAGGACGGTGGTCGTGGGCTCGGCCGGCCAGTGCGCGGCCAGCTCCTCGGCGACGGTCTTCAACAGCTCCGGCACGGTCTGCCCACCGCCGTCGTGCAGGGCCTCCGCCACCACGAGGATCCGACGGGTGTCCGCGCCGACCGCGGAGTGGCCGCTCTGCCGGTTGGTCCAGCGGCGGGCATGGGAGCGTCCGGCCGAGTCGGCGAAGATCACCTCGCCGGGCGCGGGATGCTCGACGCCGCCGCCGAAGGCCGTGTACTCCTCGTCGCCGCGCGCGGGGCGCACCTCCAGCAGCGGACCGGCGATGCGGTCGGCGTCGAGGGCCGCCACCGGGACGGCGTACGCGGCGGAGATCGCGTTGCACAGGTCGACCACCGGATGGATGCGCGGCAGGCTCCCCTCCTTCCGCAGCCGCCGCAGCAGCGACTCCGAGGCACACCGGTACTGCGTCGGCCGGAGCCCCATCCGGGTGAACGCCCGCCGCCAGGCCAGCACTTCGGGGAACCCGCTCTCGCTGCCGGCCGCCAGCCGCTCCAGGGCGCGGGCGGTGTACTCGGCTACACGCGGGCCGACGTCGGCGGAGGCGTCGACGCCGGTGGCGTACAGGGCGCCGGCCGTGAGGCCGGGGTGGTCGGAGCGGACGGCGTCCGCGTGCCGGAACCGCATGCTCACGCCACCGCCAGCCGCGCGCTCAGTCCCACGAAGCAGGCGGCGAACACCCGGCGCACCCCGGTCATCACCCCGGGCCGGGCCAGCAGCCGGTCGCGTACGGCGGCGGCGCACCACCCGTAGGCGGCGAACACGACGAAGGTGAGCGCCATGAAGACGGCCCCGAGCCGCAGCATCGCGCCGACGGAGCCGGAGCCGGACTCCCCGGCGGGGACGAACTGCGGCAGGAAGGCGACGAAGAAGATCGTGAGCTTCGGGTTGAGCAGGTTGACCAGCACCGCGGAGCCGATCACCCGGGCCGCGGACCGCTCCCCGGCCCCCTCCACGGCCAGGGCCCCCTTCTCCCGCACCACGGCCCAGGCCATGTACAGCAGATAGCCGACGCCCAGGTACTTCACCGTCTCGTAGGCGACCGCGCTGGTGTGCAGCAGCGCGGCGAGGCCGGTGATCGTGGCCGCCAGGTGCGGCACGATCCCGAGGGTGCAGCCGAAGGCGGCGACCACGCTCGCCCGGCGGCCGTGGGCCAGCCCGGCGGCGAGGGTGTACACCACCCCGGTGCCGGGGGTGACCGCCACGACCAGGGCGGTCAACAGGAACGCGATGCTCAAGGAAACCTCCGGGAAGCTCGACGCACGTGCCGGCCCTCACCCTGCCGGGCCCATGGCCCACTCGACAGGGCCAAAGCGAGCGGCTTGGACAGGTCCAAAAAGCCTCCCGCTGAGCGCTGAGCGAACGCGACGCCGGAGGGGCAGCCTCCACCGTCCCGTTGTGCTTGCGTGATCCCATGACCGCCGAGACAGCCAGCACAGTCATCGAGTACATCCGGTACCGCATCCCCGAAGAGCGCTCCGCGGAGTTCCTCGCCGCCTACACCCGCGCCGCACCCCACCTGGCGGCCTCACCCCACTGCGTCGACTACGAACTCACCCGCTGCGAGGAGGACTTCGCACACTTCGTCCTGCGCATCACCTGGACGTCCACCGAGGACCACCTCCAGGGCTTCCGCACCTCCGACCTGTTCCCGGCCTTCCTCGCGGAGATCCGACCGTACGTCGGCGACATCGAGGAGATGCGCCACTACAAGCCCACGTCCGTGCGCGGCCGGGGCTCCGCCGTGCCCACCCTGTACGAGTGGGCGGGCGGCGCCGAGGCCTTCTCCCGCCTGACGGAGGTCTTCTACGCCAAGGTGCTCGACGACGACCTCCTGGCCCCGGTCTTCGCGGGCCTCGCCCCCGAGCACGCAGCGCATGTCGCCCTCTGGCTCGCGGAGGTCTTCGGCGGACCCGAGGCCTACTCCGCGACCCAGGGCGGCCACAGCCACATGGTCGCCAAGCACTTCGGCCGCGGCATCACCGAGCCCCAGCGCCGCCGCTGGGTCGAGCTCATCCAGGACGCGGCCCACGAGGCCGGCTTCCCCACGGACGCGGAGTTCCGCTCGGCCTTCCTCGCGTACGTCGAGTGGGGCACCCGTCTCGCCGTGTACTTCTCGGGCCCGGACGCGAAGCCGCCGGCGGAACAGCCGGTGCCGAAGTGGGGGTGGGGGATGGCGCCGCCGTACCAGGGCTGACGGGACGGTTGCTGCTCAGGCCTGGGGCCGGCTGATGCGGTCGGCCCGACGGTGGCTGGTGACGAGGGGGCGTACATCGGACCGTCGGCGCTGCTCTCCGCGCGAGGGCAGGGGACAAGCAGCCCGTCCGGCGACCGGGGACGAGGCCTGTTCAGGGCAGAAGCGGGGGTCTGGCGGCGGCAGCCCCCGGAACGAGGCCCGCGCCGGCACGGGGCACCTGTCGGGCGGAGTGCCTGAGACTCCGCGCCCGGCACTAGCCGCACCGTGGGCGGGCGCTGCTCCAGCCTCGTGACGCCGGACGGATCGCATCGTCCCCGGACGACACCGCGGGCGCCCGCGACGCCGAGGCGCCCGCGGCCACCGAACCTCCCGCCCAAGGTTTCTGACGCCACAGCACGAAGACCGGCGTTCACCCCCCTGGCTCGTCCCGGAGGGCGGAACCGCGCGCGCTGGAGATCCTGATCACAGCGGGGATCCAACCGGGCCCCCACGGAACAAGGAGTCTCCCGTGCGATTCGCACCCAAGGCGGGCAGCACGCTCGCGGCCGCCGGACTGGCCCTCGGCCTCGCCACGATCCCCGCCCCCGCCCACGCCGCACCGATCATGTGTGACGAGGCGGCCCTCGTGGCCGCCATCAACGCGGCCAACCTGGCCGGTGGCGGCACCATCGACCTCGCCCCGAACTGCGTCTACTCCCTCGATACGGCCCAGTCCCCCGTCGGCGACAGTGGACCGAACGGGCTACCGGTGATCACCGAGCCCATCATCATCAACGGCTCCAACTCCGTCATCGAACGCGCCGCCGCGGCCGGCGCCCCGAAGTTCCGCCTCTTCGAGGTCGGCGGCACGGACGGCGAGCTCACCCTCAACAAGGTCACCCTGCGGGGTGGCAACCCCGCCGACCTGGGCAGCGAGGACGGCGGTGCCGTCCTGGTCGACGCCGGCCGCGTCCTGGCCGTCAACAACAGCGTCCTTTCCGGCAACAGCGCTCAGGAGGGCGGCGCCATCGCTTCCCTCACCGGCAGCAGCACCACGATCTCCAGCAGCGTCGTCAGAGACAACGTCGCCTCCTTCGGCGGCGGCGGCGTCTACAACCTCGGCGGCAGCGTCACGGCCCGCTCCAGCGTCGTGTCGGACAACAAGGCCGACCACGGCAGCGGCATCCACAATCTCGGCACCCTGGTCCTGCAGTCCAGCGTCGTGCGGAACAACTCCGCCCCGCTCATGGGAGGCGTGGGGGGCGGCGTCTACAACACCGGCACCGCGACGATCAGCAGCAGCGTCGTGCAGAAGAACACCGCCGGCATCGGCGGCGGCCTCTTCAACCTCACCGGCTCCATGACCGTCAACCTCAGCGCCATCAGCGGGAACACCGCGGACAACGAGGGCGGCGGAATCCGCAACTACGCCACGCTCAACGTCACTTCCTCCACCCTCTCGAGCAACAAGGTCACCGCCGCGGGCTCCCAGGGCGGCGGCCTCTACAACGGCACGGGCACGGCGACCCTTACGCAGACCTTCGTGGCGGGCAACAGCGCCGTGCTCGAAGCCGGCGGCATCTACGAGAACCCCGGCAGCACGGTCACCCTGGTGGGCGGCGCCGTCACCGGCAACACCCCCAACAACTGCCGGCCCTCCGGAGCCGTCCCCGGCTGCGTCAACTGACCAGCCGCACCGCGCCCGGCCGCAGGGCGACGCCCACGACCGGGAAGGCCCGGCAGGGCGGCAGCGCCCACTGCCGCCCTGCCGGCCGCCGACCGGTCCGCGGTCGCAGCCCGTCGCGCCGAGAACGCCCCGGTGGAAAATGCTCCGGCGAAAGCGGCCCGTTCGTGAGTTACTGACTCGAACAGTCCGACCGACCGGGGGGAAGCGCGCGTGCCCAGCCACGACAACGACAACAGCAGCGGTGATGTGTTCCTGATCGGCGGTGGCCGGGACGAGGCCACCGCCGAAGCCGTCTTCGGGCCGTTCCTGCGGGCCGCTTCCGCGGCCGTGCCCCGCATCCTCTGCGTCCTCGTAGACGAGGGCGACGGCGCCAAGCAGTTCGCTGAGTACGACGCGGTGCTGCGGCAGGCCGGTGACTGTACGCCGGTGCCGTTGCTGCTGCCCATCGGGCAGCCGTTCGAGGTGGAGGCGCTGGCCGAGGACGTGGACGGGCTCTTCGTGTGCGGCGGGCTGACGCCGGCCTATCAGGAGGCGTTCGCCGGATGCCGGGAGCAACTGGCCGGGCTGCTCGCCGAGCGCGGTCTTCCGTACGCCGGTTACTCCGCCGGGGCCGCCGTCGCGGCCCGGGACTCCGTGGTCGGGGGGTGGCTGTCGGACGGGGTCGTGGTGTGTCCGCCGGACACCGCCGAGGACCTGGAGGAGATCGAGGTACGGCCGGGGCTCGGGCTGGTGCCGTTCGGGGTGGATGTGCACGCGGCGCAGTGGGGGACGCTGCCGCGGCTGGTCGCCCTGGTGGCGGACGGGCGGTCGGCGCACGGGGTCGCCGTCGACGAGCACACGGTCGTACGGGTCACGGCTGAGGGACGTGCCCATGTCGCCGGGCGGGGACGCGCCCACTCCGTACGTCCCGCGCCCGGTGGCGGGGCCCTCGTGCGGTCCTACGGGCCCGGCGAGTCCTTCTCCGCCGTCTGAGGCCGCCCCGCACGCCCAAGGGCCCCGGCGCGCTGCCGGGGCCCTTGAGCAGGCCGGTCACACGGTCGAAAAGGGGTCGTTCTCACCGGCCTTCGGCGAGCTCACCGGCCTTCGGCGGGCCGTCAGATCGTCGCCGTGTCGATCACGAACCGGTACCGCACATCGCTGCTCAGCACCCGCTCGTACGCATCGTTGATCTCGGACGCGCTGATCAGCTCGATCTCCGCGCCGAAGCCGTGCCCGGCGCAGAAGTCCAGCATCTCCTGCGTCTGCGCGATGCTGCCGATCATGGAACCGGCGAGGGTCTTGCCGCCGCCGATCACCGAGAAGAGGTTGAGGGAGATCGGCTCCTCGGGGGCGCCGACGTTCACCAGCGCGCCCTCCGTCTTCAGCAGCGACAGGTAGGCGTTGAAGTCCAGCGGGGCGGACACCGTGGACACGATCAGGTCGAACGTGCCGGCCAGCTCCTCGAAGGTCTTCGGGTCGCTGGTGGCGTAGTAGTGGTCGGCGCCCAGCTTCAGGCCGTCGTCCTTCTTGCGCAGGGACTGCGACAGCACGGTCACCTCGGCGCCGAGCGCGTGCGCGATCTTCACGCCCATGTGGCCGAGGCCGCCCAGACCGAGGATCGCGACCTTCTTGCCGGGGCCGGCGTTCCAGCGCTTCAGCGGGGAGTAGAGGGTGATGCCGGCGCACAGCAGCGGCGCGGCGACGTCCAGCGACAGCCCGTCGGGGATGCGGAGGACGTAGTTCTCGTCGACGACGATCTTCTCCGAGTAGCCGCCGTAGGTCGGCCGGCCGTTCTTGTCGAGGCCGTTGTAGGTGGACACGCCGCCGCCGGTGCAGTACTGCTCCTGGCCGGCCTTGCAGTTGTCGCACTCCCGGCAGGAGTCGACGAAGCAGCCGACGCCCACGTGGTCGCCGACGGCGAACTTGGTCACACCGGGGCCGACCTCCGAGACGACGCCGGCTATCTCGTGGCCGGGCACCATCGGGAAGATCGCCTCGCCCCAGCCCTCCCGGGCCTGGTGGATGTCGGAGTGGCAGATACCGGCGAACTTGATGTCGATCAGCACGTCGAACTCGCCGACCGCGCGGCGCTCGATCGTGGTGCGCTCCAGCGGCGCCTTGGCAGCGGGAGCGGCGTACGCGGCAACGGTGGTCGTGCCAGTGGTCATGCAGGGATCTCCTAGCAGGTCGTACGCCCGGTCTGCCTTCGGACCGGGCACGGCGACCAGCCTGCCGCACCGACCGCTCGCCACCCAGGCCTCAGCTGTGCCTACGACCGCCGTGCCTACCACTGGCGGGGTCAGGATCGCGTGCGTACGACCGTGAATACTGGACGCATGGACGAACAGCCCGAACCCGTGCCGGAGCCCGGCGGGGGCCTGGACCGGCGTGCCGAGCTCAGCGAGTTCCTGCGCACCCGGCGGGCCCGGCTCAAGCCGGAGGACGTGGGGCTGCCGGACTTCGGGCGGCACCGCCGGGTGCCGGGGCTGCGACGCGAGGAGCTGGCGCAGCTGGCCGGGGTGTCGGTGGCGTACTACACGCGCCTGGAGCAGGGCAACGGGCGGAACGTCTCGGCGGAGGTGCTGGACTCCATCGCCCGCGCCCTGCGGCTGACCGACGCCGAGCACGCCCACCTCAGCCATCTCGCGAAGCCCAAGCACAAGAAGAAGCCGGCGGTGCGGACCCAGCAGACGCGGGTCGCGCTGCGGCAGCTGCTGGACCAGCTGGACGGGGTGCCCGCGTACATCGTGGGGCGGCGCGCGGAGATCCTCGCGTGGAACCGGATGGCCGCGGCCCTCTTCGGGGACTGGGGCGAACTGCCCGTCGCCGAGCGCAACTGGGCCCGGCTGGTGTTCCTGCGGCCCGACTACCGCGAGCTGTTCGTGGACTGGGAGCAGAAGGCGATCGACATCGTGTGCGCGCTGCGGATGGACGCCGGGTGCTATCCGGACGATCCCCGGCTGTCCGCGCTGGTCGGTGAGCTGTCCGTGAAGAGCGAGGACTTCCGGCGGCTGTGGGCCACCCACGACGTCAAGGAGAAGAGCCACGGCGTGAAGCGGATGAATCATCCGCTGGTGGGGGAGCTGTCGCTGAACTTCGAGGGGTTCCGGCTGCTGGGCGAGGGTGAGCAGTCGATGGTGACGTACCACGCGGATCCGGGGTCGCCTTCGGCGGAGGCGCTGCGCCTGCTCGCGCACTGGGGCGCCGACGCCACCCGGGCGGGCGCGGAGTCCCAGGCGCCGTCAGCCTGAGGCGCCCTGCGCCGCGCGGGGGTCGTTCGACGCGGGCGGGGGACGGCGGACTCGACGGGGTCCGCGACGCCGTCCCCGGGCAGCAGCGGGCGGGCACGGAATGGCTTGGAACCCTCGCGCGTTGAGGAGAGCGGGCAGGGGATGCCGGTGGTGTGCGAGCCGGGCAGTCCGAGCGACCGAGCTGACAGAAATTGGAGGGGCCGTAATGGCTGCGCAGACGCAGAGGGCCGTGCTGGCGGGCGGATGCTTCTGGGGGATGGAGGAGCTGATCCGCCACCTTCCGGGCGTGACGGCGACCCGGGTCGGATACACCGGGGGTGACGTGCCGAACGCGACGTACCGCAACCACGGCACGCACGCGGAGGCCATCGAGATCCTTTTCGACCCCGAGAAGACCGACTACCGCGCGATCCTGGAGTTCTTCTTCCAGATCCACGACCCGAGCACCAAGAATCGCCAGGGCAACGACATCGGCCTCAGCTACCGTTCGGCGATCTACTACGTGGACGACGAGCAGAAGCGGATCGCCGAGGACACGATCGCCGATGTGGACGCCTCCGGACTCTGGCCGGGCAAGGTCGTCACCGAGGTGGAGCCGGTCGGCCCCTTCTGGGAGGCCGAGCCCGAGCACCAGGACTACCTCCAGCGTTACCCGGACGGCTACACCTGCCACTTCCCGCGCCCGGGATGGCGGCTGCCCGCCCGCACGGAGCGCTGACCGCGAGGCGGCTGGGCGGCGGGCGGGGACGGACCGGCCCAGGCACCGCAGCCGGGCTGCGGTCGCGCATGCGGGACGGTTGTCGCCCGCTGCGGACCAGGGGCGCCGGTGGCGGGACACAGCCCGGTAAGGGGGGACGCCCCGGCGACCCCGCTCAGCCGCCGGTCGTGACGACGCCGGTGGGCCCGCAGTACCCGCCCGCGGGCTCCGATCGGGGGTCCGCGGACGTCAACGTGCGGGGCGTCCCGCGGGCTCCGGCCCGGACTCAGTGCGGCAGCGTCGCCGGGCTCCCGCCGTTCGCCTCGTAGCCCGCCACCGCCAGCGCCCGGTACACGGCGAACTCCGCGGCCGGGTCCGGGGACAGCGTCCACGGCAGCGCGCCCACGTGGCCGTCGACGTGTATCAGCTGGCTCATGGCCTCCGACCAGCGCTCGGCGCGCACCAGGAAGAAGACGAGGAGATGGCGCACGTGCGCCAGCATCGGATCGTCGGAGCGGGCTGCGTGCACGGCGAACAGCGCGCCGTGGATCGCCTTCTTCACGACCTCGCTCTGGTAGAAGCCGCTGACCAGGTTCACCTCGGGCAGGTGCTCGAACACCGCGAAGAGGGGCATCGCCGCCAGGAGGGAACCCTGGGGGGCTCTGGCCGCCGCGGCCTCCGCGAACTCCATCGCCGTCTCCCGCGAGCCGTGCCACTTCTCGCACCAGTAGTGCAGGGCCGCCAGATGCGCGCCCATGTGCGCCGGGGCACGGTCCAGGATCCTCAGCCAGAGCTGCTCGAACTCCGCCTGCGAGTAGTCCAGGCCGCGGGCCACCGACAGTTCGACGATGTACGGGATCGGGTCACCGGGGGCGAGCAGCGCCGCCTGGCCGCAGGCGTCCCTCGCCTCCTCCATGATGATCCGGAAGTCGTCCGCGCCCGGCGTGGACGTCCGCCACGCCTGCTGCACCAGGAACTCGGCGTGCACCGCCGCGCCGCCCGCGTCCTTGGGCGCCTCGGCCCGCCACACCCGCAGCCACTGCCCGCCGGGCGTCTCACCGACCCCGCCCGGCCGCTGCTGCAGCTCCAGCGCCGCGGCGCCGGCGAAGGCCTGCACGCGCTGCCAGCGCACCTCGCCCTCCGTCTCCGTACCGGCCAGGAGCTGCTGGGCCGCCCGGTAGTCCTGCGTGCGCTGCACCACGCCCAGGACGTCCAGCAGGTCCTGGTCGGGGCCGGGCATGCGGATGTCCAGCTCCTCCTCGCGGACGAAGCCGTAGTTCGCCGGGTCCGCGGCGTCCGGGTGGCCCGCCGGGACCTGCTCGATCATGCCGCGCCTGCGCCGCAGGAACGGCAGCAGCACGAAGCTGAGCATGACCAGCGCCATCAGGACCCACAGAATCTCCATGTCTCAAGGGTTCCAGACGCCGCCGACAATTGGCCAACCCCCTCCACCCACCTGTGGAAAAACGTCCCGTCGGGGCTCGGACGCGGCGGGTCCGGCGAGCGCCCGGCAGCCCGCCGTCCCCCACCTCCCCCTCCGGCGCACTACGCTCGATGCCCATGAGCGACAGGCACATCAGTCAGCACTTCGAGACCCTGGCGATCCACGCGGGCAACACCGCCGATCCCCTCACCGGCGCGGTCGTCCCGCCGATCTACCAGGTCTCGACCTACAAGCAGGACGGCGTCGGCGGACTGCGGGGCGGTTACGAGTACAGCCGTAGCGCCAACCCGACGAGGACCGCCCTGGAGGAGAACCTGGCCGCCCTGGAGGGCGGCGTCCGGGGTCTCGCGTTCGCTTCCGGACTGGCGGCCGAGGACTGCCTGTTGCGTACGCTGCTCAGCCCCGGGGACCACGTCGTCATCCCGAACGACGCGTACGGCGGCACGTTCCGGCTGTTCGCGAAGGTCGTCTCCCGGTGGGGCGTGGAGTGGTCGGTCGCCGACACCAGCGACCCGGCCGCCGTACGGGCCGCGATCACCCCGAAGACGAAGGCGGTGTGGGTGGAGACCCCCTCCAACCCGCTCCTCGGCATCACCGACGTCTCGGCCGTCGCCCAGGTCGCCCGGGACGCGGGCGCCCGGCTCGTCGTCGACAACACCTTCGCCACGCCGTATCTGCAGCAGCCGCTGGCGCTCGGCGCCGACGTCGTCGTGCACTCGCTGACCAAGTACATGGGCGGTCACTCGGACGTGGTCGGCGGCGCGCTGATCGTGAGCGACCGGGACCTCGGCGAGGAGCTGGCGTACCACCAGAACGCGATGGGCGCGGTCGCCGGGCCGTTCGACTCCTGGCTGGTGCTGCGCGGCACGAAGACGCTGTCGGTGCGGATGGACCGGCACAGCGAGAACGCGACGAAGGTCGCCGACATGCTGACCCGGCACGCGCGCGTGACGCGCGTCCTGTACCCGGGCCTGCCGGACCACCCCGGTCACGAGGTCGCCGCCAAGCAGATGCGGGCGTTCGGCGGCATGGTGTCGTTCCAGGTGGCGGGCGGCGAGGAGGCGGCCGTCGAGGTCTGCAACCGCGCCAAGGTGTTCACCCTCGGCGAGTCCCTGGGGGGCGTCGAGTCCCTGATCGAGCACCCGGGGCGGATGACGCACGCGTCCGCGGCCGGCTCGGCCCTGGAGGTCCCGGCCGACCTGGTGCGTCTCTCCGTCGGCATCGAGAACGTCGACGACCTTCTCGAGGACCTGCAGCAGGCCCTCGGCTAGTACCGGGCCGCTACCGGCAGGGCTCAGGGAGCCCATGGGGTGGTGGTCGAGGGGCTCAGGCGGCTCCGGGGCTCACCAGTCGGTCAGGGGTGGGGTCGTCTCCGACGGCGGCTCCACCCACGGCTGGGCCGTCATCGCCCAGACGGTGAACCCGACCACGGCCGCGAACAGCAGCAGCCACAGCAGACGCCGGGCGAGCGTCCGCCGGCGCAGCATGCGGCTGCCACGGCGTACGACGTCCGCGTGCAGCTCCGGCGGCACCCGCGGCACCGCCCGCTCCATGATCTGCCGTACGGCGGCCTCCCGCTCGGGCCGGTTCATCCGGACCTCCCGTCGACGGACGGCCTCACGCCGTCGCCGTCACCCTGTCCGCCCGGTCGCCTCATGACGTCGCCGCCTCGGCGCCCACCACGGCCGCCGGCCGTTTCCGTGGCGGATGCAGCACTGTCGCCGTGGCGCGGTCGCAGATCGTGCGGACGCGTTCGGACGGCACACCGAGAAGGGCCGCCACCTGTTCCTCGGCGACGCCCTCGTAGAGCCTGAGCACCAGGATGAGACGCTCCTGCGGGGTGAGGGGGGCCAGGGCTCCGGTGGGGCGGGTGCGGGTCAGGGTGCCGTACTGGTGCCAGGCGCCGTGGGCGAAGCGGGTGGCGAGGTGCTGTCGGGCGTGGTCGTAGGGGTCCTCGCCGCGGAGACGGTCCCAGCACGCGTACGTGTGCGCGAGGACCAGGGTGAGGAGGCGCCGCGCGCGGGGGTTGTCGTCCGGTGCCTCCGCGGTGAGCAGGGTGGCGGCGTGCAGCAGCCGGCCGCTCGCGCCGGCGACGAACGCCTCGAACTCCCGGGCCCGACGGGCCTCCTGGGCCGCATGCCGTACTCGCATCGCGTGCCTCCCGCCTGCCGGCGACCCCCTGGAAACGGATCCCTGCCGCATGCGGCGAACGGGGACCCGGTCTCATATGAGGCCAGGGGCGGGCCGTCGGTCAAGAGCCGCGCACGCGCGGGATCGCTTCCCGCGCGCGGGACGTCAGGAAGCGGGGGCGGGCTCCGCACCCGGGACGCCGGGGACGCCCTGGACGGCCATGCGGGCGGACAGCGCGCTGTTGAAGCGGGTGAGGAGCGTGCAGAACGCCTCACGCTCCTCCGGCGCCCAGTCGTGGGTCAGTTCGGCCATCAACTGCCGCCGGGAGGAGCGCACTTCCTCCAGGCGGGACATCCCGCGCGGGGACAGCTGGAGCACCACGGCCCGCCCGTCCTCGGGGTGCGAGGTGCGCTTGACCAGGCCGGTGTCGACGAGCGGAGCCACCTGCCGGGTGACAGTGGACGAGTCGATGCCCATGCTCGCGGCGAGCGCCTTGACGCCCATCGGGCCTTCCTTGTCGAGGCGGTTGAGCAGCAGGTACGCGGCGCGGTCCATGGAGTTGCGCACCTGCCCGACGCCGCCGAGCCGGGTCTGTTCGGCACGGCGCGCGAAGACGGCGACCTCGTGCTGCAGCGTGTCGAGAAGACCGGTGTCACCGACGGTCGTCATGTCCATCGACATTTCAGGTGTTGTGGGCATGGCCGGGGGCTCACTTCATGAAGGGGGTGCTGGGTTGGGGGACAGGGTACGCGGCCGGAAGGCGGGCCGTACCGGCGCTGCGGAAACCAGTCTCGGTGGTTGGTCGCTGCGGTCGTTTCCGCCTGTGAACTGCGATGCTTGAGTCATGAGCTACGGCACGGCTGACTCCTTGCGGCCCGTCACCCTCGACGATGTGCGCGGCGCCCAGAAGATGCTCTCGGGTGTGGCGCGGATGACCGCGATGGAGGGCAGCAGGCACCTGTCCCAGCTCGTCGGGGCGCCGGTGCACTTCAAGTGCGAGAACCTCCAGCGGACGGGTTCGTTCAAGCTGCGCGGCGCGTATGTGCGGATCTCCGGGCTGCTGCCGGAGGAGCGCGCCGCCGGGGTCGTCGCCGCGAGCGCCGGCAACCACGCGCAGGGCGTGGCGCTGGCGTCGTCGCTGCTGGGCGTGCGCTCCACGGTGTTCATGCCGAAGGGCGCCCCGCTGCCGAAGATCAGCGCGACCCGGGAGTACGGCGCGGAGGTTCGCTTGCACGGGCAGGTCGTCGACGAGACGCTGGCGGCGGCGCAGGAGTACGCGGCGCAGACCGGTGCGGTGTTCATCCACCCGTTCGACCATCCGGATGTCATCGCGGGGCAGGGCACGGTCGGGCTGGAGATCCTTGAGCAGTGCCCGGAGGTGCGCACGATCGTCGTCGGGATCGGCGGCGGGGGTCTGGCGGCGGGTATCGCGGTCGCGGTGAAGGCGCTGCGGCCGGACGTGCGGATCGTCGGCGTGCAGGCGGAGGGGGCGGCGGCGTATCCCCCCTCGCTGGCGGCGGGGCGGCCGATGGCGATCGACCATCCGGCGACGATGGCCGACGGCATCAGGGTCGGCCGGCCCGGCGACGTGCCGTTCGCGATCGTCGGCGACCTGGTGGACGAGGTGCGCACGGTGACGGAGGACGCGCTGTCCACGGCGCTGCTGCTGTGCCTGGAGCGGGCCAAGCTGGTCGTGGAGCCGGCCGGGGCGAGCCCGGTCGCGGCCCTGCTGAGCGCGCCCGGCGCCTTCGAGGGTCCGGTCGTGGCGGTGCTCTCCGGCGGCAACGTCGACCCGGTGCTGATGCAGCGCGTCCTGCGGCACGGCATGGCCGCGCAGGGCCGCTACCTGGCCGTTCGGCTGCGTCTGACGGACCGGCCGGGCGCCCTCGCCACACTTCTCGGGGTGTTGTCAGTGGTCGACGCTAATGTCCTCGACGTGAGCCATGTCCGGACCGACCCACGGCTCGGGCTCACGGAGGCGGAGGTCGAGCTGCACCTGGAGACGAAGGGTCCGGCGCACTGCCTCGAGGTCGGCCAGGCCCTGCGCGAGGCCGGCTACACCGTCATCGGCTGAGGTCAGGGCCCCCTTCGTCACTCGTTCGAGTAAGTCCATTGAGAGACGCGATACATCGCGATACGGTGTGTCGCGCGACGCATTCGACCTCCGACGAAACCCGTCGCAGGAAATCCCCCCACGCACAGCACAGGCGAATTCAATGACGCATCCCCAACGACGTGGAGACTCATATGCCAGGCGCCATCTACGCCGAAGGCCTGGTGAAGACCTTCGGTGACGTAAGGGCTCTGGACGGCGTCGACCTCGACGTCCCCGAGGGCACGGTCCTCGGCCTGCTCGGGCCGAACGGCGCGGGCAAGACCACCGCGGTCCGCTGCCTGACCACCCTTCTGCGCCCCGACCGCGGCCGTGCCGTGGTCGCCGGTATGGACGTGCTCAAGCATCCCAACGAGGTCCGGCGCTCGATCGGCCTGTCCGGTCAGTTCGCCGCCGTCGACGAGTACCTGACCGGCCGCGAGAACCTTCAGATGGTCGGGCAGCTCTACCAGATGAGGGCCGCCGCGGCGAAGGCCCGGGCCGCCGAGCTGCTGGAGCAGTTCGACCTCACGGACGCCGCCGACCGCACGACGAAGACCTACTCCGGCGGCATGCGCCGCCGCCTCGACCTGGCGGCCGCGCTGGTGGTGTCGCCGCCCGTGATGTTCATGGACGAGCCGACGACCGGCCTCGACCCGCGCAACCGCCAACTGCTGTGGGACGTGATCAAGCGCCTCGTCTCCGGCGGTACGACCCTGCTGCTGACCACGCAGTACCTGGAGGAGGCCGACCACCTCGCGCACGACATCGCGGTGGTCGACCAGGGCCGGGTCATCGCGCGCGGCACCTCCGACCAGCTCAAGGCCCGCACCGGCGGTGAGCGCGTGGAGGTCGTGGTGCACGAACGCGACCACATCCCGGAGGCCGCGGAGGTGCTGGCCGGCTTCGGCAAGGGCGAGACCACCGTCGAGCAGCACACCCGCAAGCTCACCGTGCCCGTGACCGGCGGTGCGAAGCTCCTCGCCGAGGTCATCCGCGAGCTGGACACCCGCGGCATCGAGATCGACGACATCGGCCTGCGCCGTCCCACCTTGGACGACGTCTTCCTGTCCCTGACGGGACACGTGGCCGAGGCGAAGAACGACGAGAACGGCAAGGAGGCCGTGGCATGAGCGCCGTCACCGACACCGTCCGCAGCGCGGCGCCCGCCCGCCCCTTCGGGCAGGCCGTCCGGGACTCCCTGGTCGTTGCAAAACGCAACCTGATCAGGATGTCCAGGATTCCCGAAATGGTCATATTCGGGTTGATTCAGCCCATCATGTTCGTGGTGCTGTTCACCTACGTCTTCGGTGGATCGATGCAGATCGGCGGCAGTACCAGCGCCACCGACTACAAGAACTTCCTCATGGCGGGGATCTTCGCCCAGACGGTCACCTTCGCCACCGCCGGAGCCGGCGCGGGCATCGCCGACGACATGCACAAGGGCCTCATCGACCGCTTCCGCTCCCTGCCCATGGCCCGTGGCGCGGTCCTCACCGGACGCACCCTCGCCGACCTGGTCCAGACGGCCCTCACCCTGCTCGTCCTCGCCGTCGTCGCCCTGCTGGTCGGCTGGCGCGTCGGCTCCGACGGCGACACGAACGCCGGCCGCGTCCTGGCCGCCTTCGGCCTGCTGCTCCTGCTCGGCTACGCCTTCACCTGGATCGGCGCCCTCATCGGTCTGTCCGTGCGCACCCCGGAGGCGGCCACCTCCGGCGGACTGATCTGGCTCTTTCCGGTCACCTTCATCTCGAACGCGTTCGTGGACACCAGCAACATGACCCCCTGGCTGCGCCACATCGCCGAGTGGAACCCCTTCAGCGCCACGGTCCAGGCCTGCCGTGTCCTCTTCGCCAACCCCGGCCAGTCACCCTCCGACGCCTGGCCCATGCAGCACCCGGTCTGGGCCTCACTGATCTACTCGGTGCTGATCATCCTGATATTCCGCACGCTGGCGGTGCGCAAGTACCGCTCGGCCACCGCGTGAGCACCACCGGACCCGCGCGGCGCGACCGCGGCACCCGCGCATGACGAGGCCCCTGGTGCCACGGGGGGCGCCAGGGGCCTCCAAGCGGAAGTGAGCCGGTCAGCCGTTGTAGGGCTCGGCCTTGAGGATGCGCACGGAGGCCTTCTTGCCGTTCGGCAGCTCGTACTCCGCGTCCTCGCCGACCTTGTGGCCGATCACGCCGGTGCCGAGCGGGGACTGCGGCGAGTACGTCTCGATGTCGGAGCTCGCGTACTCGCGCGAAGCCAGCAGGAAGGTCAGGGTGTCGTCCTCGTCACCGTCGAAGGCGATCGTCACGACCATGCCGGGTGCCACCGCGCCGTCCGCGGACGCCGGGGCCTCGCCCACCTTCGCGTTCTCCAGGAGCTGGGTCAGCTGGCGCACACGGAGCTCCTGCTTGCCCTGCTCCTCCTTGGCCGCGTGGTACCCGCCGTTCTCACGCAGGTCGCCCTCCTCGCGCGCGGCCGCGATCTTGGCGGCGATCTCCGTGCGCGCAGGACCAGTAAGGTACTCAAGCTCATCCTTGAGCTTGTTGTACGCCTCCTGGGTCAGCCAGGTGACGTTCTCGCTGGTCTGGGTCACAGGGTGCTCCTCGTCGGTGCTGGGAATACAAAGCATCGCCCTACCCGGAAGCATGTTCCTCCAGGGATGGGCGAAACCACGAGCCTAACAATTGAGTGGCCGAAGGGGGAGGACATAAGCCACCAGAATTACGTCAACGCAGGTCAGGCCCTACGCATTCCGGAGGACACGGTCCCGGCGTCAGTCCGGATGACAACCGAGCAGTTCGGCCGTCGTGCCCTTCGCCGTCGTACGGAGCGTGACCACCTTGTCGATGCGTGTGTCCGAGCCGGAGAAGCGGAAGTCCGCGCGGCCCACCTCGGCGCCGTCCGCGGACTGCGAGCGGACCGTGCAGTAGCCGCCGGCGCCCGCGTCCTTGCGGACCTCCAGGTGCACACGGACCGCGTCGTCCCTGATCTCGAAGGAGATCACCTCGCCGCTGATCTTGTTCTGGCCGACGTAGTGGTAGGCGAAGTACCCCACCAGTGCGAGCAGGGCCGCGCCCAGGGCGGCGCCGACGAGCTTGAGCGTGCGGTCGGCGCGCTCGTCCGAGGAGCGGCCGTAACGGCCCTCGGGCGGCCGCGTGCTCGCCGTACTCATGATCGTCCTCTCGACAGGGCACGGGACGAATGTCCCGAAAGGGCTCCCGGAGCCCGGCTCCGGAATTATTGACCCCCTGATTCGGTCACTATAGAAGCCGCCGATCGCACCCCTGCCTACGGGGGCGCCGACTTACCGAGGATTGAGTCTTGACTGACCAGCTACGACTGATGGCTGTCCACGCGCACCCCGACGACGAGTCGAGCAAGGGCGCGGCCACCATGGCGAAGTACGTGTCCGAGGGGGTGGACGTGCTGGTCGTGACCTGCACAGGCGGGGAACGCGGCTCCATCCTCAACCCCAAGCTGCAGGGCGACAAGTACATCGAGGAGCACATCCACGAGGTACGCAAGAGGGAGATGGACGAGGCCCGGGAGATCCTCGGCGTGAAGCAGGAGTGGCTCGGCTTCGTCGACTCCGGCCTCCCCGAGGGCGACCCGCTGCCGCCGCTGCCCGAGGGCTGCTTCGCCCTGGAGGACGTCGACACCGCCGCCGGGGAACTGGTGAAGCAGATCCGCTCCTTCCGCCCGCAGGTGATCACCACCTACGACGAGAACGGCGGCTACCCGCACCCCGACCACATCATGACCCACAAGATCTCGATGGTGGCCTTCGAGGGCGCGGACGACACCGTGAAGTACCCGGAGGACGAGTTCGGCCCGGCGTACCGGCCGCTGAAGCTGTACTACAACCAGGGCTTCAACCGTCCGCGCACCGAGGCGCTCCACCAGGCGATGCTCGACCGCGGCCTGGAATCCCCCTACGGGGAATGGCTCAAGCGCTGGGACGAGTCCGGGATCAAGGAGCGCACGCTCACCACGCACATCCCGTGCGCCGACTTCTACGAGATCCGCGACAAGGCGCTGATCGCGCACGCCACGCAGATCGACCCCGACGGAGGCTGGTTCCGGGTGCCGCTGGAGGTCCAGAAGGAGGTCTGGCCGACGGAGGAGTACGAGCTCGCGAAGTCGCGGGTCGATGTCTCCCTCCCCGAGGACGACCTCTTTGCGGGCATCCGCGACAATGCCTGACATGAGCGCAAGCGTGCACCTGGCAGTGACCCAGTTCGCCACCCTCGCGAAGGAGGTGGACGAGGACAAGGTCACCCCCGGCGTCCTCGGCTTCATCGTCTTCGCGGCGATGGCGATCGCGGTGTGGGGCCTGATGAAGTCCATGAACAAGCACATGGGCAAGGTCGACTTCAAGGAGACCCCGGAGGACCCGGCCACCTCCGGCGAGGGCGCCTCCGGCAAGGGCGCCACGGGAAAGACGTCACCGGCGAAGGGCTGAGCCCGGCCACCCGCCGAGCGGCTCCGGGCACCGGCTCCGGCCGCGCCCCCGCCGACGGCAAGGCGTGAGCCCGTCCGGGAAAGGCCCGGCATGCGGCGCCGTGGCCGGCCCGACGGAGCGGGGCCCGGCACCCCCGCCCGGGGTCCCGAGCCGGCCGAGCTCCGCCCCGTGCGCGCCCATCGCGCCGCCCCGGCGCAGCCGCCTCGCCCTCGGCGAAGATGCGTCAGGCGAAGGCGCGGACGCGGGTGCGTGGGCGGCCGGGCGGGTCGGAGCCGATGAGGTCGTCCGGGGCGGCGACGCAGCCGGGGGCGGGCCGCAGCGCGTACGGCGGCCGAGCGCCCCTCACTCCTCCTCGGCCTTCGCTCCTCCTCGGCCTTCGCTCCTCCTCGGCCCTCACTCCTCCTCGGCCTTCACCGCCACCCCCATCACCTCCCGTGCGTGCCTCCCCGGCACCATGCCCAGGCGCCACGCCTGCCAGCCCGACTCGAGGCGCACCCCCCGCTCCAGCAGCAGTGCGTACGCGTCCAGGGACTCCGTGAGCCTGGTGTCCCGGAGCGGATGGGCGGACCGGGCCAGCCGGGTCAGTTCCTCCTGGGCCACCGCTGTGCCGACCTCGACGCCGCCGGGGGCCGCGTACGGCAGCAGGGTGCAACGGAGGAAACGGGCCCAGTCCTCGCCGCGGTGATCGCCGTAGGAGGCGAAGAGGGCCGCCGCCTCGTCACAGAGGGCGAGGGCCTGGGGGATGCGGGCGTTGCCCGCGTCGACGATCGCGAGTTCCAGGCAGGTCCAGGCCTCGCCGTGGGCGAGGCCGATGCGCTGGAAGTCGGCGCGGGCGTCCATGAGGAGCTGGCGGGCGAAGCCCGAGTTGCGCAGCGACCCCGTCTGCGCCGCGCGTTGGTCGCGCGTCACCCGGGCCGAGTGGTGGCGGGCGCAGGCCAGGCCGTAGACGTCGCGCATGCGGGAGAAGAGGGATCTGGAGCGTTCCAGTTCACGGACCGCCCGGTCGAGGTCGCCCGTCTCCTCCAGGGCGAGGCCCAGGTAGTACACCGTCCACGCCTCGCCGCGCGCGTCCTCGTTGTCCCGGTGGCGGGAGGCCGCGCCGCGCAGACCGTCCACCGCCGGGGACGGGTCGCCGGCGATGAGGCGGGCGCGGGCCAGCTGGGTGAGCGCCCAGGCCTCGCCGCGCCCGTCACGGGTGCGGCCGTACAGCTCGAGGGCCCGGCGCAGGTCGGTATCCGCGCTGGGGACGTCACCGCGGCGGAGGTGCAACTGGCCGAGCTGGTAGTGGGCCCACGCCTCGCCGTGCACCGAGCCGCCCTCGCGGTGCAGGACCAGGGAGCGGGTCAGCAGGTCCAGGGCCTCCGCCAGCCTGGCCCGGTCCCGTTCCACCGCCGCCAGCGCGTGCATCGTCCACGCCCGGTCCGTCGCCAGCTCGGGCGCGGCCTGGAGGTCCAGGGCCTCCCGCAGCTTCGCCGCCGCCTCCGCGAGACTGCCCTGGTGGTGCAGGGTGATGCCCAGCGAGCACAGCGCACGGGCCGCGCCCGCGTCGTGATGGGCCTGGAGATAGAGGTCCACCACCGAACTGAGCGTCGTGCGGGCCTTGTCCAGCTCGCCCAGCTGGCGGGCCGCGATACCCGTACGCCACTGCACGGAGTGCACCAGCAGGTCCTGGCCGACCGACTGCGCGAGCTCGCTGAGCTCACCGAGGCGGTAGAGGTCGCCGCGCAGCAGGCAGTAGTCGCACAGGGCGCCCAGCAGGCTCAGTACGGCCGCCTGGTCGAGGCCCTCCGCCTGCCGCAGGGTGGCGGTGATGAAGCCGGACTCGTCGTCCAGCCAGCGCAGCGCCTCGTCGAGGGAGGTGAAGCCGTGCGGGGTGAACCGGTCCGACCGCGTCGACATGTTGCCGTCGACCAGGCGCAGCACCGAGTCGGCGAGCTCGGCGTGGCTGACGATGAGACGTTCCTGGGCGGCCGTGCGGTCGGCCGGGTCCTCCTCGTCGGCGAGGCGGGCCTGGGCGAAGGCGCGGACCAGGTCGTGCAGGCGGTATCGGTCGCCGCGGACCCGGTCCACGAGCCCCGCCTGCGCCAGGGCCGTCAGATGACGGGTCGCCTCCGTGCGGTCGGTCGCGAGCAGGGCCGCCGCGGCCGCCGCGCCGAGCGAGGCCCGCCCGGCCAGCGCCAGCCGTCGCAGCAGCCTTCGGGTGACGTCCGGCAGGTCGGTGTACCGCAGCCACAGCGCGCGCTCGACCGGGTCCACCGGGCCGTACGCCCCCAGGTCCGACGCCAGCCGGCGCGGGGAGCGCGGGCCCAGGGAGGAGCCCGCCACCCGCAGCGCCAGCGGCAGCCCGCCGCACAACTGCGTGATCCGGTCGGCGGATTCGGCGTCGTACGGGCCCGAGGCGTCCTGCGCCGCCGCGCCCAGCAGCTCCTCCGCGCCTGCCGCCTCCAGGGGCCGCACCGGCAGGTCGTGCACCCAGGCGGACAGGCCGGCCGGCAGGTTCAGCGGCTTCCGCGCGGTGACCAGGACCAGGCTGTCGGAGCGTTCGGGCACGAGCGCGGCGACCTGCTCGGCGTCGCAGGCGTCGTCCACGATCACCGCCACCGGCAGCCCCGTCAGATGCTGCTGGTACAGCTCGGTCAGCCGCTTGACCTGCTGTTCCGGGGAGGAACGCTCACGGAAGAGCAGCTGCTCGCGGGGCGCGCCGAGCCGGTTCAGCAGATGCAGCAGCGCGTCCCGGGTGGACAGCGGAGCCTCCCGCGCGCTGTCCCCGCGCAGGTCCACCACGCACGCGCCCCGGAACTGGTCCCGCAGCTCGTGCGCCGCCCGCACCGCCAGCGCGCTGCGGCCACTGCCCGGCGCCCCGTGCAGGACGACCACCGTCGGCCGGGTCTGCGTACTGGCCCGGGCCGTCTGCACCCACTGCCGGATCCGCCCCAGTTCCTGCCGCCGCCCCGCGAACGGCCCGATCAGCTCGGGCAGTTGGGCGTACGACTGCTCCAGCACCGTCCGCCCGCGCGCCGCCGCGCTCTTGTCCGCGCCGCGCAGCTGCGGCCCCGGCTTCTTCGGCCCCGTCGTCGCGCTCAACACCCGCTGCTGGTCCAGGAACGGACGGATCCCGCGCACCTCCAGCGCCGTGAGCCACTGCAGCCTCAGCTGTTCCGGCCCGCCGGGCTGGCCGGCCTCACCCGCGCGGTGATGCGCGGCCGGCAGATGCGATCCGGCCACTTTCACGACGGTCGTCGCCGCGCCGACGACCCCGACGGCCACGCCGGCCCCCAGCGCCGTACCCGTGCCCGTGCCCAGCGCCAGGTCGGCGACGGCGGTCGTCACCGCCGCGACGCCCGCCACCAGCAGCGGAGCTCCGCCGCCGGCCTCGCGCGCGTACCGCTGTCCGAAGCTGAGCCGGCCGGCCTCCGTCTCGTCCACGGCCCGCGCGTACGCCTCGTACTCCTCGGCGGCGGTCTGCAGTATCGCGTCCAGTGCGCCCCGCGCCCGCGTCGTCAGCCCCTGCCGGTCGGTACGGCCGCCCGAGCGTCGTACCTCTTCCTCCACGGCCCGTTCCAACAGCCGCTCGGCTTCCGCCCGATGGCTGTTCCGCATGTCACGTCCCCCTTTGGCGACCACAGCGTGTCCCGGTCAAGTGTGCGGCGGCGGACGCACGGGCGCGAGGGTGCGAACGGGGTCCGATCGCCGGGGCGACGGCGGGTGGCAGGACGCCTGACACGTGCCCGGCGGGGTACTGCGGCAGGATGGATCCCATGGCGAACCGACTGGCCCATGAGACCTCCCCCTACCTCCTCCAGCACGCCGACAACCCGGTCGACTGGTGGCCCTGGTCGGCGGAGGCGTTCGAGGAGGCGCGCAGGCGGGGGGTGCCGGTGCTGCTGAGCGTCGGGTACTCGAGCTGCCACTGGTGCCATGTGATGGCTCACGAGTCCTTCGAGGACCAGGAGACCGCCGACTACCTCAACGAGCACTTCCTCAGCGTCAAGGTCGACCGGGAGGAACGTCCCGACGTCGACGCCGTGTACATGGAGGCCGTCCAGGCCGCCACCGGTCAGGGCGGCTGGCCGATGACCGTCTTCCTCACGCCGGACGCCGAGCCCTTCTACTTCGGCACGTACTTCCCGCCCGCGCCCCGGCACGGCATGCCCTCCTTCCGGCAGGTGCTGGAGGGCGTACGGCACGCGTGGAGCGACCGGCGCGAGGAGGTCGCCGAGGTCGCCGGGAAGATCGTGCGGGACCTGGCGGGGCGGGAGATCTCCTACGGGGCCGGCGTGGCGCCGGGGGAGCACGAGCTCGCGCAGGCGCTGCTGGGGCTGACCCGGGAGTACGACGCGCAGCGCGGCGGGTTCGGCGGGGCGCCGAAGTTCCCGCCGTCCATGGTCGTCGAGTTCCTGCTGCGTCACCACGCGCGCACCGGGGCCGAGGGCGCGCTGCAGATGGCCCAGGACACCTGCGAGCGGATGGCCCGGGGCGGGATCTACGACCAGCTCGGGGGCGGCTTCGCCCGCTACTCCGTGGACCGGGACTGGCTCGTGCCGCACTTCGAGAAGATGCTGTACGACAACGCGCTGCTGTGCCGGGTGTACGCCCATCTGTGGCGGGCCACCGGGTCCGAGCAGGCCCGGCGGGTCGCGCTGGAGACCGCCGACTTCATGGTGCGCGAACTGCGCACCGCCGAGGGCGGATTCGCCTCCGCGCTCGACGCCGACAGCGACGACGGAACGGGGAAGCACGTCGAGGGCGTGTACTACGTCTGGACGCCCGCGCAGCTCACCGAGGTCCTCGGCGCCGAGGACGCGGAGCTGGCCGCGCACCACTTCGGCGTCACCGCGGAGGGCACCTTCGAGGAGGGGGCCTCCGTGCTCCGACTCCCGCAGGACGAGGGCGTGTTCGACGCCGAGAAGATCGCGTCGATCAAGGAACGGCTGCTCGAGGCGCGGGCGACCCGCCCGGCTCCCGGCCGGGACGACAAGGTCGTCGCCGCCTGGAACGGGCTCGCCATCGCCGCGCTCGCCGAGACCGGCGCCTACTTCGACCGCCCCGACCTGGTCGACGCGGCTCTCGCCGCCGCCGACCTCCTCGTCCGGCTGCACCTCGACGACCGGGCGCGGCTGGCCCGCACCAGCAAGGACGGCCATGTCGGGGCCAACGCGGGGGTGTTGGAGGACTACGCCGACGTGGCCGAGGGCTTCCTGGCGCTGGCCTCCGTGACGGGAGAGGGGGTGTGGCTGGAGTTCGCGGGGTTCCTGCTCGACCATGTGCTGGCTCGCTTCGTGGATCCCGAGTCGGGGGCGTTGTACGACACGGCCGTGGACGCGGAGCGGCTGATCCGCCGGCCGCAGGATCCGACCGACAACGCGGTGCCCTCCGGGTGGTCGGCCGCGGCGGGGGCGCTGCTCTCGTACGCCGCCCACACCGGCTCCGAGGCGCACCGCTCCGCGGCGGAGCGGGCGTTGGGGGTCGTGAAGGCGCTGGGGCCGCGTGTGCCGCGGTTCATCGGGTGGGGGCTCGCGGCGGCCGAGGCTCTGCTCGACGGGCCGCGTGAGGTGGCCGTCGTCGGACCTTCCGCCGACGATCCCGGGACGCGTGCGCTGCATCGGACCGCGCTGCTGGGGGTCGCGCCGGGGGCGGTGGTTGCCTGCGGCACGCCGGGCAGTGGTGAGTTTCCGCTGCTCGAGGGGCGTGAGTTGGTCGATGGTGGGCCTACTGCGTATGTCTGCCGGAGGTTTGTCTGCGAGATGCCGGTGACGGATGGGGAGGGGTTGCGAACGAAGCTCACTCCGTGAGGGTTCGCGGGGGCGGGACCGAGGAGGGGGGTTCTGTGCGTCGCGGGGTGCGGGTTCGTTGTGGCTGGTCGCGCAGTTCCCCGCGCCCCTTGGGTGGGTGTCCTCGCCGGAGTCAGCAGGGCCTCGCGCGCCCCTTGGGTGGGTGTCCTCGCCGGAGTCAGCAGGGCCTCGCGCGCCTTGGGTGGGTGTCCTCGCCGG